>CAYULH010000020.1:0-51789 GCA_964445645.1 uncultured Aureispira sp. | reverse complement strand
TTTAAGAGAATTTGAATTCCACTTTCCAGCAACAATTACCCAAGGAGATACCTTTGCCATAGGAGCATTTATATAAAAAAATGGACAAACCCACAACGCGTTTGTCCATTCTTACTATAATTTGCAAGCATACCAATCCAAAATCATTACTCGGCAGCATTCGGAAATGCCCAATCCCAAGCTTTAGTTTTGAGTACTTTGAGTAGGCGTGACGAAGGGCGAGGCACAAAGGCAATCGGAAAATGTTTACCCTCTATATTAAGCAATCCTTTGGTACCCACAATGGTACGCTCATAATGGCTGATTTCCTCCTCTTGTAGGTCATCAATCAAGCCCAATGTTCGCAGGGTATCAATAAGTGTCAACGAAAAGGCCACAATTTGTGTGGGTTGCACCAATTGGATATACTCCTTGAAGGTAGGCAAGCTCAATGCAATATCTTTTTCATCCAGTTGTTTCTCATCCAAGGAACGGAACGGCGACAAATAGCCCACCGAAATAGCTTGTTCTGTAAAGTAGGTCTTAAAGAACGTTTTGGTATTTCCCTCGGGCTTGTAGGGATGATGGGAGAGCAATTTTTGTGCTCTGTAGCCTTTGTTCAGTGCTGCTGTTGGGTTCATTTCCAATAGCAAAACCGAATTGGGAATAGGAGCAGCAGGCGCAAGCTCATAAAACCACTTGGCATTTTTTTCCTTAGCCGTTTGATAGATGCTACTTTTCTTATACGCCTTGGCTATTTTGGGCAGTAAGGCTTCATAAAGCTTATTATCTGCTTTGTAATTGCTCTTTATGACCTTGCGCCCTCGTTGAGGCTCTGGTTCTACCTTTTGTTTGTTAGACGAAGCTTTCGGTTTTTTCAAAGGCTCTACAGGGGTGTTTTCTTCTGCTTTTGGTGCTGGTTTTGGTTCAGCTGCGGGAGCTTTGGGCGTTTTTTTATGATCCTCTGCAAAGGTGCTAATCGTAGTAGGTTTTTCACGCACAGGCGGCTTATTGTCTGGATTTTCAGGGTCAAGCAATTCCAAATCAATCTGACGTTTGGATTTATTGGCCCCCAAGACACGCACCCAAACCGTATCGCCCATTTTGTAGTTCATACTAGGCGATTTGATTTGGAATTTGTGTTCCGTGGGTTCAAAATCGTCAAACATTTTGTCGTAACGAACCATGCCCTCACAGAAATTAGCCGTTAAGCTTACATACACCCCATGATCGGCAATGCCTGAAATGGTACCTTCAAAAATCTCTTGCAAATGCTTCTCTAAGAATTCTGCTTGCTTGTATTTGATCGATTCCCGTTCGGCCTCCATGGCATCACGCTCTTTTCTGGAAATATGCTTGCACAATTCTTCCAATTTTTGCGGATTCATGCGCTTATTATTCCCACTCAAATAATCGAACAAAATTCGATGCGCCAGTACGTCCGCATAGCGGCGAATAGGAGAGGTAAAGTGCGAGTAAGTCGCAAAACCAAGCCCATAATGTCCAATATTATCAATAGAATAAACCGCCTTGGCCATGGTACGAATCGCCAATTGTTGCAAAATATCGGCTTCTGGTTTGCCCTCTGCTTCCTTGAGCATTTTGCCAAAGGCTTTTTTGACTTGCTCCGGCGAATTGATTTTCATGGGATAGCCCATTTGAGCAGCAAAATCGGTAAAATTATGCACCCGCTCCATATCTGGCTCATCGTGAATACGGTACACCATAGGCCATACAAAGCCCAATTTTTCGTGCAAGCCGTGCATCAATGCCCCAACACGTTTATTGGCCAACAACATAAAGTCCTCAATCAGCATATTAGAATCTTTACGCTCCTTGAGATACACATCAATCGGCACACCTTCTTCATCTAACACAAAGCGCACTTCGGGCGACTCAAAATTGATAGCACCCGTCTTGAAGCGTTGTTGGCGTAGCAAAAGGGCATATTTGTTGAGCAATTTTAGCTCTTCGGCATAATCCCCTTCCTCTGTTTCCAGACGTTCTTGTGCCTCCTCATACGTAAATCGCCGATCAGAATAAATGACCGTACGTCCAAACCACTCCTTGACGATATTGGCACGATGATCCAACTCAAAAACAGCAGAAAAAGTCAATTTTTCCTCCTCTGGGCGCAGCGAGCAAACGCCATTTGAGAGTTTTTCGGGCAGCATGGGCAATACCCGATCTACCAAATAAACAGAAGTAGTTCTTCGGGCGGCTTCCTTGTCTAATTCCGAATCTGGGCGTACATAATGGGACACATCCGCAATGTGTATACCGATTTCGTAATTGCCATTTTCTAGCAATTCTATAGACAGGGCATCATCAAAATCCTTGGCAGTAGCTGGGTCAATGGTGAAGGTTGTAATGCCACGCATATCTCGGCGTTTGGCGATTTCCTCGGCAGAAATTTCGGTATCAATGGTCGCATTTTCCTTCAGCACCTCAGGCGGAAAGGAGAGATTAAATCCTTTCTGAATGAGAATGGATTGCATCTCAATATCATTGCTGCCTTCTGTTCCAAAATAGGTGGTAATTTTACCTTCGGGGCTAGATTTGTGATCGCTGTGCCACTTGGTAATGCTCACCACAACCTTGGCACCATTTTCTGCTTTGGCAGGTATGTTTTTGCGTGCAACAAAAATATCGGTTTGCATATTGGGATTGTCAGGAATGACAAAGGCAAAATTATCGGATAGCGAAAGTGTACCAATAAATTGGTCCAGTTTGCGTTTTATAATTTGTGTAACGCTGCCTTCCAGCTTGTCCTTGCGACTCTGGTACCAAGCCACTTCTACGGTGTCGCCATTCAATGCGCCCATCAGCTTGTGAGGCGGCACAAAAACATCTTGTTCCAGTACTTCATCCTCACAAACAATATAAGCCGAGCCACTGCGTGTAAGGTCTACACGCCCAACGGCCAGTTGTTCGCCGATTTTAGGCTTTCGCTTTATTTTTGGAGCAGTTTTGTTCCATTTGTATTTGCCTCGATTGGTTTGTTCCAAGCGGCCTTTACTGGCCAATTGCTCCAAGCAGTGCTGAACCGAGTCTTTGGAGTTGCTTATCTTTAATTTCCTGATAACGCCTTTAGCGTCTAAACGCACCGTTAATTGCTTGCTAAACAAGTCTGTTAGGCGTTTTTCTAAACTAGTAGCAGATAGATTTTTAGGTTTTCTATTGCTGCTTTTTTTTCTTTTTTTTGACATTAATTTTCTTTTGTAATAGGGTGTTTTTGGAGTGATTTATACTTGGCTAATTCGAGTCATGGGTAGCGTTGATACAGGCAGTACCAATTGAAGGCCAATTATTTTTTGTAAAAATCACGAAGTATTATTAAATTAAGAATGCCTTATCGTTAAATTTTCTAGTAAATCGGTGATTCAAGGCATCAAAATCACACTTAACCTAGTTATATGTTTTTTGTTGTGTTTTAAATGGCAACAATTTCACCGTCGCCAGTCATTTGTAAGGTGGTGTGAAGATGGGTAGAGTCGGAAGAAATCGGAGTGGTATTTCCTTGAGCGTCTAGTCGGCCTTCTGCACAACTAAACAGCCACGTTTCGCTGATGGTGCAGACCATTTGGTACAACCCATCTTGTGTGTACTTAGTTCCCGCAATTTTCTTTTTATCAATCAAAACACCTTCCTTAGAAAAAGTAGTGAGATAATAAGTAGTGCCTTCTAGCCCCGCTTCCCAAAAAACAATAGCCCAAAAACCATAGGTATCAGGAATAGAAAAACAGGGCATAAATTCAGTGTATTCATCTAAAACTGCATCCTTATCCAATACAAAATTGAACAGCCACTCGGCAGATAGTGGGTCATTCTTGCGACTAATGAGCCGCTGGGTTTCAGAAGTAATGGTGTAGGGTAATTCTACATAGGGAAAGAACTGCAAAAAATTCTCAAACGTAATTCGATTTTGCTTCTTAGAAGGTATAATACGAACTTTGTCTTCCTTAAAATTTTTTAATTGTTGTTTGGAATTAGAATTATCGCTTTGATGCTCACCATTTTGGTCTTTATGATGTGGATGTCTTGGTTTCATATACTTATTCAATCAGTAATCAAGTGTCAGTTTATTAAACGTAAATAAGGACTTGCATGTTTCAAAAAACAACAGCTATTCATTGTTATTTGGGTTGTTTTTTTGCATTTTTTCAAGCAGTGAAAAGGTTACTCTATTGCCTTTGTGTAGGGCAGCAATAGGCACTGTATCTGTTCGCTTGCGCTCTTGTGCATTCTCAGAAGAAACCGTCCCTCCAAAGTTCTTAAAAGTAGTAGCTGCTGCCGCTGCATTTTTGTGCAACAACTCAAGAGAAACTAGGCGTTTATCGCCTGTTTTTTCAAAATTATAATAGGCAGCAGTCATATTTTCGGCCTCCAAATCCTCTGTATACTGTTGCCAAGTGGTGGCCATTAAGCTATTCACAGGATAAGTATTGGGGCGCAGTTTTAACACCGTTGCTTGGTCTTGCCCCAATTCTATTCCCTTCAGAAAAGCAGGCAGATAGCTTTTGTTGCTATGGGTATTATGAGTAGGTTGGGCAGGGCGTGAGCAGGCACTAATTCCCACTCCACACCACAACAAAAAAGCAAGGGCGCAAGGCCATAAAATATTACTAAGTATAGTATTTCTCATAACAGGATGTCAATAAACAACTTCAATAATTAAACAGACTCAACCAAAGTTTCCATAGGTTCGATTACATAGGTTGCTTGTCTAAAAAAAAACAAAATAGACTGGCTAGATTCGGCCACCACTTTCCAATTCATGGCAGCAAACACAGCCTTCCATGCTGCATCCGACTTATTTTGATATGTCATAGACGAATGGCCCAAATTGACCAAGGTATCCATAGCATAAGTCATGTATTGTTGTATCTTATTACTATAAATATCTTCTACAATCACCACACGTTTGGCTACACGTGCAGCTTCTTGAAGTACAGGAATAGGATCAGGAGTATGGTGCAATACAGTGAGCAGCAAGGCCGTATCAAAAGCTTGATGCTCAAAAGGCAAATGCAGCCCATCATACACCGTAACTTCTACTTCTGGTACAATAGATAAATCAGCTACGTCTACAGCAGCACAAGGGTAGCCCTGTTGGCGCAAATGTTCTACAATAAGGCCATTGCCACAGCCTATATCTACATGTTGTTGGCCTAGTGTGAGATGAGGCAATACTGGCCGTAGTTTTTTGCGTATCCAAGCCTTACCCAAACGACTACTATAAAATTTGCCAAAAAGGTCAAACTTTCTGATAAGTTGTAATAACATAATAAGAGTAGTAAAAAGAACTAGGGCTTTTGATTGGACAGCAAAGCTGTTTTGCCAGCCACAAAGGTAGTACTAAAGCTATGATTACCAAAAAAATAAAAGGTGTTGGACAAAAATTAAAGTTTAATTTAAGATGGGGGTAAGCATCTGACCTATGATGCTATAGGTGCCGCCTTGCTCTTCCAAGACACTTTTCCAAAGTTGTTTGTCGGGGTTGGGGGTAAAAATATGATCCTGATGACCTTTGACCGTAAGCCAAGAAGCCATAGAGTGCTCTGCCTGCAATTGGCCCGAAGCCCAACCTGTATAACCTACAAAAAAGCGAATATCCTCTGGTTGTATAATACCTTGTGCAGCATAAATTTTTAAATTCTCAAAATCACCTCCCCAGTAAACACCCGAAAGTACTTGAACACTATTGGGCAACAACTCTCCCTTGGTGTGCAAATAATGAATGGTATCAGTTTGTACAGGACCACCATAGTAAACCTCACAATTAAAATCAGGAAAACTAGAAATGAGTTCCTGTATATTCATATTGATGGGTTTATTTAAGATAAAACCGAATGAGCCATCGGTTTGGTGATCACACAACAAAACTACCCCACGTTTGAAATTGGGGTCTAATAAGTAAGGTTCTGCAACCAATAATGTTCCAGCTTCTAATGCCGTTCCTTTGTTTTTACTCAACGTTTATTTATTAATAGAGGCTTGTAAAAACCTCAAGTTACAAAAAGAAATGGATTCTCTGCTCAAGAATAGGTAGAACTAAATGTTCCAAGTAATTGAGAAAAAGAACTGAGTTCTCTGTGTTTGGTCTGAGATTAATTAGTCTAGTAAGATTATTTTTTATTTGTATTAGCCTTCTTACAGGCTAATGATTGGATACATTCTATCCAATTAGTTGGCTTTGTGAGTGTTGAAAAGTCATTGAAGATTAAATGTCTATTTTTTTACGAATATTTGGCAATAATAGTATTGTTGTTCATGGGCTTTGGCAATACCAATTCCCGTCCAGTCAAAATCACCTTCAATATTATTTCGATGACTGCTGCTTTCCAACCACGTTTGTACAATTTGATCTGCATTGGCATTGCCCAATGCAACATTTTCTACTACACTGCTGCCGCTCAATTTGCCAAGCAACAACCTTGCTCTATCCTCAAAACCCTCATGCCCAAAAGGAATTTTGCCCTCAGCCATATCCTGTGCATGTTGTGTAGCTATGACTTGAAGGTGTGGATTAATTTGAAACAAAGGTAAATACTGTTGAGCACGATGTTGATTAATTTGCTCAAAAATATGGTAATTGAGATTGCTAGAAGTTACCGTTTCTTCTTTTTTATTGGTAACAGGACTATTGGGCTGGGGAGCTTTGATAAACAACTGTGTGAATAAACGCTCCCCATTTTTATCTTTTACTACAGAAATACCTGTCAAATTAAAATCCCCTTCAATATTTTTGCGATGTTGCTCACTATTGAGCCAACTTTGTACCACTTCTCTCGCACTGCGTTGCCCCATGGCTACATTTTCAGAAGCGGCTGATCCCCCTAGACTTTCAACCAATTGATTGGCACGCTCCGAAAAACCTGCATGACCAAATGGAACGGAACCGCGAGCCATGTTGTTAGAATGTTGAAAACTCGCTTCTTGTACAGTCAAATAAAAGATCAGAGGAGGTAAATCTAATGTTGCGCGATGCTCATTGACTAATTGAAGAATTTCTATTTCTATATCAGAAACACTGGCCATAAGGGATTGGTATTAATTGGGTGCTGTATATAGCTACTTAGTTAAAACGCAAAACTACAAAAATATGGTATAAATAGATAGCTTGTGTATTGCTGTCTCTAGCTTAATATTTCGCAATTTATGAACAATTATATTTATGTTGAAAATTTGTTTTTTAATAGTCTATTAGACTGTAATTTACAGTTTAAAAAAAACTTTACTATTTTAGTAAAAAATTGTTTTAATAAATTGGGCTTAATGGCGCAATAAAATTACCGAAGCACCCACCAATATATAAAACAAAATCGTGCAAAAAAGTTCTCATTATGGGGCATAAAAAATAAAAGATGATTATCAAAGGAACCGTCAAATATCAAGATCTATCAGGAGGCTTCTGGGGCATTATAGGGCAGCAGGGCGAGCATTGGAAACCTGTTAAAATGCCTAAAAAACTTCAAAAAGAGGGTTTAAAGGTAGAAATTGAGGCACAGAAAGCCACCAATGTATTTTCTGTTTTTATGTGGGGAACTGCTATACAGATTAGTGATTACAAAATTTTATAAACTATTTCTTAAATCCAGCAAAGTGTTGTAAGACCACAGCACTCTTATCATAATATTACTATGTTCTCATTCTTAGCAATTATCAGTTATTGTGCAGCATTTTTAGCACTCTCTCTTTGGTTTTTATTTAAGCACAATGATAGCCTTCGACCAGTAATGGGCAAAGGATTTTTATTGTCCTTGGGCGCTTATTTAGGGGTTTCTCTTTTGTTACCGGGGGTGGTTTCTTGGGCTTCCTTGGGGGGACATTTGCTGCTCTTATTTATAGGAGGCTTGTTCTTAAATACCTTTAGTGGCCACAAACTCGTATTTGTTCCCATGCTTATTTTGATGGTAACAGGGTATTTTTTGGGAATGACAGGCTGGGGGCTGCCAACTTCTACGGCGGTTGATTTGGACAATTTGGATCCCAACAATGAGTTGTTGGTAGAAGTGAGCAATGGCCATCAAGTATCAGAATTGCAAACTATTGTAGACCGGTATCAATTGGTGTGTACGCCTGCATTTAGCCCCCAAGATGGTGCCGCAACAGAATTGGATGATTATTATGCCGTGAATATTCCCGATGACCAACAAGCGCATTACCAAGCTATTGTAGAAGCTTTTCAAGCTAGTGGTTTGGTCGATCACATCGAAGCCAACGAAATTTTATCACTAGATCCTATGGAGCAACAAGCGGTGGCTATTCAAAAGGGCAATAAACGACCTTATGCCGTCAATGATCCTGAAATTGGCAAAGTTTGGGGCTACGAAACACTAGAAATGGAGGCGTTGTATCAATTGCTCAATGAAGCTAAGATTAAACCCAAGAAAAAAGCAAGAGTGGTAATTATTGATACAGGTGTGGATGGCAAGCACGAAGACTTGGCCGATAATTTTGTTTCTATTAAGAATGAGTATGATGTAGATCCGCACAGCCACGGTACACATTGTGCAGGAATAGCTGCTGCCGTGAGCAACAATAACAAAGGTATAGCTTCCTTTACCCCCAAAGCTGGTTTTGTAGAGGTAAGCAGTGTGAAGGTGTTTGGCAAATATGGCAATACCACCCAAAAAACTATTATTCAAGGCATGCTATTGGCCGCAGACAACGGGGCTGATGTTTTGTCCATGTCCTTGGGTGGGCCAGCTACAGCACAAGGAATGCGTGCCTACAAACAAGCCGTGGATTATGCCAACAAAAAAGGAGCTATTGTAGTGGTAGCAGCAGGCAATGAAAATATAGACGCTAGTAGGCGTTTGCCCGCAGCAGTAGATGGGGTAGTGACCGTGGCTGCTGTAGATGCAGAACTAAACAAAGCAACTTTTAGCAATGATGTAAGCCAACTCAAAATGGGCATTGCCGCCCCCGGAGTGCAAGTATACTCTACCATTCCTAATAATAGATATGAGTTTTTTAATGGCACTTCTATGGCAACCCCTTATGTAGCTGGTTTGTTGGGTTTAATGAAGGCTATCCAACCCCAACTAACCACTCAAGAAGCGTATGCAATTCTTAATGATACAGGCAAAGAAACACAAGATACCAAGGCAACAGGCGTTTTGATTAGTCCTGCCAATGCTGTAAAAGCATTGATTAAGTAGTTGGTTTGCTGCACTTGGTCGATAATAAAAACTTTTTTCAAAAAGTATTGTTAAATTGCTAATGTTATCAATAGAGGTTTTATTAAAAAAATATTTAGAGGCTCAAGCATTGGTTGCAGTGGTTTAAGGGAAACAAATAGATAACTTTGTAGCTATAAATTGAAAAAATAAGGCCAATACGTCTACGTTTAGAGCGTTGATGTCGTTTATTTAATAGACAAAGGATAAAAGATAGTATCCTGCTAAAATTTTTGTTAAACACTTGTTAATAAAAACGTTTGTTTGGCAATATTTTTGATGAATGTTAAGACAGGGTTGACAAGATATTTTTATCTATACAACCAGAAAACTATAACGATATGATGGACTTAAAAAACACCAAGATTACCTTTCTAATCAGTGCTCTTTTTGTATGGAGCTGCTGCTTGGTTAGTTGTACCGTCCAGTCAAATGATTCAGAACAATCCGAGACCCATGAACCTTGGCAAGCCAGTGCTTTAGTAGCTGTAGAATCTGCTGCTGATGCTGCTGTTCCTGAAGAAATGACTATTGCCATGCCACTGTCGCACGAAATTCGTATTATTCGTGGACAACATGAACAACAACAAGCCAAATTGTCCGAAGCCAATGTCAAAGAATTAGAATCTTGGTGGGATAGCCTGCCCGAACCTGTACAGTCTCAAATCAAAGCCAAAGAAATTGATATTGAAGTGGTGTCTAAGATTCGTACCAATGACAAAAAGGCAATTAACCCTCAATTGAACGATTCTCAAATAGAGAATACGGGAGAAGCATTGGAACAAATAATTGGCAGCCAGACAGGTATGACGTATACGGTGAGTACAACATTGATTGAGAATAAAACCGATGAAATAGAAGGCGAACATGCTACCAATATTCGTTTGGTAAAGCAAATACCTGTAAAATTACAACAGTTTGATACAGAAATATTTCTGAGAGAAGAGCAAGTAAATAACGACAATATTCAAAGCCTGCAATACTGGTGGACACACTTACCCGAAGATGTTCAAAACAAAATCAAATCTAGAGAGATTGTGGTGGATGTCAATTACCACAAATTGGCTTCTATAGAAGGTGATGATGATGCCGAATTGCAATTGGGTGAGGATTATACGGCTGTAATGGCTGATGTGCTACAACGCTTGATTGGCGTGTACAAAGTTGGAAACAAAGAATATACCTTGGCAAAAGTGGCTTCTACGTCCAAATTGGACAAACCAACTACCAAAAATGCAGATTTGCCAGCATCCCATTATATCAAAATAGGTTTGCGTAAGAACAAAGATTTAGTGCCTGCTCCAATGTAGCAAGACTCAATTATAAATATAAAAAGTGCTTAAAGATTGGTCTTTAAGCACTTTTTCTGTTTTCATATTGAACCTTTTTTTTCTGTTTTGGAATTTACAAAAAGAACTGCAGCCCCAACTCAAACTGCTGCCAAGGCATGGGCCTATTCAAAACAACCTGATAGTCGGCCCCCAACAAGTTGTTGGCTTGCCCATACAGCACGATAGACCCTTTGCCAAATTTTAGGCGTTGCTCTAGGCGCAAATGCAGCAAGGCAAAAGCGGGCAGCAATGCACTATTGGCATTGTCCGTAAAACGCTTGCCCGTCCATTGAGCTTGCAGCAAAAGCTGGCTTTGTTTGAATCCCAACAAAAAAGCAGCATTGCCCTGATGCACAGGCACATAAATCAACTGGTTGCCCAACAAATTGGTGCTGCCTTGAGTGCGTGTAGTTTGGGTAAAAGCATATTGCGCCCGCAATTGCAGTTCCCAAGCTTTCCAGTTGGCTTGAACTTTGGCATGGGCCTCTAGGCCCCTTGCCCACACTTGCTCGACATTGCTAGGCCGCCACAAGCCTGCATCATTAGGACTCCACAAAATCCAATTATCAATTAAATTACAAAACACATTAGCCCTTGCTTCCCATTGATAATTTCCTTTTTGGCGGTGATAATGCAGCCCTATTTCGCTGTTCCAACTGTATTCGGGGCGCAAATCAGGATTGCCCAAAGACTGCCAGTACAAATCATTAAAGGTAGGCAAGCGATAGTTGTGGGAGGCATGTGCATTTAAGCTCCAGTGTCTGAAGGCTTGCCAGAGCAGCCCCAAGGCCAGCGCTGGTCGTTGGGTTTGGGTATTTACCCATTCTTGGCGTACACTCAGATTGATGCGCCATTTTTCTTGAGGACTCAAATAACGATAATGCACAAATAGAGCGGGGCGATTTTGTTGTGGCGCATTGGAATAAGCTTGTGATTGAGCGGTATAAAAACCATAGTGTAAGCCTATTTGCAAGCGATGCGATGGAGCAATATACCAACGGGCTTCGGCTTCGGTAATAGAACTTAGCATCTTGCTTTCGGATTGTACTACATCATTGGCAAAATAGAGACGTTCCCATATTAGAGCGGTTCTGGCCTTGAAGAGCAGGTTATTGTGATGCCATTTCCAATGGAGGGCAGTGCGCCAAGCCTGATCTGCTTGTTGGTCTGTGCTTTGGCTGTTGAGCAGGGTAGGAGGGATTTGACGCTGGTTGTGTTGGTACCAAGATTGAAGCGAAAAGTGATGTTTTTGGAAACGGAGTGCTTGGCTGTGTAGGATGCCCCATTGACGGGTGGCAGCATGAATTTGCCGTTCTATAGGCTTGGGAAATCCAAAGGCATTGCTATTGGTAAACCAATAATTGTTTTGGGCTTGTCGATGAAATAAGCGCAGGCTGGTGTGATATTTTTTGAAACCATAGCTGGCTTGTACACTTTGTTGAAAGGTTTCAAAACTGCCGCCACTCCATTGAGCTTTGAGTCCTAGCCCTTGTTTTTGGGGTGTGTTGCTGCTCAAATGCAGTGCGCCCCCCACACCACTATTGCCAAAAAAAGAAGAACCACCCCCATATTGCAGATCTACTTGGTCGATAAAAAACATAGGAATCAAGGACAAGTCTGTTTGTCCAAGCATATTGTTTTGGATATTAAACCCTTCCCACAAAACGGCTGTTTGGCTGGCACTGCCACCTCGGCCCGATAGGGTGCTGATGCCACTAGGGCCGTAGTTTTTGACAAAAAAAGTACTTTCTAAGGCCAGTGTTTGGGCGAGTGTTTGGCTGTTGTAACGTTCTAGTTGAGCAGAATCCAAGACCTCATAATGTTGGCCTTTGCCATATAAGGGGAGCGTTTCTTGAACATAGATGGTGTCATTGGCATTGACGGTAAATGCCTCTTTTTGAGCCTGTAATACGCCACAACATCCTATCCATAAACCAATCAGACTATAAATTCTCATAAAACACCTTGTTCTTTATTAGAAAGTAAGCGGCACAAAGATAGCAAGTATTTTAGCAGAACAAAGTAGTGTGATTCGCTTGTTTTTAGCTTGTTTATTCAGGTATAATAATGGTATAATCCTTACAAACTTGGCCACCCCATACGCCTAAACCGCCGTTGATATTGGACTCTACACGGGTATAAGTGCCAAAAGGCCCTTGAGAATTGGAGCTGTATTCAATGGTTTGCCAAAATCTAAAATGTTCGTAATCTAAATTACAACCTCTGAACGTAACGGTATCACCACGCCAAAAGTAGCCAAAGGTTTCAAAACTAGACTCGCCAAATGGATCTTGTCCACGAATAATTTCAAAACTAAACGAACGCCCCTCAAAAAGACGATCATCAGTAGCCGACCCTCGGGTTGCTTTGCTGGTGGCAGGATAAAAGGGCTCGTCATTGCGCTTGGTGAATACACGATAAAAGTTGGGGCCAACTGGATCGGTAAAATGTGCCACCACTTCTACCAAAGAGTCATTGGCTGGATAATTTTGATGGTCAACATAGGTGAGCGAATCCACATTCACCAAATTGGGGATGGTAGTGGTAGCCGTCACCACATCAAAGCCATCGGCCTCTACGATCAAATCATAACGCCCCCCCTCACGAATATCAAGCCCACCAAAAATAAGCCCTATTAAATCGGTATATACACAAATATCAACATTAGAATCAGGATCAAAACTAGGCAAGCCTAGGGCTTGGAGCACCGCATCTCTGAGGGCAGGGGGCAAAATTTGCAAATCGCTGATACAATATTCTTGTAGGGTAACAGTATCTACACCGTCCGAAATACGAACACGGGCATCATTGACAAATAAATTGCTCAAGTCATCTGTGCTTAGGCGGCTAGAGTATTCCGTACTTTTGGTTAGCAAGACATAGGGTGGCAAGGGGTTTTGCCCCGCTTCTATATAGCCCTCTACTACTAGCTGAGGGCCTTTGTAAGTGGTTTGTGGGGTAAATTCTTTCTCACAAGAAAGTAATAGAAGCAATAAGGATATAGCAATTAAGAAACGACTCATATTGGTAAGGGGAATCGGTGTTGTTTAGGAATAAAATAGATTTGATGATACTGTGTTGTTATAGAACGCTAGTACAAAAATCAGGCTAGAAAGAGCGATGTTGTGTCAATTTTGTGTGTATTATTATAGAATACAAACGAAGGAGGCATTGGGCGAAATATTAAGTAGATTGGTCTATAGTAATTGCAGGGAAGTATTATTTGTTGGATTATGTGTAAGCAAAAGAATGCAGTCAAAAATTGGATTGCTCTTGGGGGATGCCTATATTGATTTTTGTAGTAAGAAGCGAGGTTTGAGGAAACTATTGTTTGTAAGCACAAAGAACATTTTAGCTGTTTTGTTGTAGTTATGAAGAGTTTTTTTTGGTAAGAATAGACATTAGCACAAATGAAAAAGATACAAAAAACAGAACAAGAATGGCGGGAGCAATTGACACCCGAAGAGTATCGTGTATTGCGCCAAGCAGGAACAGAACGGGCCTTTACAGGTACTTATTATAACCATGAGGAGCAGGGAACGTACCACTGCAAGGCTTGTAGCACGCCCTTATTTGAATCGACACACAAGTATCATTCGGGTTGTGGCTGGCCTTCGTTTTGGGGCGAATTGGAGACGGCCAACATTACACAGCGTGCGGATTATAGTCATGGTATGACAAGAGTGGAGTTGTTGTGTTCGGCTTGCGAAAGCCATTTGGGGCATATTTTTAATGATGGGCCTCGGGGCAAAGGCGGCATGCGCTACTGCATCAATTCGGTTTGTTTGGAATTTGTACCCCACGAGGGATAATTTTATTTATTGGAGCAAATACTTTGTATTTTGGCAAAGAAGTACAAATGTAACGCAACAAAATATTTAGCTAAATCTATGTCTAAAGTTATTGACATTACCGATGTACGTAAGCGTTACCAGATGGGGGAACAAATTGTTCATGCTTTGCGTGGTGTTACGCTTACGATTCACAAGAATGAGTATGTGGCCTTGATGGGCCCCTCTGGCTCGGGCAAATCTACCTTGATGAACATGTTGGGCTGTTTGGATACGCCTACTTCTGGGGAGTATCTGCTCAATCAAAAAAATGTTTCTACCTTGGTTGATGATGAATTGGCTGCCATTAGAAACAAAGAAATTGGTTTTGTATTTCAGACCTTTAACCTGATACCCAGACTTTCTTCTTTGGAAAATGTGGCTTTGCCTTTGGTGTATGCTGGAATGAAAAAATCGGAGCGGCTGGCCAAGGCTCAAAAGGTGTTGGAATCGGTGGGATTGGGCGATCGGGTAGACCACAAGCCCAATGAATTGTCGGGCGGACAACGCCAAAGGGTGGCCGTGGCTCGTGCCTTGGTCAATGATCCTTCTATTATTTTGGCTGATGAGCCTACTGGAAACCTCGATTCTAAAACCTCTATAGAAATTATGGCACTGTTTGAGCAGATTCACAACAATGGCAACACGGTTATTTTGGTAACACACGAGCCTGATATAGCCGAGTATGCTCATCGAATTATTCGGCTCAAGGATGGCGAGATAGAAAGCGACATTCGCAACCAGCACATTATTAGTGCCCTTTAGTTTTATTACCAACTACTATTGCATCAATTTATATGAACCAATTATTCTTAATGGGAGGCGAACCCGGAATTTTAGAGGCTCCCTTGACCTACTTGATTTTGCTCATTACTGTGTACACTTCTTATCGTTATATGGAGTATGGTTCGGGCAAGGTCAAGTTGATGTTTATTCCGTACGAGATGAAACGTGAAAAACAATGGTATCGTTTTTTTAGTCACGGACTCATTCACAATGATTGGATTCATCTGTTGTTTAATAGTTATGTATTGTTGATGTTTGGAGGGATGGTAGAGATAACCCTAAAGGATCCTTACTTGTTTGGGATTTTGGGCAATATGGTTTATTTGGGCTTGTATATATCTGGGCTTATTATGTCGTCTTTATATTCGTATTACAAACACAAAGATAATCGAGGCTATGCCGCACTAGGGGCCTCTGGAGCCGTTTCATCGGTGGTTTTTGCCTTTATTTTGTTGGCCCCCACGTCTTCTATGGGCCTAATTTTTCTTCCCGGAATTTATTTTCCAGCCGTTTTTTTTGGTTTGGCTTATTTGGCTTATTCTGCTTATATGAGCAAGCGAAATATGGATAATGTGGGGCATGATGCCCACTACTGGGGTAGTATTTGGGGATTTGTGTTCTTGGCTGCACTCAAGCCAATATTACTGTATGCTTTTTTGATTGAAATTCAAGAGTACATAACAGGAGGGTTTTAATCCTCAAAATAAATATCCTGAGCCATCTGAAAGGTATTGCAGTGGGCATCCACAATATGGGCCAATCTAGGCGAGTAGCCACCGCCCATACTCACAGCCACAGGCTTGCCAAATGCTTTGCAAGTTTCAAAAACAAACTGATCTCTGGCTTTGCAACCTTCTAGGGTCAAGCCCAAACGACCGAGCTTGTCGGTAGCTAATACATCTACACCCGATAGGTACAATACTATATCTGGTTGCACACTTTGCAGCAAATCGGGCAAATAATGTTGCAAAATCTCCAGATAGGGCTGGTCGGTCAAGCCATCCTCTAATGCAATATCCAAATCTGATTGTTCCTTACGCAAGGGATAATTCTTGGCACCGTGCATCGAAAAAGTAAACACCCGAGCTTCCTCCTCCATCAATTTGGCTGTTCCATTGCCCTGATGCACATCCAAATCCACAATCAGAATCTTATTGGCCAATCCCTCATCCAACAAAAAATTAGCGGCAATCGCAAAATCATTGAGCACACAAAAGCCCTCGCCATGCTCATAAAAAGAGTGGTGCGTGCCGCCTGCCACGTTCATGGCTGCCCCATATTGCAGCGCATAAAGCGTACAATCAATAGTGCCTCTAGCAATAACACGCCCACGCTCCACCAATTCTGGCCGCATAGGAAAACCAATTTTGCGGGCTGCTTTGGCACTAAGAGTACCCGTTTTTAGACTGTTCCAATAGTCGGCACTGTGGGTACGTAATATCCAATGCTCTGCTAGTGGCTCGGGCTCAAAAAACTGATGGGGGCTAATGATACCTTGGTGCAAGAGTTGGGCAGGAATCAATTCATACTTGGACATCGGAAACCGATGATTGGCAGGAAGCTGATATTTGTAGATGGAGGAAAAAGCAATGTGCAAAGACATAAATTACAATAAAAATAAAGCTAGAACCACAAAAAGATGGATGATATTGAGTTATCCATAACAGTTGTCAAAAGTAAAAGTTGTTAGCTTATCGGCAAAAAATAAACACTTTTTGTCCTGTTTTTGGCTCATTTTGAGCAATTTTGGTGAGGGGCTATTTTTGTATTAATACGTAAATATAGATATTAGGGTTCTTTATAAAATTTTTATAATTAAAGTGTTAACAGGAATTCTGAAATGAACATTTGTGTGTTAAATTATACGGCCAATGCCTAATTTTTCTTTTGAGATTTGGTAAATTAAAAATAAGCCGTACCTTTGCGCCACCCTAAGGGAAATCAAAAAGTTCCAAAGGGAAAGAAATTTAACTAAATTCATTAAACAAATTAACTTTAGACAAAATGAAAGAAATGAACTTTGCTGCCCTTGTATTGGTATTGGTAGCTTTATTGGGTACTTCTTGTGCAAAAGAAGCAACTATGCGTAAAGAAGCAGGAACTGCAACTGTAGTATTGTATGTAACTGTAAACAATGACTTGACAAACGATACTACTTACAATGGTTTGAGTAGAGTTATGCGTGAGCCTATCCCTGCAGGTACTGAGCTACGTTTTGTAGTTGACTCAAGAGATTTGCAAGCACGTCCCAATGGTAGCTTCAACTACGATGATTTGACTTTCGTAGGTACTGCTGATGATGCTGGTAAAGTAATGGTTGAATTGCCAGCTTCTGAAGATGACATGCGTGTAGAAGTAAAATTCCCTGACTTGTGGTTGCAAGAGCGTAGCGAGCGTTTCAATACTGTTACTAACCAAGATGAGGTTATTACTGAAGAAACTCTATACACTAGATCTGATGTTTCTTTGACTATCCATGAAGGTGCTAAAGTAATCCGTGAGTACAATTACTAGACACCAGCTACTTTAATTTAAAATGTTGAATGAGTGCAATGCTTGTTCAGATAAACATTGCAAATTTAAATAAAAATAAATTAATGAAAACTATATTATTATTATTGGTTGGTGTTTTTTGTCTGAGCACTCTCCAAGCACAAGATGAGCCATTGAAAGGTAAAAAAGGTCAATTGATCTTGCCAGAAGCTGGTGATATCGGATTAGGATTTAATGTTATTCCTTTCTTCAACTGGTTTGGTAACAGTTTTAACAACAACTCCAACAACACTTATGCTTCTAGCGACAAGTTTTTCAATGTATTGGGAAACAATGTAGTGATGGGCAAATACATGTTGTCAGAGAGCACGGCTGCTAGAATCCACTTCGGAATCAACACCAATGCTTATTCTAATTCAGAATTTGTAGTAGACAATGCCGCTAATGATCCTGATGTTTTTGTAGAAGATACAGAATCTGGAAGCAATGGTCGTTATACGTTGGGATTAGGGTACGAAATGAGACGTGGAAAAGGTCGTATTCAAGGTTACTTTGGTGGTGACTTGTTGTTGAACTTGCGTGTATTTGATGAGGCTTACACTTATGGTAATGCTTATTCTAACACGAACGTAGTACCTACTTCTACTAACTTTGGAGGTAACCTCAACAATGCTGGTGGACAGCGTAAATTGGCTGATGATGGTGTTACTACTTTTGGTATTGGTGTACGTCCTTTTGTTGGAGTAGAGTACTTTGTAGCTCCCAAAATGTCTGTAGGTGCAGAATTTGGATGGGGTGTTATCTACAGCACTACTTTCCAATCTCAATCTGTATGGGAATCATTTGATGCTGCTACAGGTGAAGTAATCATTGATGTTGAAGAAAATGGTGCTTCTAGCAACTTTGGCTTGAACTTGGACAACATGGACGGTGCTGTATTTGTATCTTTCTACTTCTAAGCCGAAGTTATATCAATAGAACATATCACAAAGACTTAGTTTAAAGTTTTTGTATGCAATAGGAGAGCTATTCCAGTAGGAATAGCTCTTTTTTGTGTTTGTATCAAAAAAAATACACGCCTGTTCTTAAACAATTTCTGTATAAAAATAATTAGTTTAGCTTCCAACAATTAGAGCATGGGCATCAATGCCCTTACAAAACACAGACAAGCAATGAATAAAGTAGTAGCCAATGCACAACAAGCCATTCAAGGTATTGAGGACAATATGACCTTGATGTTGGGTGGATTTGGATTGTGTGGTATTCCAGAAAATTGTATTGCTGCTCTTGTAGCTGCAGGTGTCAAGGGTCTGACTTGTATTTCTAACAATGCAGGCGTAGATGATTTTGGCATTGGATTGATGTTGCAACAACGTCAAGTTAAGAAAATGATGTCTTCTTATGTAGGTGAAAATGCTGAATTTGAACGCCAATTATTGAGTGGAGAGCTAGAGGTAGATTTGATTCCTCAAGGAACACTGGCGGAGCGTATTCGTGCAGGAGGGGCAGGCATTCCGGGTTTTTATACGGCCACGGGCTATGGTACAGAAATTGCCGAAGGCAAGGAGGTCAAACATTTTGACGGCCGCCCGTATATTTTGGAGACGGCGCTTCATGCCGATTTTGCCTTGGTCAAAGCATGGAAAGGTGATACCCACGGCAATTTGATATTCAAGGGTACGGCTCGCAATTTTAATCCTATGATGGCACGGGCAGGCAAAATCACGATTGCAGAAGTAGAGGAATTGGTAGAACCCGGCGAATTGGATCCGAATTATATTCATGTTCCGGGGGTGTATGTACAGCGCATTTTCCAAGGAGTAGATTATGAAAAACGTATAGAACAACGCACGGTTCTAAGTTAAATTTCATAGTGATTAAGTGTATTAACAATAAGACCTTACTTCGTGGATTTTTTAGCTTTTTTTTACAAAAAGTAAAAAATCCACGAAGTATTAATAAGAATAACATGGCTTTAGATAAAAACGGCATTGCCAAGCGCATTGCCAAAGAATTAAAAGATGGTTACTATGTTAATTTAGGAATTGGTATTCCTACTTTAGTGGCCAATTATATTCCAGAAGGTATTCAGGTGTTTTTGCAATCGGAGAATGGCCTGCTAGGTATGGGGCCTTTTCCCAAAGAAAAAGACGTAGATGCCGATTTGATTAATGCAGGCAAACAGACCGTAACCACCCTGCCGGGGGCAGCTTTATTTAGTTCGGCACAGAGCTTTGAGATGATTCGTGGCGGGCATATTGACCTTACCGTATTGGGGGCCATGGAGGTGGCACAAAATGGAGATATTGCCAATTGGAAAATTCCGGGCAAGATGGTAAAAGGTATGGGAGGTGCAATGGATTTGGTAGCTGCTGCACGCAATATTATTGTGGCGATGCAGCACACCAATCGCAAGGGAGAGAGCAAGCTGTTAGAATCTTGCACACTGCCCCTTACAGGAGTTAATTGCATCAAACGTGTCGTTACCAATTTAGCATTCTTGGAGATCAAAGACAATGCTTTTCACCTGTTGGAACGTGCTCCGGGGGTAACTGTAGAAGAAATAAAAGCAAAAACCGCAGGTACATTAATTGTTCCAGCAGAGGGCGTACCAGAGATGGCTATTTAGTCGTTTTGAACATTTTGACACTAGCTTGTTTAATAAAAAGTGAGAGTTATTTTTTGTTTGTGCTATTATACTATATCTTAGTACTAATTATTGGAAAAACAAATCACATAGAATACTCTTTTATAATCCCTTATAGACAGTATGGCAAAGAAAAAAACAACGGAAACCAATTCTTTTTCCAAAGAAACTTATTTGGAATGGTATGAGTTAATGTTACGCATTCGCAAATTTGAAGAGCGTGCTAACCTAATGTATTTTCAGAAAAAAATTAGAGGCTTTTTGCATTTGTGCATTGGTCAGGAGGCTGTTTATGCCGGCATGAAGACGGCAACACGCCCCGATGATGCTTGGATTACTGCCTATCGCCAACATGGCGCAGGGATGGCCAAGGGTATTTCTAGCAAGGCTGCTATGGCAGAGTTGTATGGCAAAGAAACAGGAAATGTAGGTGGAAAAGGTGGTTCTATGCACTATTTTTCTGCCGAACATCGCTACTATGGTGGACATGGTATTGTTGGTGGGCAGATTGGGCTAGGTGCTGGAATTGCATTTGGTGACAAATACCAAGAAAAGGACAGTGTTACTTTTTGTATGTTTGGAGATGGTGCTTGCCGTCAAGGAATCTTGCACGAAACCTTTAACATGGCAATGACTTGGAAATTGCCTGTTGTGTTTATTTGTGAGAACAACTTTTATGCAATGGGAACCTCGGTAGAACGCACTTCTAATGTGACGGATATTTACAAGCTTGGATTGGGGTATGATATGCCTAGCAAGCAAATTGACGGAATGGATGTAGAAGTGGTACACAATGAAATTGCGGCGGCGGCTGAACACTGTAGAAGTGGCAAAGGGCCTATGTTTTTAGAAATTAGAACGTATCGCTACAAAGGGCACTCTATGTCGGACCCTGCTAAGTATCGTACCAAAGAAGAGGAAAAAGAATACAAGGAAAAAGATCCTGTTAATATTATAGAAAAAAAATTGCTAGACAACAACCATGCTACTGAAGCCGAGGTAGCAGCCATCAAGGAGCAAGTAAAGAAAGAAATTGACGCTGCTGTACAGTTTGCCGAAGAATCGGCTTATCCGCCAGCATCCGAGCTTTTTACGCATAATTATGTACAAGAGGATTATCCTTTTATCAAGGATTAATCACATCTTGTTTGTTGTGTCAACTAATTCCCAAGAAACACGCTGTTCTTGGGAATTTTTTATGTGCCTTATCCACATTATTACAAAAAACACAAGCAATAACAAAAGTTGTGTAGCAGATGTATTCCAAAAAAAACTTTTAGAATAGAGTTTTTAGGGCCAAAAATCTCCTTTCCGTAAAAACTTTGTTTATCTTTGCACGCAAAATTATTTTATAGTTACGATAATTAGTACAGCAAGACCACGTTATGGCAAAAGAACAATATACTGAAATTCAGGATCTTACAGCAGATGAACTAAAGGAAAAAGCCAATAGCTTTTTTGAACAATACAAGAATATCATTTTTGGCCTTATTGGAGGTGTTTTACTTCTTATTGTGGCGATGTATTGGTATGTCCAAAACAGCAACCAAAAGAATGAGGAGGCACAAGTAGAATTGTACAAAGCCAATATTGAATTTAAGCGCGATTCTTTTCAATTGGCTTTGAATGGCCGTAACATTCCCGGACAAGCCAGTAGCTTTATTGGTTACACGGGTATTATTGAGGACTATGGAGGCACAGATGCTGCTAACTTAGCACATTATTATGCAGGTATTGCTACTTTGCAATTAGGACAACCTCAATTGGCATTAGATTTCTTAAATAACTTTAGTGGAGAAGAATTGTTACAGACACAAGCCTATACCTTGATTGGTGATGCCCATTCAGAATTGCAACAAATGGACGAAGCCTTGAGTGCTTATGACAGAGCTGCCGCTAATACAGAAAACACGGCTTTGGCCTTATATGCCAAATGGAAAGCAGCTCGTTTGTTGGAATTCCAAGGAAAGGTAGAGGAAGCTAAGCAGTATTTACAAGATATTATGGACAAAGATCCAGAAACAGCAGAGCGTTTGGGCGTAGACAAAGATTTAATTCGTTTGTCTTAAGTATTCGCTTTTTAACAAAGAAATTGGAAGAAGGTAAGCCTGTAATAAATGCAGTCTTACCTTTTTTTTGCTCAACAGCTGAACTCTTCTATTTATTTTTGTATTATTTACAAATTACAACACCATAAATTAACAAGAACTATGAGTAGTGCCGATAAGAATTTATCTGTTTATGATGAGAATAATTTGCCCGATGCTTCTGAATGGGAATTTGGAATTATTGTATCTGATTGGAATGAAGAAGTTACCCACGCATTGTATGAAGGCTGTTATGATACCTTAATCAAGCATGGAGCAAAGCCCGAAAATATTCATACCGTACAAGTACCCGGTGCTTTTGAATTGCCACAAGGTGCCCGTATTTTGTATAAGAATGAGAGTGTAGATGCTATGATTTGTCTAGGTTGTGTGATTAAAGGCGAAACCACTCATAATGAGTACATCAATATGTCTGTAGCACAAGCCCTCCAAAATCTTTCTTTGACATCGGGCAAACCTGCTGTATTTGGTCTATTAACCCCCAATGATAAGCAACAAGCCTTGGATAGAGCAGGTGGAAAATATGGCAATAAGGGCGTAGAAGCTGCTGTAACAGCTATTAGAATGGTAGAAGTGTCTAAATCATTCAATAAAGAAAAAAATACTATTGGTTTTGGTAAATAAAAGTGTCTAAAGCATCCATTACAAATTATGAAGATTAGTGTAATTAATACAGGATATTTTAAACTGGATGGAGGGGCTATGTTTGGCGTGGTACCCAAAAAATTGTGGGCAAAATTGGAGCAGCCTGATGAAAATAATTTGTGTACTTGGGCTATGCGTTGTTTGTTGGTTCAGACAGAAGGGCGCAATATTCTGATAGATACAGGAATAGGAAATAAACAATCTGCTAAGTTCTTTTCTCACTTTCATCCTCATGGTGAGGCCAGCTTACTAACATCCATTCAGGAACAAGGATTGCAAGCTACTGACATCACAGATGTATTCATAACACATCTACACTTTGACCATGTGGGAGGAGCGGTGTATAGAGATGAGAAAGGAGCTTTGCTGCCTACTTTTCCCAATGCTACTTATTGGACCAATGAAGCCCATTATGACTGGGCTTATGCGCCCAATGATCGAGAAAAGGCTTCTTTCTTAAAAGAGAACTTTGTGCCGCTCAAAGAGCATGGTATACTCCAAAACATTCCTTCATTGCCTTATGATGAAGTATTGCCATGGCTAAAAGACTTTCAGATTGGCTATGCTTATGGACATACTGAGGCTTTGATGACACCCAGAATTCAGTATCAAGACAAAACCATTATTTACTGTGCAGATTTGCTGCCGTCTCCTAGTCATATTCCTATGCCCTATGTTATGGGCTATGATATACGCCCCTTGCAAACATTGAAAGAGAAAGCGTGGTTCTTGACCGAGGCCGAAGAGCAGGGCCACATCCTGTTTTTTGAACATGCGCCTACCATAGAGGCTTGTACGCTCAAGCGCAATGAAAAAGGGCGTATAGTGGCCGATAAAGTTGGCCCACTGTCAGATTTTGTTCAGTTGTAATAATCGCTTAAAATTATGGGGAGCAATGGGGTGTACAGCTCCTGCTTCCCAATTGTTTATACACAAATCTACAATTTGGTGGCGAATGAGGCGCAAGGTAGGAAAACCAACAGCAGCCGTCATTCGTCGAACTTGCCTGTTTTTGCCTTCTGTTAGGGTCAGATTGATCCAAGAAGTAGGTTGATTTTTTCGGTAACGAATAGGCGGGTTTCTGTCAGGTACGAGGGGGGCTTGTTCTAAAAGTTGGGCTTTGGCTGGACAAGTTTTATGGAGTTTTTTATTGATTTTAATGCCAACTCCTGTACGCAGTTGTTGTAGGGCTTCGGGGGTGATTTGGCCTTCTACTTGTACCCAATAACTGCGTGGATGTGCCTTGCTAGGATGCAGCAAGCTATGATTGATACTCCTATTATTACTCAATAGCAATAAACCTTCACTATCTTTATCCAGTCGCCCTATAGGATACACCTCTTTATCAAAACTAAAGTTCAAATCTGCCAAGGTTTGATGGCTTGGATGTTCTCTAGAGAACTGAGAAAGCATACCAAAAGGCTTGTAGATGGCATAATATTGAAAAGCCATAGATGCAGTTATTTTTTTCTTTGTTTGAGGAAGATTGCAATTGCCAATAATAAGGCAATTATCCCAATAATAATCATATACTGCTTGAAACGATTGGGTTGAATATTTAAAGGCTCATAATTGCCCACTTGTACCAAACAAGCCCATAAGGCCGGATGGCTATTAATTCCATGATTGCGTTGTAGGTAGAGTAATTTTGCATTTCTTAATGCCTCATCTTTGGCTTGCCCCTTTCGAATATTCTTATAGAACTCTGTAATAATAAACGTACTGGTATAGTCATTGAGTTTCCAGAGTGTTGTTACCAAACTAGGAACCCCTGCATACATAAACCCCCGTCCAATACTCAATACCCCTTCTCCACGTTGATACTTCCCAATACCTGTTTCACAGGCAGAGAGTACCACCATTTGAGCTTTTAAATCTAGCTGCTTAATTTCATAGGCATACAGGATATTATCGTGTATAGTATCGTTGTCCTCCTCCAAGGCTAGGCCCGATAGTTCAGGTTTATCATGATCAACCAAGCCATGTACAGCCAAGTGCAGAATATCATAAGAATGAGCTACTTCTTTAAATTTGGTTTCATTGGCATCCATATCCCTCAAAAAAGTACCTCCAAACATAGATTCAAGAGAATCTAGTTCTCTGGTAGCCCCCGGCAACCGATCTAGCATCTTACGCAAATCTTGTTCATAAGGATTGCGCCAAGTGGGGGCATTCTTATTGCTATAAGATGGTGCCAAGGCTAGAATTTTACAAGCTTTTTTCTTTTTGGTTTGGGTATATTGTTGTAAGAATAATTGTGCCGAGTAATTGTAATTAGTAGTATATTTATATAGCAAATAAGGCAATGTTGAAAAGTTGGCATTGATGGGTTTATTGGCTGCTGGAGTTGCATCTTCTGTCAGTAGTACCTCAAAAGGCAAGTAAGCCAATTGGCCATCTGGAATGAGAATAAGATGTGATTTGTCTTGGAGTATGTTTTGCTCCAAAAGCAGTTGATAGAGTTTATAAGAAGCCTTAACAAATGTGATGTAGTTTTGGTTAAGGTCAGCTTGGGCGCGTTGAACATCAGGTAGCAAATTCTGAAAAGCAGCCATCCAAGTATCATAAAAATTGGTGTGCTCAAAAGAGCGAACAAATGCCTTATTCTTACTAATAGTAAAGACATAAATATGGTTTTGTCCTTGAAAATACTCGATTAGAAAAGTCTGCTCATCTAGTCCTGCTTGCACATCCGCAATGCTGGTTGTGTTTACTTGATACTTCAGTTCATAGTATTTGGGATAATTGTCTTCAAAATTTTCTAACAATGCCACTTTCTCCTCATGATAAGCAAATATTAAACTATCCTGATAATTTACCTGAATATCATCTTGCCTCATTTTAGCATCTCGTTTGGCTTTTTCTGCTTTTTTTTGTGCTCGCACTAGTTCTTGTTCTCGTTCAATTAATTCTGGTGGTATGCCCCCAAAAGTAGAGGCACTTTGTTCTTGCAAAGCATTGGTCATCATAATAGATTTGCTCCTTTCAGATAACATAAAAGCTTCATTCAAATACTGCTTGTCATTGGTTTGTTCATACAAGTCTAAAGCAATCTTGATCGCATTTTCAAATAAAGGAATGGCCTCTTTATTCAACCAATAAGTTTGAGAACTCTTAGATTTAAAGTTTTTGTTTTTATGTTCCAAAAACTCAATGCCTAGCTTAATAGTGGATAAGAGCAATCTTGGGGAAACATTAGGATCTTTCTGTTTATAAAGTGATTTGAGGACATCAAGCTTGATATGAAGTGTTTTGATAAGACTCTGATATTGAAAAATATCCTCAAAAGAGGGGTTGAAATAGGATTCCTCTGCTGAGAAATTAAGGGCTGAACTCTCTAGACTCTTTTGGCAATAAACCAATGCTTTGGAGTAGTTGCCTTGTTGCAGATGTATATCTGCTAGGTTATTAAAGGCTAAAGGTTGATGATATATTTTATCGGTGGTGTTTAGGGCTGATAGTGTTTTTTGACTGTACTCAATTGCTTTTTTATAGTCTTTTATTTCTTTGTAATAATCGGATGCATATAGGTAGGTTATGAATTGATTAAAATCACTATGTCTATGTAGTGATTTTAATTTCTGTAAGTAATCAACAATATTGTTGTACTGTTTTTTTTGGATGTGTATTATTATTAAATCCTGATAACTTTGTATTAGAGTTTTATAATAATAATTATTTTTTTTTATATTTTTTAGTTCTAGTTTATCAATAAGTTGAGTTAAAATAGTTTGAGACTTGTGTAATAGCCCTAATTCTCTGTAGCAGTCAGCCAAACAGTAAGTGGGATAGTAGATATTTTCAACAATTTCAAGCTTATACTTTTTTGCAATTCTAATACCTTTGTTGTAATACAAAATAGCATTATCATAATCTCCCAACTCATTGTACTTAATGGCTAAACTATTGTAGTTGTTGACCAAGTTGGCTTTGGAAGTAATAGGATTCTCTTTGATAGCAGCAATCACTTCGAGATCAAAAGCAATAGCTTTTTCCTTATAGCCCAAATCTCCTGCTATAATTCCTTGAATGATGAATAAATTGGTACGAGGAATACGATTTTGGGGGTCTAAATTTTGGTCTGCTATCGTTTTAGCACGGTCACTGTATTGGATGGCTTTATCTAAGTTGTAATGATAATAATAATAAATAAAACTAAAACCTATATTTAGGTTCATCTGCACGATTGGATAATCCTGTTCTTTGCAAGATTGGACAGCAAGATTATAGTAAAAATGTGCCGAGTCCATCTCATTATAACTAAGATAGGTTTGTGCCCAGTAAGAGTATTTGATAGGACTTAGATCTACTCTTGTTTCTTGGTTACAAGAAAAAGCTATTTTTTGTAGTTTTTGCTCAATATTAAGAGTTTCATGATTGACCCAAGAATCGGTAATATACTCATATAGATCAATTACATAATCTTCATGGCCTTGTTCAATACATTTTTCAATCAATCGTAGGGTAATGTCAACAACCTTTTCTATTTCATTGAGTTCGTAATATTGAGTTCTTTTTTTATGTAATTGGTTAAATTCTGTTGGAACCTTTTTATAATCATAGACTAAGTTTTTGTATTGAAAAGCTTGGGCATTATTGGGCAGAGCAATTATAAACAATAAAACAAGAATAAACTGGCTGAGATAATGCATTTGATAAGTTTTTCAAAAAAAAAAACAAAGGATTAAATACATGAGTTTTTGGAATATAGAGTTATTTCTCAACAAAGATAAAGCTATCCCGATTATCGAGATAGCTTTAGGGACATTATTTCTTATAAAAAGAGGACTTGTTCTATATATTTATGCTTAAGGCATAGTCATAGCCTGTTCCACTTCTATAGTTTCGGTAACGGCCGAAGGAATAATGTTACCAAATTTGTCGTACATCGTAAAGGTCATAGAATATTCATATCCTACAGCATTGCTTTCAAAATAGACCGTCGTATTTCTAAACAGACGACGACCATTGGCTTCTGTTTGGTAGGTCAGTGTATAACTAGTAGGTTCTGCATCAGGTTGGCCAGATACATTGGTAATATCTAATTGAACAGTATCTACTGTTTTGTTTGGATCATTTTCTACAGTAGTAGTAGCTGTGTAATTAGTGCCAGTAGAGTTTTTTACAACTTTATTTTTCTTAATGTTAGGCATAATGTGTTGAGTTTAGAATTTTGAATTAAAAAATAGCTTGTCTTGCTCTTTGCTTGTTTTTTTCAGAGCGGTGAATGAATGTAAAACTCAATGCGAGCTTTGGTGTTGCGGTGTGTTTTTAAGAAAAAATAGCTATTTTTTAAGTTTTGGTTTAGTTTTCTAGCTGCCTAAATAGGCGGTTTCCACGCAAGAAATTCTTGCCTGGAGAGACCAATCATCATAAATAGAGGGGGAAAGTATGTCTGTTCTACGTATAGAAAGGGCATGAATATTCGAGAGAATATCGTTGCTAATGAGTTTAGTAGTAGAACATCCACGGGTATAGGTAGATGAGTAGGTTTCACGGTTATTTAGTTTTATAGTAAAATTACAGTAAAAATCATGCCAATTTTGTACGTTTTTTGTAAAAAAGTAATAAGATAAAAAACAAAACAGCCCCTATAAATATATAAAACCACCAATATTGATGTTTTGAAGCAATACTAATAGATTCGTAAGAACCTACCTGTATAAATGCCGCCCACAAAAATGGGTGAGCAAATTCTTGACTGTACGTTTTTAAGTAGTATAATTTGGCTTGGCGAATAGCTTCATCTTTTTCCAAACCATTATTAAGGTTTCTATAAAATTCTTCAATTATAAATGCACCAGATTGGTCATTTAAGTTCCATAGGGTCATCAAAAGGGAAGGAGCACCTGCATACACAAAGCTGCGTCCAATACTTACCACACCTTCTCCTTTTTGGTATTGCCCAATTCCTGTTTCACAAGCACTCAACACAATCAAGCTCGTCTGTATAGGCAATTGTTCTATTTCATAGGCATACAGAAAATTATCTTCTTCTTGGCTTTGATCTTCTGCTAGGGCCAAACCCGAAAACTCAGGTTTTTTGGTGTTGACCAAGCCATGCATAGCCAAGTGCAAGATGCCATAATTGGCGGCTTCTTTTTTCAAGATGGCTTCATTGGCATCATAATTACTATAAAAAGCACCGGCATAATTTTCCTTTAAATGTAAGACCTCATCAAAAGCACCCGGTAGGTCGGTTAACTTTTTTCGGAGGCTTACTTCTCGTTTTCCACGCCACTCAGGCATAGTCGCACCTGTATATTTAGGTGCTAAAGCCAGGATACGATTGTTAACCGCATTCTTAGACAATAAGTTCCGTTCTAGCCATAATCTACCCGAATAATTGTAGTTGGTTGAAAAATCACGCAATAAATAGGGCAAAATCTTAAAATTGGCCTGCATGGTTTCTTGTTCATCCTCTACAGGCGTAATAGGCTTCGTGAGCAAAACCTCAAATGGAAGATAGGACAACTCCCCATCAGGAATAATAATAATACGTTGAATGCCTTGCAAATCAACAGGAGCAATCAGTGCCTGATAAAGCTGGTGTGATCGCTTAATAAAATCATTATAAACCTTAACAGGGTTTTTGATAAAGCTCTCTACATCTATCAAGGAATTGGAAAAACGGGTAAACAAACGATTGTAGTCAGCTGTACGCTCAAATGAAGCTACTTCTATGCGATCTTTGTATACAGAAAAAATATAAATAGTTTGATTGCCCTCAAAAAACTCTAATAGCATACTACCCGGTTCTAGTGCTTTCTGAATTTCTGCTAGAGAAACCTGATTTTCATCATACTTGAGTTTGTAGTACTTAGGATAAGCCTTCTCAAAATGGCGTTTGAGAATATCCAATTCTTGATTGATCTCAAAGATTCTATCTTCTGCTTCCTGCTCTGCTGCACTTTCTTGGGTAGTAATGGCATCAAAACGCTTTTTCTCGGCTACGTGCAAGGCACGTTTTAGATCTTGTAGCTTATTAACCAAGCTATCGGGTACACCACCAGCTTGCGCTGCCGTTTGTTCTTGCAACATATCGGTCATCAGCATGGATTTGCTGCGCTCCGATAGCTCAAATGCTTCTTGCAGATATTGTGAATCGCCTGTACTCTTGGCAATATCCAAGGCCGAGGCAATAGCCGTTTCAAATAATGGAATAGCTTGTGTTTGTAGCCATCTACGTTTGGTAGCTGGGTTTTTGAATTCTTTGTTGAGTTGCTCTAGAACTTGGGTGGAGAAGCGGGTAGTGGAGAAGATGGCTTGTGCTATTTCTGGGGATTTGTTTTGTTGGTAGAGTCCTCGGAGTCCTTGTATTTTTAATACAAGAGCAACAATAGCATTTTTTTTATGGGCAACATTTTGTATTGCTGGATTTTTGTACAAGTCTACATATTCAAAATCAATACTAACCGATGCTAGGGCTTTTTGAGCATTAATGGTTAGTAGGTCATATTGTTTATTAAATGAATTGATTCTACTTATTATTGCGTAGCAGTCATATGTACGAATATCTTTTTTACCATAAGTCTTTAAGCTTTGTTTTAATGACTCATTCACATAGAGCAGTGCTTTTTTATAATTTTTTTTCTCAACTTCTATTTTACTTTTTTGATAGTAATAATCTGCTGCTAAACTAGGCGTATATTGTAGTAGTTTGTTAGCTTTATTGATATAATAATCACAAGAATCTAGTTTTTGTTGGCTTAAAAATATATTAATTAAATTGTAGTAGCAAGACATAAAAGTAGTGTTGATTTCTCTATCATGCTTGTCACTAGGTATTCTATTTAATGTATTTAGAGCTTTATTGGCATAGTAAGAAGCTAAATTTTTTTGTCCATTATCATCATAAGCTATACTAATATTATAATATAATACAGCTTCTTCAGAAATAGGATAAGCAGATGTATTGGGAAGTATTTCTAGTGCTTTTTCATGATAAAGAAGAGCATTTTCATCTTCTCCAAGTCCTTTATATATCCCTGCTAGATTGTTATAGTCATATAGTAGTGCAATTGTTTGGTCTTCTTGGCTGCTTTCGAGTTCACGAACATTATACAAAGCACTATTTAAAGCTTTGTCATATTCACTCAAATTGTAATAAATAACAGAACGAGCATTGTGAAAGCTACCAAGTTCGGCTGCAGTAGGTGTGTTTTTTTCTTTGGATAAAGCTTCTTCAGCTTTTTCTATATAATATACAGCTTCCTTCCATTCTGCTAGAAAAAGATATTCTGTAGCTATATTTACATTTAAATGACGTAAGGTTTTATAATCTTCTTGTTGATTGGCTATAGTTACAGCTTTTTGGTAATAGCGCTCAAAACGCTCAAAATTACCATTGTAGAGCATCAAATGTGCCAGTGCAGCTTGATAGACTTGCTCTGCATTGGGATCTTTTTTTATTCTACTGTCTTCATAAAACAAACGAATTTCTTCCTCTTTTTCAGGAAGAGTTAGGTCTGTTCTTAATACTTGATACAAGAGTAGTTCCTGATTAAGATAGGATAGTTGCTCCTTATTTTTCTGTTGACGATAAGCATTTTTAACAGCTTTACCTAATTCTATAGCTTCTGAAAATTCGCCAGCATAGGCAAGTTCTTCAGTGACAGCCATAGCTTTTTCTAGGCTGCCATATTTTTCGAGAGGAGTAGGTAGTTGCTGAAAAGCCCAGAGTGGGGAGAAGGGGAGGGAGAGTATACAAAGGAAAAAGAAAGATGGTAAAAGTTGCTTCATTATACACAGTATCTTGTTGAAAAATCTATCTATTGGGGACCTTTGCAAAGTAAAGAAAAAATGGCTATTCTACCAGTATATAGAATAGCCATCTTATAAGATGTTGGAGGAGGGCTGTTATGCTTCTAAGCCCTCTACAACTATTGTATATTCTGTAGAACCCAAAAATTCTCCACCTGTACCAATTAGGTCAATGACTACAGCATACACTTGATCGGCAGCTGCAGCAGGATCTTCAAAGGTTAAGGTTTTGTCTATGAATATTTTTTTACCACCATCTATCTTAGGATTTGTTAATTCCAATTGTTCAGGAATAGGAGGGGTTGCCGTAAAATCAGCAAACTCCATTTGTACCCGATCTACTTGTTGCTCGTTATCGCCTACTACTACAATTCTCAAACGAAACTGTGTTTCATTGATTTGGCGAATAGTAGCATTGCGTACACGGCTATCCCCATCTTCTTCTACAGCCAATTGTACTTTTAATTGTTCTCCTACACTTTTGTCATTTACATCTTTCATGGTTCCAGTAAGTTCGTAGGATAGATTGACTGCATCCTCACTAAAGTCCAATTCAGCATAAACAAAGCGTTTGTTGCCATTTTCTTTGACGACTCTCAAAGGGAGCTTCATAAAATTAGTAGAGGGGATTGGTTGTCCTTCTACAGTTGGGATGTTTACATCTACTGTTTTTACTACATCTGTGTCTACATCATCGCCAACTACTACTGCTACTCTGTAACCTTTTGTTGCTTTTTGCTTAATACTTGCTCTTCTAATGAATGCCATAACTTTGTAAGGATTTGCTAGTACTACTCAACTGTATTTTGCTAAGTTAATAAGGGACAAATTGAGTGTACTGGGTATTTATGAATTAAATTTGTTTGTTAAGTTCGAGACTTCACTTATTTATCACATAAACACACAAAACATTACCGCTCAAGGGAAAAAATAAAAAAAAAGTTATGACATTGTTAAACTAGAACATAACTAGAAAATCCTGAAACGAAAAATATTGATTTTCAGGATGAAATTAAAATAATAGAGCGTTTTATTTTGTAAAAAAATGTAAAAAAGTGAAAAAAAAATGTTCATCTTAGCCAAGCCTTTAACATTCTTTTAAGGGAAAAAATAACAACATCCCCCAAAAATATGGTTTCCTAGCTTTTTTGCCATTAAAATCTCTGCTACTTTTTCTAAAGTACAAATTTTCTGCGTCAAAATCCCAAGATTTTTTTTGGTAATTTTGAATTATTGGTACAAAAAAAGCGATTGAGAATAGGTATTCCAATCGCTTATTATAATTTGTATATTTAGTTTAAACCATATTGGCGTGCCAAGATTCCTTTAATGGCACTTTCCAAGTTGTTTCAAAAGCAGCTTTGGTGGCGACCAAATTATTAAATACCAAAGTATTTTCCCCAATTTCTTGTTGTGCATACAAGGTAGCAAATTGCTCTCGGTCAGCCGCCGCTACGGTACCGTCTTCTTGGAGGTAGGTAAAGGTCATTCGATCAAAAAAGTCGACCTCAAAGGTTTTTTCCAATTCTTTGACCAAAGCAACAGAACTGTCGATAGAACAACCACTGGGTGGCTCATAACGCTCATCTACCATAAACACTAGAAAGTGTTGGTGCAACAAACCAGCCCAAGCTTTTACTTTTTTGCCATGACTTAGCCATTGTTGAACAAATTTTTCTAGCCTTGTATGGGCATAGTCTACTTGTTCTGCTGTTAAAGCACGATTGGTTTGATAAATCCAAATTCGAGCATTATCAGGAAAATTTTCATAAGCCGTCATTGTATACTACAGATTGTTAGATTGAACAATTAATTCGGACAAATCCAAGACCATAACATTGGATTTATCACGCTCTTTGAGACCATCTTGCAACATAGTAATACAGAAAGGACAATTGGCTGCCACGACATCTGCCCCTGTTTCTAGTACTTGATCGGTTCTGGCGGCATTGATTCTGCGCTCTCCTGCTTCATCTTCCTTAAACATTTGAGCACCCCCAGCACCACAGCACAAGCCTTTTTGCTTGTTCTCACGCATTTCTACCAAGTCCTTATCAATAGATTTGATAACATCGCGAGGTGCTTCATACACTTCATTGGCACGGCCTAAGTAGCAAGAATCATGATAAGTAATGGTTTTGCCTTGGAAAGCACCACCCGATACCTTGAGCTTGCCCTCATCAATAAGCTGTTGCAAGAACTGAGAATGGTGCATCACCTGAGTATCTTGCAAGCCCAATTTGGGATACTCATTCTTGAGTATATTAAAACAATGTGGGCAAGTGGCTACAATCTTGCGTACGCCATAATTGTTGAGCACCATGATATTTTCTTGTGCTTTCATTTGAAAAGCAAACTCATTGCCTGCCCGTCTAGCTGGATCACCTGTACAAGATTCTTCTTTTCCTAAAACAGCAAAATTGATGTTTAGCTCATTTAGAATTTTACAAAACGCAACCGTCACTTTTTGGGCACGTTGGTCGAAACTACCTGCACAACCTACCCAAAACAGTACATCTGGTTTTTGGCCTTCGGCATGGAGGTCGGCCATAATTGGCACGTTCAATTTTTTATCACTCATAATGATGGATGTATATTTCTTCTTTGTCCGATTATTTTGTTGTTATTGTATAAGAATAATAGGACAATATTGGTAATACTTTACGTTTTTGTCGTAATTGATAACAACTTTGAGGCTTTAAAATACTAAAAAAGCCTCAAACTTACCATTTAGTTAACTCTATTTAGCCTACTTTGTTTTCATTCTAAATTAGAAGTTCCCAAAAAAGCAACTAGAGCTAGGGTACAATGCCCAAAATACGTGGCACATCCCAAATAGACATAAAGAAAGGCCCGTACTTGTCTTGTAGTATTTGCTGCTCCTCTCGCTGCCAAAAATGCAAATGGCTAACAGGATACAAATAGCCATAGGCATAAGCCGTGCTTCCGCCATCTTTTAGTGGCCGACCAATCTGGTCTACGGGATAACGATACTGTTGTTCTTGTGCTGTGACCAATTGTTGGGCTTGCAAACGCACCAAACTGGCATTGGCCAGCTCTTGTTGCCAATCTTGTGGATTTTGTTTGTGAATTTGATTGGCACGACGTTGGCTCAATGCTGTGAGCGTGTGTACGCGATGTTGGCCTCGCAATTGGGTAATGGTCAAAGCTGTTTGCAACTCGTTTAGGACGGCTTGCCGTTCTGGAGTGAGCGTATAGGTTTCTTTTTTGAATTGTTGTAGCACTTGCTGGCTTTGTTGAGCAAATTCAGCCAAGGGCTTGATGACTGTTTGCTGCAATTCATACAAGTAGGCCAAGGGGGCTTTTTTTCTAATCCAACGATAGGGCTGATAAGGGCGTGGGTGGAGTTCTAAGGCCAACTTGGGTGGTAATTCATCGGTGACGGTCTGTGCAACCATGTATCTAATCAATTGCTGATCTTTGATGTAGTCTTGTTGGATGTTGGCTAATTGATTGATGTATTCCATAATAGTTTGATTATGAAAAATATCACCTAAAAACTGTGTTGCATTTGGCCGTATTATTCTACCATTAAAAGTATGTTGCCAAGACCAGCGTGCAATGCTCCAATCAATAGACCAGTACCCCCATTCCCAACCAGAGGTAAAGGTCAGATGCCCCGAAACACCCAAAGAATCCATTAATAAAATGTCATCCAATCGTGTTTGGAGATAGGGCATAAGGTACATCGGAACGGAATTATCAAACGTAATCCAATAAGCCGATTCAGGAAAGTACCATGTTTCGCGTTGTTGTTGTTCTTTTTTTAATAAATCTAAAAGATGCAACAAATTTTTATTCTGATAAACAGGTGCTACTGTATCTGTAAGTCCATAAAACATGACCGTATGAATAAAGGACGCTCGGTGGGCATCCAATGCTTTGTGTTGGGCACTAAGCGTATCGGCTTTTTGCACCTTGTTCAGCATTTGGTCGTCTTTAACGACATGCTTGCGCCCTGCCAAGTGCGCTTTATAAGTATTGACCACCAAATCGGTCACATACAAGGTCAGTTCTTGGGTCTTGTTAGCATTACCTTTTGTAAACTCTGTGGTAGAGCTTTCCATAGCAATCACATCCCAAGGCACTTGGAACAATTGAGCGAGCCGATCTGCAATTCGTTTTTTTGCACCTTTGAGGGCATTAGGAAACTTTTTGTAGAGTTTGAATGCTTTTTGTTGGGTCATCTGCAGCGAAATATCCAGACCAACCAAGACTCCTCTCTGGTGTGCATAATCGACTGCAGGTTGTATATATTCCAGCCAAGCTTCTAACTCTTCATGTTCTAATAAATTAAATTCAAAATAATTTTGCTGGTTGTGTACCAACCAATCTATATATTCTTTGATTTGTTCTAGGCCATTAGGACAGTTGGGATTGAGCAGTGGTTCGGTCAATTCCAAGGGGTGCATGGTGTGTATGTGAAAGCCTTTTTTATCAAAACGAGGTTGTGCCGACCAAGTAAAATCTTCGGTCAAAGGCCAAAAATCCAGTTGAGGGATAATGGTTTTTTTGGGGTGATAAAAGGCAAACCACAGTTGCTCTTGCAACAGTCCATACAACCCAAAGCTGATGCCCACATAAGTAGGGCTTTCTAGACGCAGTTCTAGTTGTTGTCCTTGGCGTTTGGATGTCCATTGGTAGTGGTGAGGAGGATAATGGATATAAGGATAGGAGTATTGGGCTGCTTGGGGAGATTGGGAGGGAATTTTGGCAGGATTTAACTCCGGCAAAACCAATAGGATTTCTTGTGTTCGATCATTGACATTAACCGTGCATTGGCAGGCTTGTTGCAACAATTTGATACAATCATCTACTGTACGTTGTACGGTAGGCTGTTCTAACAATTGGCGACTGGCCAAAATAGAAATGCCTTCAATAGCAACTATAGGCGAAGAAAAGGTTAGGAAACCTACAAAAAAGAAAAAAAAGTAATATTTTTTAATCACGCAATGGTAACTTTAAGTTTGCAAGAATCTAAAAAGATCTTTTGGTGGAATGCCCCAATAGGGCTAGTTGTCTTTCTGTACTTTTAGGTAAAACTTTACTGTTGTAACAAAATACAGCTCAGTACGTTTGCTATGGTGAGAACAAGGGGAAACTTGTACTCCATAGTTTGAAGAACACGAAGAAGTTGGATCGTCATATTGTTCTATTATGCAACAATTTCTGAAAATGAAGTGGCAAAAATAGTAAAGATTTGTAGTATTGTTTGCAAATCAGCACCTTTGTTTGCACTTTTATAACAAGACATTTCTCTGTAAGCACAGAAATAAAAAACGAATTTATGAATGTTTGTTCTACATAACTTCATGGATAAAAAGTGAAAGTAGTAGCGGAAAGACCAACAAGCATTGAACCTCTAACTAAATACTATTACATAATGAATAGGTATCAATTTATTCTTTTTTTGACCCTTCTTTTGGGCACTTATACTATGCAGGCTGCTGAACCTAGCAAAGTCTACGAAATCCAATTGGCAACCTACGCAGCCCCTGATTATCAAAAGTTTAAAAGCTTATTTAATACTGGCTATGTGTATACGCAGGCTACTGAAAGTGGGCTATACAAGGTAATGATGGGCACATACAGCAGTAAATATGCAGCACAGAAAAAATTATCGGCTGTGCAGAAAAAAGGATTTAGAGATGCCTTTTTGGTACAAAAAACACTCAAGGAAGAAGATGCCGTATATATTGTACAATTGGCTACTTACGACCAACAAGCCGATATTTATTGGGCAGATTGGCAACGTTTATCTACCCAGTTGGTGGCCCAACTGAGTGATGATAAAGTTCGGGTAGGAGTGGGGCCTTTTTATACTCGAACAGAAGCTTCAGAAGTTCAAGCAAGATTACAGACTATTGGCCCTAAGGATATTTTTATCAAAAAGGTAAGTAGTGAAGTACTGCACCAAGTAGGCGCATTTGATATTCAAAGAAGCCCTAGTTATGGTCAAAACTCAGGCACGGTACGCAGTTCTGTCAAGGCATTACAATTGTTATTGGCCCAACAAAAATTGTATGATGTGCCTGCCAATGGTTCGCTTACTTCCAAAACCAAAGGGGCAATTGCAGCTTTCAAAGCCAACAATGAGCATTACAAACGCCATTCATTATTAGTCAAAAACAAACAAGCTACCAATCAGGTTGAACAATACACCTTACAATACTACATCAACAGAATTCCACAAGAGCCAGCCAAAGCTGCTGGAGGATTAAAACAGTTCAAAAATCCTATTGCCAAAATGTTTTTGGCTTATTTGTATTTTAATGGAGATGTAGCCGTTGCCAATAAAGAACAACAAGTCAATCAATTGATGAACGAGGCATTACAAGAAGTCTTTAAAGGATTTAGAGGCAAGACTCGTTATGATTTTAGAATGAAATATGCCTACGAAGATTTGGGGCAGTTATTGGCACATCTCAAAGCGGTACACGAAGTACTAAAAGTGCGTCCTGACATTCCTTGTTGGTTGTTTCAACGTCATCCCAAAACAGCAGAAGATGCCTTTCGTCCTTACTGGAACAGTGAACGAGATGCTTACAATGTATCCAATGATTGTGGCAGCTTATTAGAACAACAAGCATTGTTGGTATTGGTATCTGTTTCAGAAGAATTTGCAGCCAGCAACCAGTCTAGCACAACTCTAGTACAAAACAATTATTTGTATGTACAACCACGGCCTATTCCACATCAAGAAATCGAACAATTGGAGCAGTGGAATGGTCGTTTGTGGAATGGTTTGGCACGGCTCAAGAATGGCAAGCCACTAGAGCAAAATATGTACGTCGCCTTGCGTTTTAGTTATTATGATGCCTTGCAGGAATTAGAAAGCCACTTTATGAGCAAGGGGCTGCCCGGAATTGAGGCACGTTCACTAGGGCTAAAAATTATCAAGAATGCAGTAGGCCCCAATTTAGCAGCTTATTTGTAGCACAAATTACTAGAGGAATGGGGAAGCAAATAAGCGCTGTGGTTCTTGGTATAATCTTGTTTAGCCAATTGCTCATTGGCTGTGAAGCCAAGCAAGCAGATTCGACCTTAGGCGAAAAAAAGTTATTGTTGTTGCGCCATAGCAAGGCAAGTAGCAAAAAGAAGTATACTGATTTTAAACGCCCTCTGACAGAGAAAGGAAAAAAAGATGCCCAGAATTTAGGGAAATATATGGAGTCTAAAGGGCTAAAAATTGATTGTATCTGTAGTAGTTCTGCTGTTCGAGCCAAGAGTACAGCCAAGACCATTGCTGAATTTTTAGATTATCCTATTGCAAATATTACCTTAGATTCTAGTTTGTACAAATGCAAAACTAGGGTGATGATAAATACGATTAAGCATCTATCGGACTCTTGTAAGCAGGTGTTGATAGTGGGACACAATCCTGCTATTATTCAAACAGCCAATCATTTTCAGCGTGATACCATTTTTACGGATGTGCCCAAATCAGGTCTGATTGGAATTGATTTTACCAACCAAAAATGGTCGGTTTTAGGGCATCAAGAAGGGCGTTATGGTTTTTTTGTGGATATGTAGGGGTCAATAGCAATTGACCCCTACAGCAATAGCAATTGACCCATAATACATATCCACAAAAAAAAACACACTACTCCTTATAATTCTCGTCCAATTGGAAGAGGCGTGCAAAATATCCAGGGCGCAAGGAAACGGCAGGAGCATTCTTAAAACGCTTGTGAATAGCCATACACGATTTGGGGGCCACCAAGAAAACATAAGGTTGCTGCTCGGCCACAATTTCCTGAAAACGCATGTACAGAGCCGTGCGTGCAGTCTCGTCAACCGTAACTCGAATGGTTTCGATGAGCTGGTCGGTTTCTTCATTGCCAAAACCTACCATATTGCTGCCTTCATAGGTATCTGATTCTGTGTGCCAAATTTGTTTGAAATCATCTAAAGTAGGTGCTTGACCCCATGCCAATGTCATCAAATCAAATTCACGCTTTTTGAGGCGTTGTATAATAACAGCCAATTCAGCCGAAACCAATTGAATATCTATGCCTACTCGAATGGCTTCATCTTTCAAGATTTGAGAAACATCCTTGTAGAATTGTTTTCCTTTGGGATAAAGCATTTTTAAGGATAATTGTACGACTTCTCCGTCAATGGTTTTGTCCAGAATATTATCGCCATCCGTATCTTTCCAGCCTGCTTCTGCCAATAAAGCACTTGCTTTTTCTACATCAAAAGGAACCGTAGGTATGTTTTTATTATAATGCGCTTTTAAGGGGCTAACAGGACCATTAACAGGAGTAGCAAAACCATTGGCCAAATCCTTGGCAATGTATTCTTTATCTACCAAGTGTGCCAATGCTTTGCGTACACGCACATCGGCCAATGCAGGCGATTTCATATTCAATCCAATATAGCGATAAGCAAAACCATCGGCTGCTGTAAGCTCAAAATTATTGCTGGCACGTTCATCGGCTTGCAACTCTACAAATTTCTCTTCAGGAATACTAACCATCACATCCAGTTCTTGCTCTTTGAGCGACAGAATGGCGTTGTTATCATCGGATAGGATGCGAAACAACAACGTGCTAGGATAGGCTGCAATATAAGGCACATCTACCTGATGTCCCCACCAATCACTCTTGCGTTCTAGCTTGATGTGTTGATTGGCAAGAATTTCGGTAATTTTATAAGGCCCAGCCCCTTTAATCATTTCGGCCTCCAAATTGTAATTATTATTAAATTCTTCTGCAAAATCAGCAATGCGCTGATCGGCCATTAAACGGTCTAATTGATCAGGGTCATTGAGTTCGGGCAAGGTGAAACCCTCCATGAGTCCTTGTGGATCATAGTGGTAGGCTGGCAGGATTGAAATAGTAGAAATAGCTACCTCTGCTACGTGGTACAAGCTGCTGATAACCGTAAATTTTTTGGGATTGGTAGGGTCAACTATTACATCTTTTATAGATTCTAAAAACGGGCGTTGAGCCGAAGCATTCGTCTTGGGGTTTTTGATGGCTTTGATACTGAAGATATAATCCTCTGCTGTAATGGGGGTTCCATTATCCCAAACTGCCTCTGGACGAATTTCATAATGATACGCTACGAGATCTCCATCTAGGTTTTCAATACGAGGCTGTGATTGGGCTAGGTAAGGTCTAAATTTAGATACGTTTTGAGGGTCTATCTCCATTAATCCGCCATGAACATTGTAGTCCAAAATTTCACTTGCTATACCACTTTGGGCCAAAAAAACATTAAGTCCATCAGGGTTGTCTTTGACCGAAATTTTTACAGTAAAATCCTTTGGGACAGCAGAAGTAGTAGCTGGTTGTTCTGTATTAGAATTACCACAACTAAAAAGTACTAAGAAAAGGCAACTGGCAAGTAGATACAAGCCATAAGAAAACTTGTTGTTGGAGCAGGTCATGTTTTGTGATTTTGCTATAATGATAGGAGAGTGTTTTGGTTCTAGTTGTAAAAAATGAATAAAAAAAACAACACCTTAAGATATAATACTTCGTGGATTTTTTGCTTTTTTTTGTCAAAAAGATAAAAAGACTTTGTGAGGAATGTATGGTATTTACAGGTAGTTGATAATAAAAAAAGATAGATTGTAGCTTTGTTTGGTAGTGTTTATTTTATTGATTTTCAGTTTTTTGTGCATGATAGTTGTGTCGATTTTATATAAAAAATGTAAAAGACTAAAAAACAGATATTGAATAACTTATCGTAAAATACGTATTTGACTCAAAAGAGTTGACAGGGATAGCCATTAGCTCTGCTGATTTTTCTATTTTAAACAACTTCATCGTAATTTTGCAACAGCTATCAAACAACATGAATAGAGGAAATTCTGTAGAGTGGTGAACATAACATTGTTTATACTGTCTTATTTATTAATTTATCATCAAGCACTCTTAGAACGCCCCAACTAATACAATATCAAAACAAAGCATGTCAGAAGATAAAAAAGAAAAAGGCAAAGAAGCCTTTATTAATCCTATAGATAAAGATAAAATTACAGAGAATCCGCACAATTTACCCTATGCACATACGGTAGGCGGGGCAGTTATCAAACCCATTGACCAAGGCAAAACCAAGGGCTTGGCCGTAAAAGCCATGCACAAGCAAACAGACATGCAATTGGAGCAATTGCGCCGCCAAATGGAATTGCTGGCCAAGGAAGCACAGAAAATACAGAGAAGGGTTGAAATATCAGAGATTATTTATGGGGCAGAAATGGGTTTTAAGCCACTAATTGGCAAGACCTATCATCTCTACCAGCGAGCCGATGACACCGCCGTGCTTTCGGTAGTAGGGCCGCATGAGTGGGGACCAAGAGGCTACCCATTCAAGGAGTTCTTATCAACCGTAACCTTACTAGCCGACCATACTTGGGAACTACACGACCAAGAGGAAGAACCTCCCACAGCTTAATTTTTATGAAAAAATAAAAAAATATCCCGAATTTTAGCGTCCACTAAGATTCGGGATTTTTCTATCATAGAACAACTCGTGTCTAGTAATAACGGTATCTACGAACTTGAGCGGCATACTTGGCTAGGCGCAATACTTGGCGTGTATAGCCATACTCATTATCATACCAAACATAAACCGTAACGGTTTTGCCATCATTGCCCACTTTGGTAGAGGGCGCATCAAAAACAGACGCTGCTGAAGCACCAATCACATCCGAAGAAACAAATTCCTTGGAAATAGAATACCTAATTTGTTCTACCAAATCTCCATGCAAAGATGCTTGACGCATCATCTCATTCAATTCTTCTACAGTCGTCTCTTTTTCTAGGTTCAAGGTCATTACTGCCAAGGAGCCATCTGGTGTGGGTACTCGAATGGCCGAACCTGTTAGACGGCCTGCTAATGAAGGAATTACCTTACTTACAGCACTGGCAGCACCAGTAGAGGTAATTACCATATTGAGGGCAGCGGCCGAGCCACGACGCTCTTTGGAGTTGTAATTGTCCAACAAGTTTTGGGCATTGGTGTAGGCATGAATGGTTTCTAAGTGCCCATTGGCAATACCTAGCTCATCGTGAATTACTTTGAGTACAGGAGCGATAGCATTGGTGGTACAAGAGGCCGCACAGAATACTTGATCTTCTTCAAAGTTGAGTTCTTTTTGGTTGATACCATGCACAATATTCTTGATGCCCTTGCCGGGGGCGGTAAACAATACTTGTTGTATACCAGGGCGCAAGTGACGGCTCAAACCCTCCTTATCGCGCCAAGCACCTGTATTATCAATCAAAATAGCATCTTTGATGCCATAGTCGGTATAGTCTACATCCTCTGGGCTGCCTGCAAAAATGACTTGCACCCGACAACTATTCACAATCAATTGTTGGGTATCTTGGTCTACACTGATGGTACCACGAAACTTGCCATGAATAGAATCCTTGCGGAGCAAGGAGGCACGCTTGAGCAATTCCTCTTGAGGATTTTTTTTGTTTTTGGGGCGCAATACAATAGCTTTGAGGCGCAATTGCTCGCCACGTCCCATCATTTCGATAAGAAAACGGGCGGCCAAGCGGCCAATACGACCAAAACCATACAAGACCACATCTCTAGGCGTAATCACTTTTTCTGCTTTGGCTTTTGGGCCAATAAAGTCGGCCAGTTCATTGGCAATAAACGCATCCAAACTCTCCCAATGCTCACGGTTGTTGATCCATTCGGTAGCCAACTTGCCCAAATCAATACGAGAGGGGGCTAGATCCAACTTGGCAATAGATTTGGCAATGGCCACACTCATTTGTAAGGTGATGGGTTGCTTGGCGTAGTTTTTGGCAAATAGATGGTCATTGATGACTTCTGTAGGACGAGAGTCATAAATATTGCGACGGAATAAAATCACCTCAATGGAGCGGTCGAAGCGTAAATCTCCTACCACTTTTAGCAATTCCAATGCGGCTTTTTCTTCTTCCCTCCAGGTACTTAGATGGGATTCAAACTGTGTCTCTAACGTAGTTACGTCCATGATGTTAATAGTCTTTGAGTAGCACAAAAAGCTCTGTTACAGAGGCAGATGCTTGGGTTGGTCTACTGAGAAGGAATAAAATTTGCACAAATTTCGCCTTTTTTGACAAGCTATGCAAGCAACCCCAAACGTTTTTGTATTTGTTAACCTTCTGTATTACAAAATACACCGATTGCTAATAAAAAGAACCAATTGAATAAAATCTTAATAAGAGAGACAGACGACACTATAAACTGTACTATAAATAGTGTATTTTTATTGCCCAATTTAAACAACTTTTTGATACGTATTGTAGAAGCATGAAAACCCTTAGAATGAAGAATTTACTCCTATTGTTAGTATTGGGATGGTTAAGTATTGGTAAAATAACGGCTCAAAATAATGGTTTTGCTGAGTTTGAAATGAACCAACTAGGCTTGAAAAAAAGCCCTAATGCCATGCCTACCGATTCGTTGTATGTAGAAGTATGGAGCGGCCAAAAGTACTTATTGCACGAGATAAAAGCAGGGCAAACCTTATACGCTATCAAGCGATTTTATGCAGTTGATTTGTCAGATTTGTATTATTGCAACCCCAATTTGGAGGCCAATGGCTTGTCTGTAGGCCAACGCTTGCGAATTCCCTTGGTGAGTCGTGCCTTGAGGCGTTATAGAGGAGCCAATTTTGTAGAGCAAGAACACATTCCTGTTTATTATAAAGTACGCCCTTCCGAAACCTTGTACAGAATAGCTCGGATTTATTTTCGCTTGCCCGAAGAGGTAGTGCGTGATCGCAACCAATTGTTTTCCAATCAACTGCACAGTGATGATGTGTTGTTGATTGGCTGGATTAGCAAGGATGGGATTCCCGATTCGCTCAAAACCATTTCGGGCTTGCCGGGTATATTGGGGGAGGAGAGCCAAAAAAATAAATATCGTTATGAGGTTTATTTTAATGGTAAGAACGAGCAGATGCTCCAAGGCAGTGCTTGTTGGGACAAGGCTCTAGATTTGTCTGCCAAAAACAAACTGTATGTACTCTGTTCTTATGTGCCCAAAGGCCGTATTGTACGCTTAGAAAACCCCATGACCAATCGCCAATTGTACGCACAAGTGGTAGCCCCCAAACCCGATAATTCATTTACACAAGGGGCAGTAGTATTGGTAACGCCCACGGTAGCCAAAGCCCTAGGAGGGCTAGACACACGATTTTATATCAAATTGTATTATTGCAAGTAATTGCTAATCCTTACTTTGTTGGAAGTTGTATCTAATTGATTATTAGTTTATTACAAAAAAGTAAAAAATCAAAGAAGTATTAGTTAATCAAAACACTTGATATAAAGCGTATCGGATAAGATATTATTGCTCCAGCGATCTGCATTGTCTTTGATGGCTATTTTGTACACGACAGGATCATAATAATTGGGCTGTGGTTGGCACAAAATCAAGGGATTGTTGCGATTGATGCCACAAAGTTGAGAAAGCGAAACGGTAATTTGGCCCGAAATACCACTTACCACACCTTGTTGGTCAATAGTAGGAATTTTGTAGCGCAGCGTATCGTTGGGCGTACGTCTAGTATCAATAATTAGAATGTGATCTTCCGTATCGCCATCACGTCCCAAATCGCCATCACCATCTGTAAAATTAAAGGTAACATCTACGCTTCCTGATAATTGCTGAACCGTATCCGTAGAAAAAGAACCCCAAGAGATATTGGGGGTATCATCATAAATAGGGGGGCGTTCGCAGGCAGTAAAACAAAATAGACAGCCCAAAAGACCCAAGGCAATTAATAAATGACGCATAATTCTAATTTTTATAGCTTTATAGCAAACAAACGTGCTAATTGCATTCCAAGGTAATACGATCGCTTTGTATAATATTGCTCCAATTGCCTGCCCGATCACGCATTTGTATTTCGTACTGCATTACATCTGTAGGATAATCATTGCTTGGCTGACAAGAGGTGCCATTGGGATAAATACAACAAGAAGAATAGACGACTAGTGTTATGCTTCCCTTGCGACTGTTGTTGTTATTAAGTAAATAATCGGGTACTTTATAGGACGCAAGAATCAAACCGTTTCTAGCATCTGTAACAATAATATTTTTGCTGGTATCACTGCCAATATCGCCATCGCCATCTACAAAATTGAAAGTCAGAAACAGCGAGTCTGCACCATTCTGAACCATAAAACTTTTAGAAAGTTCCGAAAAGGTCAATACAGGCGTATTGGAGTATTTTTCTTGACAAGAAAAAAGGGCAATAGAGAACAGGAAAGCTAAAAAAGCGGTTAATTTTACAGACATAAGTAAAAAAAAATGAAGTTAGATTATCAAACGCTTACTGCACGCATCAATGCCCTTACAGCAGCTGATTTTGAAGCTACAGCCTTGGCGGTATTTCAATACCAGTACCAAAATAACGTACTTTATCAACAATTTGTCGATTTGTTAAGGATTTCTCCCAATTCCGTCAATAGTTTGGAGGCTATTCCTTTTTTGCCCATTCAGTTTTTTAAGCAACACCAAATTCAAACAGAGGTGTGGGCAGCCGAGCAAGTATTTAGCAGCAGTGGCACGAGCCAGCAGGTCACTTCCAAGCACCTGATACGGGATTTGTCTTGGTATCAGCAACATGCCTTGGAGGCGTTTGAGGCTGTGTATGGTTCCTTGAAGGATTATGTAGTATTGGCTCTTTTGCCTTCCTATTTGGAACGTCAGGGTTCTTCTTTGGTTTTTATGGTAGAACAATTTATTCAGCGTTCGCAACAAAAAGATAGTGGCTTTTTTCTGTATGATACGCAAAAATTGGTACAAATCATCCAAGCCTGCGCCCAACAACAACAGCCCGTATTGCTTTTGGGTGTTACTTATGCCTTGCTCGATTTGGCCGAAGCCCATCCTCATGCCTTGGAGCATACCATTGTCATGGAAACAGGCGGCATGAAGGGCCAACGAGCCGAACAAACCAAGCAAGCGGTACACAAGCAGTTGAAGGCTGCTTTTCAGTTGCCGGCTATTCATTCGGAGTATGGTATGACCGAACTATTGTCACAAGCTTACTCAACAGGGCATGGTATTTTTAGGCCAAGCCGATTGATGGAGGTTTTGGTGCGTGAAACCACGGATCCTTTGAGTTATGTTGCCAATGGTAGAATAGGCGGGCTGAACATCATTGATTTGGCCAATGTGGCAACTTGTAGTTTTATTGCGACCGATGATTTGGGGCGTAGACATCTGGACGGTACTTTTGAGGTATTGGGGCGTTTTGATGCCAGTGATTTGAGGGGCTGCAATCTCTTGGTGGCCGAATCCTAGAACTTTCTTAGCGAAGCTTGCAAAACTTCTATCTTTGTTGTATTTTAGAAAAGCCTTTGATTTTATTGGGCTAATAAATCTACGGAACATTACTTTCTAAAAAAATAAACATGTCAGACTTACTACTTCCAGATGTATCAGGATTATCCCTTTCCTCTAAGCGTCTAGCCACAAATGCCCCTTTGCAAGAAGGCGAGCTAAATGTATTTGAAGCACTCCAACAACACAAAGACTTGCCCCATGTACTGGTAGAGCAAGAGGATTTGAAGCAAGAATTGATTTTGAAATGGAAAGAAGTGCGTACGCCTCGTACATTGCCAGGGTATGAGGATTTGGTCGGCAAGAAGTTGGGAGCGTATAAGTTTCAGTATCTAGGGCAATTGTGGCTCAATGGCAATCTTATCACTATTGAGCAAGAACAATTTATGAATTGTTTTACCAAAGAAAAAATCACTGAAGAGACCATTAAAAACCCAGCATGGTGCAATTGTACTTGGTTGGTTGATTTTTTGGTCAATGCCCAAAACATTGGAAATGAGCAGTTGAGTTGGTATTCCAAAGATGAAACATGGGTTTTGGAACTGCATCGTACCTCGATAGGAGATACCAGTAGAGATCAAGAACATTTTACGTTTGATAAAGAATTTAAAACCCTTAGTTGGAAGCATGTGACTTGGTTTGCACAGTAAAAATAGCAAGCAAAAAGCTTTGTAAAAAGGTGTCAGTAGGATTAATTTCTTACTGACACCTTTCTAATCCCTTCTTCTATTTCTGAACTTTTGGAGTTGCCTCGTTATCCTTCACACGTTTGAGTAATACTTTTTGGGTATTAATTACCTTATAACTAGTAATGGTATCTATCTTAGACCCTTCACCCTCATACGTGGAGTAGCGTTTGGATTGCAATGAGAATGAAGCAATTTCAAAGTGAATATCAGCACCTACCTTTTTGGTAATGCCATACAAACCCAAATTGCCGACTTCAAAATAATCGTAAAAACCGCCATCCAGCAAGATTCTATCCAGATAAATGCCATTATTCTCATCCATAATAAAATGATTTGGGGGCATAGAATCTGTTCTATACAAGGCATAATCCTTGATAATTTCTTGGCCTTGGTAAATAGCTTTGGAGTACCAACGCCAGCGATTGGCCGTATCGGTTGGGCTGATAATAAGGGTCATGGGCAGCGTCATAGTTTTGCCACGAGTGGCATTGACCAGCTCCAAATCACCTTGGTAATGCCCAATCCAATCATCAGGAAAAACGGCTTTCTGTTCAGTGGCGGTGGTTTTATCCAAAGGCTTGCAGGCAGTATAAGCCAGCAACAAAAGCGCAAAAATGGAAACTAGTATTCTCATAAAAGATAGAATTTGTTTAAAAATGTCTATTATAAGACAGGTGAAACCGTGGCGCAATATAAACAAATAATAAAGCTTTTGTTTTTAAGATTAACTTTTGCATCAAAACGTTTGTTAAGATAGAAGTCCTATTTTTTTATTAACTTTTGCCCTTGCTTACAGGATTTTTTATAGCCCACCAAATTATTCAAATCATGTTGTCTACTCTTGTTGCCCGTTTTAATTTATTACTGATGGTTGTTTTTTTTTTATTACTAATGGCTTGTGGAGGCAGCAATGCGGATCGCCCTTGTATTGGGGGGGAGCCTACCGCTATTTTTGAGGGGATAGCTGCTTTTGAGGGGCATTCGTTTGAGCAAAAGGGGCAGGAGAGTGTGGAGAAAATTGAAGTGCCGGATATGAATATGGGTATAGAATTGTATCAATCGGGCTGTGACCGTATTGAGCAAGAATTTAGGATATTATTGCATGAAGCCTATGAATTGAATACCCCAGCTAGGGTGTGTGCCTTGCATATTGCCAATATTCTGACCATGCTATCCGAGAAAGATGTGCAGAAGCTAGGTGCCTTGCAGCAGTGGGCCGATGCAGTTCGGGCCGATGCCGAGCGCATGGAATACAACGAAAGAATCCAGTTGAGCAATTCGAGTATTTATGTACAGATTGACAAGACCCATCAGACAGATGCAGCGATTTTGAGTGTTGTTTTTTCTCAATCGTCTGAGTAAGGCGTAATGCCCAAAAAAGGACTTGGCTCTTTCATTTCTTCTTTCATTCTAATAAAATTATAAACCCCCTTGCCCTCTGCCAGTAAGGTTTCTTCCTGCTCGTCCCAGACATACATTTTGGTGACCAAAATTCGCCTGCCCAAACGCACAATTTTGCCTTCTACAATAATAGGCGCAGCCTCCGCCCCCTTGAGATAATCCACCCGCATATCAATGGTGGCCATTTTATCCTTGGGCGAACTGTAGTAAGCCGCCCCCGTCAAGCCACCAACCGAATCCATTATCGTAGCCAAAATACCCCCATGCCAACGGCGGCGCACAATATCGCCCAACACCATTTCCTGAAAAGGAACACGTACTTTGGCATAGCCTTCTTTGATTTCTAACAACTCAACTCCCAAGAACTTATGAATCGGAATTTGCTCCTCTACAATATTCTTAATAACCTTAATGTCAATGCTCATAACCAATTAATTACTAGTAATTATTGAAATAAATCGGGGCGTAAACGTTGTACCAAAGTCCATAGTACCATCCCAATAGTAACAGAGACATTAAAAGAATGTTTGGTGCCAAATTGGGGAATCTCTAGGCAATAATCGGCCGCATCTATTACAGCTTGGTCTACTCCTTGTACTTCATTACCAAATACAATAGCAATAGGCTCATTGACTTGTACGGGGACTTTTTGTAGGGGCGTGCTATTGGTGGCTTGTTCTACGGCAGCAATGGTAAATCCCTGCTGGCGATAGTGTTCCACCGCTTCCAGAGTGGTTTCAAAATGCTGCCAATCTACCGACTTGGTGGCTCCAATGGCTGTTTTGAGAATTTCGCGGTGGGGCGGCGTGGCCGTAATGCCACAAAGTGCCAATTCTTGCACCAAAAAAGCATCGCTGCTCCTAAAGGCTGCACCAACATTGAGTGCCGAGCGCACATTGTCCAATATCACCACCAAAGGCGTTTTGGGCGTTGCCTTAAATTCCTCTACAGAGAGGCGTTCTAATTCTAATAAAGATAACTTTTTCAAGCGATAAATGTTTAAACTCACAAAGTTCCCAAAAGTACAAACTATCTTTGATGGTCAAAATGAAAGCACAATAAAAATGGAATGGACAAAGCAGGAATTAGAACGTTATAGCAGGCATTTGCGGTTGGAACAGGTGGGTGAGCAGGGACAAGCACGGCTCAAAGCAGCCAAGGTGTTGGTGATTGGGGCAGGTGGCTTGGGCTGCCCAATTTTGCAATATTTGGCGGCCGCAGGGGTCGGCACTCTTGGAATAGTAGATGGGGATGTGGTGGATTTGAGCAATTTGCAACGCCAAATCCTATACACCACGCATGATATTGGAATACCCAAAGTAGAAGCCGCCAAAAGGCGTTTGGAAGCTATCAATCCTTTGCTCACTATAGAGATTTATCCTTACGAATTGACCAAAGATAATGCCTTGGAATTGCTGGCGCAATATGATATTGTAGTAGATGGGAGTGATAATTTTGCTACTCGTTATTTGGTTAATGATGCCGCTGTGATTACAGAAAAACCATTGGTATACGGCTCTATTTTTAAATTTGAAGGCCAAGTGGCGGTGTTTAATTACCAAAATGGCCCTAGTTATCGCTGCCTTTTTCCCACACCACCGCCTGCTGGGCAAGTGCCGAGCTGCTCCGAAATTGGGGTGCTAGGGGTATTACCGGGTATTATTGGCAATATGCAAGCCAATGAAGTACTCAAGATTATATTGGGTATCGGAAATGTATTGTCGGGCAAATTAATGGTTTTTAACACCTTAGATTGTCAAAACATGGTATTGGATATTGCGCCCAATCGAGCTGTTATTGCAGCCACCAAAGCCAAAAAATCTACTTTTCAGGCACAAGATTATGCCGCTTTTTGTGGCTTGCCTACTGCAACGGTCAAGGAATTATCGGCCGAAGCCTTGGCACAAAACCTATCCAATTATGTGATTGTAGATGTGCGAGAATTGTGGGAGCAGCCTCGCCCCGAAGCCTTGGAAGGCATTGATATTCCACTGCCACGCCTATTGATGCAAGCGGCCAAAATTCCGACCGATCGGCCTGTAGCGATCATCTGTGCCAAAGGTATCCGAAGCAAAATTGCCGTAGAGCAATTGCAGGAAAAATTGGGTTATACTAATTTGTATAATCTTACGGGAGGAGTTAAGGCTTGGGAGCGAGAGGTGGAAGCAGGCTAAGGCATTGGTTATATTGGGGGGTATTCTTGTATACAATAACGGTCTCGTGTATGCGGCGTTGCCAGCTTTTGCTGGCAATGAACGCCATACACATTGTTGCAGGTAGTATTTTTTCTATTTATTTAAGAATGTAATTGACAAAACTTTCTCTCCTTTTTTAATTTCTAAATCTTGTCTTTTTAATTTAGTTTTTGTTTTTGTAGAATTAAAGATATAAGCAATTCCGTCATTAATATTTGTTGCAAGTAGATAATTTGATACTTGTTCAACAACAGAATCTATACTTGCTCTTGCATATCTTTTGAGTTCAAGGATTATTTTTTCTTCTCCTAATTGAATATACATATCGGCTATTAAACCTCTTGTACTGCCAATCCTTTTTTCAACTTGAATTTGCATTTCATTATTGGTCATTTCTGACAAAT
>CAYULH010000019.1:47552-51848 GCA_964445645.1 uncultured Aureispira sp. | reverse complement strand
CTCACGAAGTAAAATATCCGTTTTTTGTTGTAAAGAATTTTGAACGACTACTTAGGCTTTTTTTATTTAAAGGCAATTTTATAGTTAAGGTTCGTTAAGTTTTTGGATTGAACCAATTACTTAGCGCAAAAATCACTATTTTTATCCCCCTTTTGTTGGCAATTAACCTTATAAACCTATCAATGTTTAAGGAACAAAGATAATGGAATTTACACGATATAAACTGGATAATGGTTTAAAATTATTAGTGCATCAAGACAACAGTACGCCTTTGGTTTCTGTTTGTATGACTTATAATGTAGGTACCAAAGATGAGCAAAAAGATAAGACGGGTTATGCCCATTTGTTTGAACATTTGATGTTTGGAGGCTCAGAAAATGCCGCTAGTTTTGATGATTATATTCAGCAGGCAGGAGGCGAAAACAATGCCTTTACCAATCAGGATATGACGGTTTATTATGAGTATTTGCCCTATCAGAACTTGGAATTGGCCTTGTGGTTGGAGGCGGATAGAATGGCTGCCTTGAAGTTGACTCCCAAAACACTGGAAAGAGAGCGCAAGGTCGTATTAGAAGAATTTAAGGAGAGTTGCCTTGATGAGCCTTATGGCGATATATGGCATTTGATTGGGCCTTTGGTGTATCGCAAGCACCCTTATAGTGTTCCGACCATTGGTAAAATACCACAACACATAGAAGAAGCAAGCTTAGAAGATGTGCAAGCATTTTTTGAGCGTTATTATTGCCCTAGCAATGCGGTATTGTCTGTGTGTGGCAATGTAGAACCACAGGCTGTACTGGAGTTGACCCAAAAGTGGTTTGGCGATTTGCCCGCAGGCAATCCCCAAAAAATCATGGCCCCAGCAGAGCCACCACAACAAGAACAGCGATTGTTGGAGGTTGAGGCAGAAGTTCCTCTGGATGCGTTGTACATGGTGTTTCGTTCAGCCGCTCGCAAGGATAAGGAATATTATGTAGATGATTTGATTACGGATGTATTATCAGAGGGCGATGCGGCTTGGTTGTACCAGCATTTGGTGAAGGAACAAGAGTATTTTTCTACCGTCGAAGCCTATATTACCAGTTCCTTGGAAGATGGTTTGCTGATTATAGAAGGTAAATTGGCCGAAGGAATTTCCTTTGAAGAGGCGGAACAAGCAATTTGGAGAGAATTGCAACAATTGAAAGAACAACCTTTATCCAAACAAGCTGTTGAAAAATTTAAGCACTGTACAGAGCATAATTTGGAGTTTAGCGAATTGAACAACCTACACAAAGCAATCAATTTGGGCTATTATGAGGTGTTGGGCGATGCCAACTGGATTAATTTGGAGAAAGAAAAGTACAATAGTGTAACCGCAGCAGACATTCAGGAGCGCAGCAAAACATTGTTTCAACCCCAAAATTGTTCGGTTATTTATTATAAATCCAAGCAACAAAGCAATGAATAGTAGGGTAAAAGGGTTATTTACAAGCAAGCAGAAAAGCAATTGAATTAAAAGTTGTACCTTTGACGCACATCATATAGACATTATTATAAAAGTATAACAGACAACTAGTAATTACTATTAAAAATAATATAGCATGAATACGATATTATTAATGAATTTTTTAGGACCAGAGATGTTATTAATTTTCTTTGTGATTTTATTGCTGTTTGGAGGCAAGAAAATCCCTGAATTAATGCGTGGTCTAGGAAGAGGGGTGAGCGAGTTTAACAATGCAAGAGATTCTGTAGCCAAGGAATTTAAAGAAGGAATGCGAGAGGGGGATAAAGAAAAAATAAAAATTGAAGAAAATTCAAATAAATAGTGTAGAAACACTGTAACTGATTTGAATTTTTTAAAAAAAACAACTAAAGCATCTGGAGTAGTTACCTAACAAAAGGTATTCTAATACCGTTATAAATGGCTGTTTATACCATAAACAATATTGGAGTAAATTAGTCTGTTTTTTCTGTTATATCCTAGCAAAAAGAACCATTACTTCTTGTTTAGCTTTTATTTTCATAGAGCAATTGTTAAAAACATGGTTTATTAATAGCTTTTTGGAAAAGTCTTATTATTTTATAACTTTGTATGTCACTCTTTTGCATTTTTTTAAGACATTTGTAACAAGAATACCAACTAATCACGCGCCTCCAATTAGGAAAAATTATCCATAGCAATGAAATTCACTCAACTTGTGTCAAGAGTAGCCCTATTACTTTTGATAATAATAGGAAGCACATTGGCTACCTTTGCTAGACCCAACGATTATCCCCAAATAGATGACGATTTAGGCAAGTTACTTGTCAGGAACATGGGACGTTTGATGAACGATTACGCCCCCAATGATCCTGATTATCCTACCTTCACAGACGAGCACTACAAGGCTCGATTCCTCGAAATGTCTGGGGCTATTCAGTATCGCCTCACACCCGAAATCAAGAATCACATTATACATCGTACGGAGCGTTATCGTTCGGCTACAGAGCGCACACTAGGTTTGACCGAGGTTTATTTTCCTATTTTTGAAGAATACCTAGCAGAGAAAAACATTCCACATCATATCAAGTATTTGCCTATTGTAGAATCTAATCTAAACGGAGTGGCGCGCTCTCATGCTTCTGCAGTTGGTTTGTGGCAATTTATTCCGGGAACAGCTAAATTATATGGCCTAACCGTAACCTCTTACTTAGATGAGCGAAGTGATACACACAAGGCATCTAAAGCTGCTGCCACCATGTTGTCCAATTTGTACAAACGTTATGGAGACTGGCCACTTGCTTTGGCAGCCTACAATTGTGGCCCTGGGCGAGTAGACCGTTATGTAAAAGGCACCAAAAAAGACTTTTGGGATATTCGTTCTTCCTTGCCTAGAGAAACACAGATGTATGTGCCTTATTTTATGGCGGTAGCTTATTCGTATGAATATCACCATTTGCATGAATTGGAAATCAAAAAGCAACATCCAGATTTGGTTTTGACAGACTCTATTCATTTAGAACCCGGTTACAAAACGTTGAGCCAATTGAGCCAATATTATGATATTAATAAAGATACGCTAAAGCGTCTCAACCCCGGATATATCAAAAATTATGTACCCTCTAGTGGAAACAACCATATTCTCGTATTGCCTGCTCGCATTGTAGCTAAATTCAGAAATTATGAAGCTGCTTACAATCGCATCGTTAATATGCAGAAAGAGAACCCAATCAAGTGTATTCGTCGTGTAAATAATGAGTATGAGTTGCGTAAATTGATGAAAGCACACCGTTTTTCCAGAGCGGAAGCCATGTTCTGGAATGGTTGGGAGCCCAATCATATTATTAACAAAGGCGATGTTATTGCTATTAGAAAATATCGAGTGCCTAAGGATGCTCTAAAAAAACAGTTTGCACCGCCTACTATAGAGAGCATTTCTATTCCTTCTTTGAAAGTGGTTGGTTTGGACGACCAACAAAAACGAGCATTAACGGCTCCTGTATACACTACCATTAAAAAGAATAAGAAAAAACTAGCATCCAAAACCACCGTAGCATCTGTAGCTGCTACTAATAATAACAATAGAGCAAAAACTACCAGCAAAGACAACCCTTATGAGTTGTCTAATAAACCAACAGCCATTACAGCACAACGTGCTCAAAAACCGAATGTTATTAATGAAGTTTCGCAAACTCGTACACGTCAACGTCGTTTGCGTATTCCTGCTGTTGCTGCCAATACCTCTAATGCTGAAACAACCGCTCCTGCTGTTCCTAAAGCCGTGACCCCCACTGCAACAAAACAGCAAAAACAAACAGTGGCTTGGCAAAATGTGAAAGAGCAAGGGGCAGATTTGTATAGTAAGGAAAAAGCTGCTACTAATGCAAATGTGTTTACAACAACTACTAAGGAAGAAAAACAAGCTATTACTTATTTAAAAGCTCAAAGTAAAAAAGTAAAAAATGCCTCAGTGCAAACCACAGAGGAGGAGCGCAAAGCAGAAGAGGCACGTCAAGCCGCAATAGCTGCTGCTGCCAAGAAAGCAGAAGAGGATCGCAAAGCAGAAGAGGCACGTCAAGCCGCCATAGCTGCTGCTGCCAAGAAAGCAGAAGAGGATCGTAAAGCAGAAGAGGCACGTCAAGCCGCCTTAGCTGCTGCTGCCAAGAAAGCAGAAGAGGATCGTAAAGCAGAAGAAGCACGTCAAGCCGCCTTAGCTGCTGCTGCCAAGAAAGCAGAAGAGGATCGCAAAGCAGAAGAAGCACGCCAAGCCGCAATAGCTGCTGCCAAGAAAGCAGAAGAGGATCGCAAAGCAGAAGAAGCACGTCAAGCCG
>CAYULH010000019.1:0-47452 GCA_964445645.1 uncultured Aureispira sp. | reverse complement strand
TAGCTGCTGCTGCCAAGAAAGCAGAAGAGGATCGCAAAGCAGAAGAAGCACGTCAAGCCGCAATAGCTGCTGCTGCCAAGAAAGCAGAAGAGGATCGCAAAGCAGAAGAGGCACGTCAAGCCGCCATAGCTGCTGCTGCCAAGAAAGCAGAAGAGGAGCGCAAAGCAGAAGAGGCACGTCAAGCCGCCATAGCTGCTGCTAAGAAGGCAGAGGAGGAGCGCAAAGCAGAAGAAGCACGTCAAGCCGCAATAGCTGCTGCTAAGAAAGCAGAGGAAGAACGCAAGGCAGAAGAAGCACGTCAAGCTGCAATAGCTGCTGCTAAGAAGGCAGAGGAGGAGCGCAAGGCAGAAGAAGCACGCCAAGCTGCAATAGCTGCTGCTAAGAAAGCAGAGGAGGATCGCAAAGCAGAAGAGGCACGTCAATTGGTTTTTGAAGAAGCTAGAAAAATTGAAGAGGCACGTGCCGCAGTACGAAGAGCTGCAGAGAAAACTCGTCAGGCCGAGCAAGCTCGTGTACAAGAAGGATCAAAACAAGTTAAAATACAAGAATCTGCACCATTGAATACCACCAAGTACGAATTGCATGTTGTGAAGAAAAATGAAACGATTTGGGAAATTCAACGCCGCTATCCGAGAGCAACTTCTAGAGATATTTTATTACTGAATAATTTGACTACAAGAGATATTTTGAGAGAAGGCATGAAGTTGAAAATTCCTACTCAATAAAAGATAAATCTAAAATAATAATGAATAAAAAAAGAGTTGTCCCAAGGGCAACTCTTTTTTTATAAATTTAAATGAATAGATAATTGCAATAAAGCAGTAGAGTATACAAAGTGCTTATTTGAGTATCAACGTGTCGTTAGGGATTTTTTAAGAAGTTCAATATAGAGGCAACATTTATTCAATGTTCTTAAAAAAAAGAATTAAATTGAGGGATAAGCCATGAATTCAATATTTTAATATCCCAAATAAAAGGAAAGATAAAAGCTGTAAGTTTTTGATTTTCAAGTAATTAGAATTTATTTTATTTAATAATCAACCCTTATACGCCACTGCATCAGGTATAAAAAATTGTATTTTAAGACAATGCCAACATATCACACCATTTGCCAATTCGTGCCCTCTCTGAAACAATTTTTCCTCTTTTTCTGTTTGTCAGGATTTTTATTTGTAATGCCTACACAAGCACAGGAAAAGGTAGAATTATTCAATAGCCTAGAACAGATAGGACCTTTACAGACACTGCATAAAACATTTGATTTAGAAGCAGGAGAAGATCTCATTGTTTCTATTACTCCTATGCAGGGAAAGCTCTGGCGTTTGACCATTGATATTCCAAATTCTGATTTTCAGTATATCAATAAGAAAATAGAAAAATTGGATAGAGCACTTATTACAGTGGCCAAATCAGGAACGTATGCTTTTCATTTTACCAATGGTAATGTGTTTAAAAAGGAGCTGGATATTAAGGTTTTTAAACAAAGACGCACAATAAATAGAGATACCCTATACTTGCATGATGTTATCTTTTCTGCTTTTCGAGATACCGTCAAAAAATATCGAGATGATACCATACCAGTACCTGATTTGGCAGAGTATGAATTTGTCTTAGATCCAGCCCTGAATTATGGGTCTGTGAGTGATTCGACTATCTTAGAAGAACTGCTCAAAGATGATGAAACAGAGTATCAGTATGCAGCGTATTGGGTTGGTTTGGGTGATGAATCTATACAAGCTTATAACCAACTCAAAGCCAATCCCCCTCCAAATTGGCAAATTTTGGGCATTAACGAGCCTCTTATGGCTTATGGTTTAGGTGTTACCAATCTTTTACCAATCAGTTCTTCCTCTATTTCAAAGGATGTGATGTTTAAGTTTATGAATCCAGAAAAATACAATAACACGGATCGTAAACCGCGTTTGACACGTCGAGATAAAAGAGGTGATTTTTATGGACGGATTCCTATTAGTAGTGCTAGTAAGTACAAGGAACTATTGTTGAGTGTACGCAATTTTAACACCACTACAGGAGTACCTGTTTATATCAAATTTGTGAAGTTCAAGTTGGACCGTATTTATTATAATGAATATATTGTGCGAGAGCGAGTGCAAGAGATTTTTAGAGAAAAAACACTAAAAATGCTCAAGCCAGAAGAAGGATAACATTGATGTCCCCGACCACTATCAAAACAAACTTATAATCACCCTCTTTTGTGCCAAAAAACATATTCATACAGATGAATTGTACTATAAATAACTACTTAAAATATTGTTTCCTGTGGATGTTTTGTTGCGTTTGGACATTCTCAGCACAGACCCAAAGTGTTCAAGGCCAAGTTGCAAGAAAAACTGCTCGTCTGGCGGCACAGCCCGGCCGCATTGTTAAAAGTACGAGTCGTAGAATAGCTAACACCCCAGAGCGTGCCTTAAAACGTGCTGGTCGCCAAAAGGCATTAGCCACCAAACGCAGTCTCAAACGCTCCCTAAAAGGGGGAAAAAGTGTTTCTGTAGATCCCGATAATCGAACATTGGATGAATTGATAGAAGATAACGAGACAAAGGAGAGTTTAACAAATAATGAAAACGATGTGCGTTATGTAGAGCTGCTGGGTGTTTGGGCAACCATGCCTAGTGATGCTGAATTGAGACTTCGTGCTGAAATCCAAGCGATAGAAGACTCCTTACGTAATATAGATCGCAAGCTATTGAGAGAAACACGTATGGTGTGGGACGATAGCCGACCTATGATTATTTATGGCTGGCATCCCTACTGGATGGGAGATTTGTACAAAGGTTATGACTTTGGCTTGTTCAATGTGGTTTCGTACTATTCGTATGATGTTAACCCAGATCAAGGTGGGCCACAAAACCCACGAGTAATTAATCAATTTTTGGCAAGTGAATTTGTTCAGACCGCTCAAGATCAGGGCTGTAGTGCTTTGTTATCGGTAACTTGTCATGGGGAGAACAATCTGCGTCGTTTCTTAAATAATAATAATATAGCACAGCGTCGGCTAATAGATTCGTTAATTTATATTCTGGATTCGACGAATGCTGATGGTGTTGAAATCAATTTTAAAGGGCTTAATGTAGAGCTAAAAGATGATTTTTATCGCTTTGTTCGTACGCTTTCTACAAATATCACAGCAGCAAGAGGCGATACTAGTTTTATTTTTATGACGGTTCCTGCTTACGATAATGATGAAGTATATGATTTGTCATTGCTACAGAACTTTGTAGATATTTTTGTGGTAGAGGGATTTGGATTTGAGGAGACACCAGATGGATTGGTCAAGGGGCCCACTTCGCCCTTAAATTATAATCAAATAACCAAGAAACCAGATGTGCGTTCATCTGTTGATAACTATCTGGCTACTTTAGGCCCTTTGTACAGTGACCGCTTGATACTGGCCGTGCCCTATTCGGGAACGCTGTGGTATTCTGATGGTGTAACAGAGGAGATTGTGGATATGCAGTATGTAACTTTTGATGATATACAGTTTGATTTCTTAATGCAAATTGATAACTATGAACGTTATCCCGGTGCTCGCTCGGGTTATGATAGTGTTGAGAATTACCATTATTTTAAATATTATGATTATTATGGGGTAGATACTTTGGCAGGAGATATTCCTGTTGATGTTACCTTGTATTATGATGATACGATGAGTCTTCGGAAAAAATATCAGTATATTATCAATAATCGCTTAGGTGGGGTAGGGGTACAATTCTTGGGAAATGACGCTGGGTTTTATCGTTTGGAGCGTACACTTTCGCAGGAGTTTATGGTATATATTAAGCCCGAAAATGAAAAACTAAAAGAGTTGAATGCTCGTAGTAATACTTTTCGAGAAAATTCTATCTACTTATTAGCAGCACTTTTATATATTGCAATTTTTATGGCAATTGGATTTTGTGCAGGATTATTTAATGTTAAGGTACGGCAAGCACTTTTTGAAGAAGGGCGTTTTCGAGTTGTGTTTATGTTATTTATTACCGTACTAATTCTTCTGCTGGGAGGCTATATGGGACTGTTTAGGGAAACTACATTGCCGTTGTTAGTAGGAATTGTTTTTGGCGGAATAATGAGTTGGATTGGGTGGAAGTATTTTAGTAAGAGAAAATCCATGACCCCTTAATATTAACTTTAGAACATGCCTTAGCAGCTTTCTTTTCTTTGTTATGACCAACACTATGAATCACACTATAAAGACCTTCTTACTATTTATTTGTTTGTTTTTGGTAGTCTTGCCTTGGGAGCTAAGTAGTCAATCTTCCCCTTTGTTTAGGGATCAGTTTGATTCTTTGGAGACCGTGCGTTTGGATCGTCGTAGATCATTACAAGCTACACCCCCTATACAAGAGCGTGTAGATGAAAAAATTAACGAACAACGTCTATTGATGTTGGGGTATGAATGGTGGGGTATTCCAACTGATTTGGAGCAAAAACGGATTGACAAGGCTATAAATAGTCGTTATGAACGCTATAATACATCGTTAGAAAATTCTGCATGGCGCAATAAGCGAGGAAAAATTTACAGAAGTACAGGAGATATTAAACCCAAGCAAAACCTAACCATTATGGGGTGGCATCCCTACTGGGAGGGCGATACTTACAAAACCTACAATTATCGCCTATTGACACATTTGGCTTATTTTGGTTATGAAGTCAACCCATTTACAGGAGGCTATAGTAATTTTCAAGCAATGTATGATTTCACGGATAGTGATTTGATTACAACAGCACATTTGGATACTTGCAAGGTTTTGTTAACGGTAAGCAATAGGGGCGAGGAAAACAATGAGATCTTTTTTACGAGTGAGCCAGATGTTCAGACCAATTTGATTGATAGCTTAATTAGTATTTTGGACCGATCAGGTGCAGATGGCATTGACATCAATTTTGAAGATGTACCAAGCAACCAAAAACACAACTTTATAGCTTTTGTAAAGGATTTGTCTTTTGCCATTAGAGAAGCAGACCACAATTATGTGATTAGTATGTCTGTGCCTATTTATGACAAGGACAATATCTACGATTTGCCAAAGCTCAAACCTTGGGTAGATTTGTTTGTCATTGGCACTTACAATTTTCATATCCAGCCTACACAGCTAAAGGAAGGCCCTTTGACTCCTCTGACCGATTTGGATGCTAACATTCGATCTACAATATGTTTGTATGAGATTTATACCGATTTAGAAGAATTGTTATCTGTTCCTTACACTATATCAGAGGTAACTATAATAGGAGATATAGACTATACCACACGTTTGAGAGATTCCCTCAATTACTATATTAATCGTGCTTATGATAATTTAGAGTATGAGCCTTATGACATTACTGATGTACTCAATACGCTAAAAATAACTAGAGATGCCAATAGCCGGCCGCTCTGGCAGCAGCCTTCTATTGCCCGATTATTGCGCCGTACCAACTGTATTGGTTTGTTATCGCAAGAAGTGCCTGCCGCCAAACGCGCAGATAATATTAATTTCTTCTTGTTTGAGCCCAAACGAGATACTTTAATATTTAGAGAGTACGATTTGTTTAGGGATATTGCAATACGGGCAGAAGTAGATACACAAGAATTGGATTTGAATCAACTTATTGACCATTACAAAGATAAGATTGGTAATGACCATTATGGGAGTTTGGTTTTAGGAGTAGCCTATCATGGTGCTGTATGGTATAAAGATGTAACAGGCAAGAAGGATTTTGAGGGGTATATGCCTTATAGTGAAATTGTTAGTTTGGCCGAAATGGATTTGGCTAGTATTGACTATGATAAGGCAACCCATTCGCTAGAAGCTACTGTGCGGGATTCGATAGGCGGGGTGTACAAGATTTATTTTGATAATTCTACTTCATTGGGCAAAAAGTTTGATTTTGTAGTAGATAAAGAATTAGGGGGCGTTGGAATTTGGGCATTAGGAGGTGATTATGCTCATACAGAGTTGTGGGCAACTATAGAACGGAGTTTTGTAGATAGGCGAGTTTGGAATGCAGAAAAAGGAGATTATACATTGGTTACCATTGACAAGGAGAATAAAATTTCTTACACCATTGAATATTTATTGTATCGTTACAGAAATTTGATTTTTGCCACTTTATTTTTTATCACTATATTTATATGTATAAGCTTTGCCTTTTCTGTGCTCGATTGGAAGGTGCGTGATATACTGTTTTATAGTGGTGCCTTTAGAATTTTTTACTTGGTAATTTTTACAGTGGCCTTGTTGCTAATAGGTAATTGGATGTCGTGGTTCCAAAATAGAATGATAACCTTTGCCATTGGGACAGCCTTAGGGCTTGTATTGACTTGGGTAGCTTCCAATATTGTAGATACACATCACAAAGAGTTGCCCTAGATATATCAATATTGGTAGGAGCTAACGATAAGCTCAAGTTGAATGCAAAACGCCTTTGTAGCAACACAATAACATATTACTAATAGTAAACAACTTAACATTTATAATATAACAGACAGACATGGGAAAAGTTATTGCCAGAGAATTTCTGTGGTTTTTTGTAGGACTAATAGCAGCTATTCCATTAGGATTGGTGTTTCTATGGTTTTTTGGATTTACAGGAGAAACCATTAGATTAACTGAAATTAAGAAAAACTACATCTTTTGGCTGTATATGATTGGCTGCCTTACTTCTTTTGTAGGGATTTATATTATTCGTTTTATTGTAATGGCACTAAAAGCCTTGACAGCCCCCGAAGTAGAGTACGAGGAAGAATAGTTGCTAAATCTTTTATGATGACTTGTGTAGTAAAGCTGTATTTGATAGATAGAATAAAAAAAATGTGTCATTAGATGTCTTCTATTTATACACAAATTAGCTAATACAACTGCCTTAAACCAATCAATATCCTTGAGGAGTGGCCTCAATAAGATGCTGCTAACTAAATAAAAACAAGTAATATGATCCACGAAGTTGTTGCAGCAATTGCAGGTGAAATCAATCGTTTTTTGCAGAGCAAACACAATATTACCGAGGAAAAAGTAGTCCTGTCTAGTGTTATTAATCTAGATGGAAGTGTAGCTGTTCAGGAGCCAGATAAGATTGTAATGACATTGACCAATATCGAAGTGGACAAAACACAGAGTAATGTTGGTTCTTACAAACAAACGCCCAAGGGCAGTTACAAGATGGTCAAGCCTCCGGTTTATGTCAACATTACAGTCTTGTTCTCGGCGTATTTTACAGCCGAAAACTACTTAGAAGGACTCAAATTTATTGCCTCTGTTATTGCTTTTTTTCAATCTAGGGGAGGCGCATTTACACCACAAGATACGCCAGAAATTAACGATATAGTAGATCGTTTGCAAGCAGAAATGGTTTCTTTAGATATGCGTGATTTGAGCAATTTTTGGAGTTCTATGGGCTCCAAGTATTTGCCCTCTGTAATTTATAGAATCAAGACCTTGCCCATCAAACATGATGTTCTACGACCTGAAATTCCTGTTATCAAAAAAATCTAACAGATCCATAACGCGTTACTGCTCTTTGACCTCAACGGCAATACGTGTATAAGTTCATATTATTATGGCTATAAAGAAGAAAAAAGACAGTGGGAAATTCCCCAAGATTCAGTTAAACCTTTTGGCGCAATTCCAAGAATTGCTTCAATTTAATATTAAACACGACTACTTTCAAAGCAAAGAGTTTCCTGTTGGGAAGATACACATACAACCAACTGACACGACCAAGGTAGTTTTGCAACAAAATAGTTTGCAATTTCGGGTACAACCAAGTGGGTTTTTATTGGGAGTAGGAGGAACAGACCAGTATACGCCTTTGACCGAAAATACAGCCCCCGTCCACTTGTCTTTTATCATCAAAATGCATGATCCCAAATTTTTGAATTACAGTGAAATGCCTTTTGAGTTTGATAATGACCAAGTATTCTATTTTCACAATAGAGATTTTGATAAAGAAACAACAGATTACAACAATCTATCTCAGAATCGATTGGTGGGGGTAAACGATAAGATTGATATTTCTCCTTCTATATTTACTTATGAATTTGATGAAGAACAATATGGCACTGAAATAGAAATTCAAAATGTCATGGAAGAAACTGTATTTTCTGTGATATTAGATGACGGTGTGCGTACCTGTGATATAGCATTGGTCAATCAACCCGAAGGAAAGTATACTATTCTAATTAATGGATTGGAGGAAAAAAGTATCTATGTTTATAATGGAATGCGTCCACCTTTTGCCATCTTAGATATTTTCATAGATAAGGATGATTTTAGCGATTATACCTTTTATAATGACGACGAAAAACTGATAAAAAAAGACTATAATATACACTTTGCCGCTAGAGCAGTCCGTTGGAGATATGTGATAATAGAAAATAGCAACCAAGGCCAACACAAAGACCATGAAATTTATGATAGTGTTAGGAAAGAAGATCATCTGCCCATGCCTTTTACATTGGCCGAAACAATAGATTTTGATGGGAAAGAGGCTATTGCTATTTGGACGGATAAAAAAATTCCCTTTCAGGAACGACCACAATATCGATTTAAATTAAAAACCAAAAGAGGAAAAAGTGGTGTAGAGTGGATTGTTCCACTGCCCAATGCTTCGGGCAAAATTGATGTAAAAGTAAATCCAGATGATCGCTCAGAAGTATACACAGAGTTGATGATTACTTTATAAAGATGGCTGTACAATAATAAAGTGATTGGTTGACTTTTTTGGGCCGAGTCATAGTATAGAGAACAAGCCTGTTTTAACATGTATTGTCCTGTAGATAAACAATATATAATTTGCCCCAAAAAAAATCCAAACTTTTTTCTAAAAAACGAGAATTATTCCAAATAATTGGTATATTTGTAAGGGTTCAGAAAAATGCCTCTCAACTTAAGTGGGGTATGAGCCAAATAAAAACTATTAAATTAATTAAATTTTAAACAAATTTATCATGGCAAAACAATATGCAACACCTGGTGTGTATATCGAAGAAAAAGGTGCCTTTTCAAACTCGGTAGTATCCGTAGCTACTGCTGTACCTGCATTTGTAGGTTACACTGCTAAAGCTGCTGCTGGTAAGAGAGACCTCACTAACACGCCAATGCGTATTACTTCAATGGTAGAGTACGTAAGCTTCTTTGGTGGAGCTCCAACTACTACTTTCTCTCTTGAAGCTGATGGCGACAATTACAGCTTAGAAGCTGATGAAGCCACTAACTACAACTTATTCCGCAGCCTTCAACTATTCTTTGCGAATGGTGGTGGTTCTTGTTACATTGTATCTGTTGGTGGATACGGTAAAGGTGTTAACGCTGCTCAATTGATCGGTGCCGCTAATGGTGGAGGTATCACTGCTTTATTAAAAGAGCAAGAGCCTACTTTATTAGTAGTTCCTGATGCTGTATTATTAGAAGAAGATGACTGTGCTACTGTACAACAAGCTATGATGAAGCACTGTGGTGCTGATACTCGCAGCCGTTTTGCAATCTTGGACGTATGGAATGGTTACAAAGCTAGAACATTGTTGGATGACGATGTAGTAACTGCTGCTCGCGGTCACTATGGCAATAACTTCCTAGACTTTGGTGCTGCTTACTATCCATGGGTTGCTGCTACTGTAGTTAGCTCTGATGACTTGACTTACAAAAACATCAGCAATCCTGATGCTTTGGTAGAAGTGCTTAACAGCGAAGTTGATGAGAACGTAGCTGCTGGTTTTGTTAAAGCTGAAAAAGGTGACTTGATCAAAGAAGAAATCGCTAAAATCGAAGATGAAGATGCTAATGTTCAGGCTGTAAGCAACTTGTTGAAAGCTGTTAGCCCTGTATACAATGACATCTTGGGTCAAGTAAAAGAATCTTTGAACGTTATGCCTCCATCTGGTGCTATTGCTGGTATCTATGCTTTAGTAGATAGCTCTGTAGGTGTATTCAAAGCTCCTGCAAACGTAAGCATCTCTTCTGTTAGTGCTCCAACAGTAAACATTACTGCTGATGAGCAAGAAAACTTGAACTTACCTTTGAATGGTAAAGCTGTAAACGCTATCCGTCCATTTATCGGAAAAGGAACTTTAGTATGGGGTGCAAGAACTTTGGATGGTAACAGCGGTGACTGGCGCTATATCAACGTTCGTCGTACAATGATTATGTTAGAGCAATCTATCAAGTTTGCTTGTGAGCCTTATGTATTCCGTCCAAATGACACGAACACATGGTTGGCAGTACGCTCTATGATCTCTAACTTCCTACGTAACCAGTGGTCTACTGGTGCATTAGTTGGTAACTCTGAAGACGAAGCATTCTTAGTAGATTGTGGACTAGGAACTACAATGACTCCACAAGATGTATTGGATGGTTACATGAAAGTGACTGTAAAAGTTGCTATCTCTCGTCCTGCTGAGTTTATCGTAATCTCATTCCAGCAAAAAATGCCTGGTGGCGGTGGTGAGTAAGATTAATTGAACATAACAAATCAATTGATTAGGGGAACCAGATAAATCCCCAAAACAACCTTTTTCAAATAAAAATATAAAAACTATATATTATGGCTGTTGATTATAGCGAGTCGCATCCCTTAAACGGCGCGGACTTTTGGCCTTTAGCTAAATTTGCATTCCGCGTTACCATTGAAGATCTAGTTGAGTTGGGTTTCCAAACTGTAGAAGGATTAGAAGTAGAAGTTTCTATTATGGAATACCGTGATGGTGTTTCTGGAGTACTACACAAATCTAAAAGACCAGGTTTGGTAACTTACAGTAACATTACTCTTAAGAGAGGTGAATTCATCGGAGATCCTCACATCAAAGACTGGATGCACTTATACCAGTGGGAAAAAACTACTAACCGTACTAAGCGTAGAGAATTAATCATTGAATTGCTTGACGAAGGTGATGAAGTGATGATTACTTGGACTGTAAAAGGTGCTTTCCCAGTGAAATTTACTCCAACTGCATTGGATGCAGAAGCAGATTCAGAGGTAGCTGTTCAAGAGATTGAATTAGCAATTGAGTCTTGGACACAGGAGTATGGTGGATAATAATTATAGTGCTTAGTTGCATCAACTTAGCATAAAATTATAGACCTAGTAGAAATCTAATTTCTGCTAGGTCATTTTTTATTTGTATTATACAGTTATCTTTTGTATTTTAGTGTTGTGCCTCAACACAACTAATGATGACAGATTGAGTTTAGATAGTTATTTAATTAAAGTTCAATCAGGTACTTTATTAGAAATAAAATATTGTATATTGTATATCGCTTTTAACGACCAATAAAAGTAGTATTAAACGACCTACTCCATTCCACCAAACATAAAATAATCATTATGCCAGAATTACCCGCATCTACACCATTGCCGAACCTAGGATCAGATTATCCAGACTGGCCATTATCCAAATTTGCTTTTCAAGTTAGTATTGGAGGATTTGATGGTAATGTTGCTTTTCAAGGTCTTGACGGTCTAGGAGCTTCTATTGCTAGTATGAAATTTAGAGATGGGAATTCTCCCAACTTTTTTGAGCAATCGCGTCCTACTTTAACCAGCTATGAGCCTGTTACCCTTAAGAAAGGTGTTTTTACAGGAGATACCACTTTATTTAACTGGTTTAGCAATGTTTCAAAAGGAGCACTGTTTAGTGATATGCGGACAGTGACAATAAGTTTAAGTGAGTTGACGGGTAGTGGTTTAGTTAACATGTTTACTTGGACATTAGAGCGTGCTTATGTCACCAAATTTACGCCATCAGGTTTAGATGCCGAATCAGACGGAGAAGTAGCTATTGAAGAAATTGAACTCAACTACCAATACTTTACAATGGATGCACAGGCTGGTCTCTTAGGTATGCTTGGAGGACTTGCTGGTGCTGCTGTAGGTGGTATAGCTGGTTCTATAGGGTTTTAAGACCTTTTATCAATGATATTAATAATATAAAAACACCTCAATAATACTGTATTTCCTATGGATTTAATGAATAGCATCATTGGCTTCATGAATGAGCCAATTCCAAGTTTCTTCTTCGAAGTACTTTTCTTGGAAGAGTTTGATTTGAGTAACCCATTTGCTATGACAGCAGCAACAGCTTCGTTGGCTATGCAAGCTTTAGATCCTGTGGCGACAGCATTTGCAGATGTGCAAGGTTTGACAGTATCGTTTAAGACGAATGAAGTTCGTGAAGCTGGGTGGAGTTCTCCTAGACCTACATTTGACGCTGTAAATAATGATGAATTGACATTAGTGCGTTACTTGCGTCCACGACATATTGGGGTGATGGGGTTTGCCTTAGATCCCATTTCGGGCTGGTGCCAAGAAACTATGAGTACAGTAAAGAAATGGGATAAGCAGGTGCTCAAAAAAGACATTCTGGTTTTTATTTATCACCCTATGATTCAGAATCCACTCCCTGTGGGGCCTTCTTCTTTTCCCGTAGCAGGATTTATGTTGCAAGACGCATTTCCTACAAGTTGGGGGATTAGTGATTTGAGTTCAACAGCAGGAGATGCTCCTATCAAAGAAACAATTAAATTTAAGTATACAGAAATTCAACGTTTGGCTATTCCGCCAGCTTAAAAAATCAAATTACTATGCCTGTATCCGTTAACAAATTGACAGTAAACACCAAAGTAAGTAAAGAAGGAGGAGAAGGACAAAATAGTGGTCAAGCACAGCAATCAGGAGGAGGAGGAGGAGGATTGTCAAAAATCAAGCGCGAAGAACTCATCCAAGAATGTCTTGACCGTGTAGAAGAAATGCTAGATTACCGCCTAAACCCCTAAGTTAATATTACAAGCAGTGCGCTATAGAACAATCTGCCAACTGCTGCCTATAAACTTATATCTAATTGTATATTTTCTTAAATCACCACCGCTTAGAATTCTACTAGGCAAAGATTAACGTTAAAACACACTATGCCTGATTCTCCTAATAAACAACTCAAAAGTGGTATTGTAAATATAGAGGTTACTTTAGATGGAACTAAAGTACCTGAGGTAATGATGGTGCTAGAGGTAGAAGTTGTCAAAGAAGTAAACAAGATACCTTATGCCAAGATTTTGATCTCTGACGGGGATTCAAGAGAGCAAACTTTTCCACATAGTGATGAAGCTATTTTTGAACCCGGGAAAGAAGTAGAAATTAAGGTTTCTCATGATCCCAGTGTTACTACACAAAGCATTTATAAAGGAATTTTAGTAGAACATCGTGTCAAATTAAATAAAAATGGACTAGGGTTTCTACAGTTGATATGTCGAGATGAGTGTCTTGCACTTACAGCAGGGCGCACCAATAAAATCTTTTATGAACAGAAAGATTCGGACATTATTTCCTCTATTTTCAAAGACGCAGGAATCAAGACCAGTGTTGATGTAGAAGCAACCAAGGCCACTCACAAGAAACTAATTCAATACTATTGTACCAACTGGGACTTTATTCAATCAAGAGCAGATGCCAATGGCTTGGTCACGGTTATAGATGAGGGCAAAATCAGTATTAAAAAACCTGCCGTTTCCGAAAAAACCGACATCTCTATTACCTATGGGGTCGATTTGATAGACATGGATCTCAAACTAGATGCTGCTTATCAATTTGAGGAAGTACAAGCCAATTTCTGGGATTACACAGCGCAAAAAATAGAAAATACTGCTGGTAAAAAACCTACAACTAACAAACAAGGAGATGTTGATAGTGCAACACTATCCAAAGTCTTGAAGCAAAAAGAATTGGTACATACTACAGCACCTGTGACCAAAGATGTTATTCAATCTTGGGCAGATGCTGTTTATCAAAGAGGACACCTCTCTAGAATTAGAGGGAAGATGAAGTTTGTAGGCTCGGAGAAAATTGTTCTAGGAAAGGTTGTAGAGTTAACCAAAGTAGCCAAACGCTTTAATGGAGATGGGTATATTGGTAAGGTTGTTCATACCATCAAGAATGGACAATGGTTGACCGAGGTAGAATTTGGACTACCACAACGCCCGTATCTAGAAACCTATCCTAGTGCTACGCCCTTGGGCGCTGGAGGGGCTTTGCCTGCTATTAGTGGCCTACAACATGGCGTTGTTATCAAGATTGATGGCGACCCTGATGGTCAATACCGAGTCTTGGTAAATATTCCTATTATTGATAATTTAGAAGGGGAAGGCGTATGGGCGCGTTTGTCCAATAGTTATGCTACCAAAGATGCTGGAGCTATCTTTTTTCCAGAGGTTGGAGATGAGGTTATCTTAGGTTTCTTTGATAATGACCCTACCTATCCTGTTATTTTGGGTTCTTTGTATAGTAATGAAAAAACCATTACAACCGCAGAGACACATGATCCAGCAGAGAAAAATATCTTTAAATCTTTCTCCTTCAACAAGGGAAAGATGCGTATCGAGTTTCAGGATGATCCCGGTAAGAATGTTATCAAGCTCTTTACAGAGGATAAGATGATGGTAGAAATCAATGACGATAAAGATAGTATTACCTTAGATGATCCTGTTAATAAAAATAAAGTGGTTATGGATTCCAAAGGAATTACCATGACTGCGGATAAAGACCTAACCATTGACATCAAAGGTGAAATAAAGGTAACAGGTAAGAAGAATATCGCCATGAAAGCTACCCAAGATATCAAAGGGGAAGGAATGAACGTTCAGTTCAAAGGTAGTGTAGCCTTCAAAGCAGAAGGAGCACAGTTTGAAATAAAAGGTTCTGGAATGGGTAAAGTAGATGGTGGTGGTATGTTGACCCTCAAAGGAGGAATGATAATGATTAACTAGAATCCACGAAGTCTTACAGCTCTATTCAAAAGAAAAATTTGGTAAACGCCTCTATGGCGTTCAATTATCATTATTATATTATAACCAACTAAATAAGAATAATATGGCACCTCCTGCAGCAAGAATTTCGGATATGCACGTTTGTCCTATGGTAACAGGAACCGTTCCTCATGTTGGTGGGCCTATAGCTTTAGGCTGTTTCACCGTTTTGATTGCTAAAATGCCTGCCGCCTGTATAGGCGATATGTGTGTGTGTACAGGGCCTCCCGATTCTATTGCCGCAGGATCGGCAACCGTAATGATTGGAGGAAAACCAGCCGCTCGGATGGGAGACAGCACCGCCCACGGCGGAACCATTGTGAAAGGCGAAATGACCGTGATGATTAATTAAAAAAAACGTAGTAGCGACAAGGCAATAAAAAACGTAGCGACAAGGCATGCCTTGTCGCTACGTTTTTTATTATTAATTACCTTTCTTCTTCAATGGTGCTTTGCCAAAATCAAACAATAGAGAAAAACGCAAGGTATTATCCAAAGGATTGCGTTGTCCTGCTTGAGAAGGAATGAGATAAGAGAAATTGATGTTAAAGATTTTGTAGCGAATGCCTAAACCAACCGTAAAAAATTGGCGATTCCCCTTAAACCTATTTTCATTATAATGCCCTACCCGTACAGCAAACTGCTTGTTGTACCAATATTCTATCCCAATAGACCACATCAATTCTGACAATTCCTCGCCAGCTCCACCGGGGGCATCTCCAAAGGAAGAGAAGATAGAAGCAGGTACTGATAATTGCTTGTAATCGGGTTCTCCATCCTGATTGGCATCATATTCGGGATTTTCTTGTGGACGACCATTGGCATCCAATATCAGATCGCCATTATCATCATACATAAACTGGCGAGTAGGGGTAGGCACCAACAGCTTATTAATATCCAAACCAACCGTGATAGAGTTGTATTTATCAAATTGATACTCAAATGAGAAACCCAAACCCAAATTGGCAGGCAAATAATCGCGGTTAATATCCTGTGTATACGAGATTTTGTTACCAATATTAGAAAAAGCCAAACCCATTGCAAATTGAGCATTGTCTCTATCTTTTAGATCCTCGTTCTTCTCTCCAATCTGGAATGATTTGCGATAAGAGAAAGACAAGTCCGCTGCAAAAGCCAATGCTGGACTCATATTCTGACCACCAGAAACAGCACCATTGCCTAAGTTAGAAAAGATAAACTTGGGAGTAAAACCTACCGAAAGGTCTTTGCCTAGTTTGCGAGAGTAGGCCACAGCCAATTCAAATTCATTGGGGCGAACGGTTTGTAAGGCATTTCCTTGGTCATCGGTGTATTGAATTTGGCCTAGCGAGAAAAAGCGCAAGCTTGCACCAATGGTTTGGAAGTAATCAATGTGCTTATAACCCGACAAATAAGCCAAGAATACATCATTGAGACCCAAAGCACGCAACCAAGGTGTATAAGTCATAGAAACACTAAAATCACGCTCGGCAAATGACAAACCTGAGGCATTAAAATGCATGGAATTAGGATCAGAAGGCATTGCAATGCCTACATCCCCCATCGCTCCAAAACGAGCATCGGGAACAATACGCAAAAAAGGTACGGCTGTTAGGATGGTATTATTACAGTCAGAGCCATCGGCTGAAGCACCAGAAAATGGACAATCAATGGTACTCTGTGCAGAAACTGTTTGGCTCTGCAATAGAAGAGTGGTAAGAGCAATGAAACAGCTTCTTAGAATCGAGGTTTTCATATAAGAACTATTAATTTAAATACTGTTTGTGTATGCCTTTTAAAGTAACATAATAACTTCTGTACAAGTCAACACAAGGTTGCTTGCTTAAGGCATTGTTTAAAAGATTCCTTGAAGTAAACGTCTCTACATATAGTCTGTTTGGTGAAAAAACATACAAAGGTAAAAATAAAACCCTACTTTCAGCTCATTGTACAGGTAGAATTTAAGAAAACAACAGTCCTAAGTCCTAGATTATAAGAGAAGTAGGACTGTTGTTATTTATTTAAGACTACTTAAGAATAACTAGTTTTTGAAATTCGCTACTCTGCTTGGTTTGGTTTTCTGCTCCTTGTGCTTGTACAAAAATCTTGTAGATATACACGCCTCTACCAATTCTATCACCAAACTCATCCAATCCATCCCAATGAATATCAGCTACTCGATAACCTGTGTTATCTTCGGCACCAATACTTCTATCAATGGTCTTGATAAGACGACCAGAAACCGTGTAAATTTGAACCTGAATATCTAAATCTCTATAAGGCAGATTGTGTTCAAATTGGAAATTGGTACTGGTCGTAAAAGGGTTGGGATAATTGAGTACATGATTGAGGGCCATATCCGCAGATTCAGCTACAATAAACTCTGTTTCTCCTTCGCCCGGATTGTTGTAGGTGTCCCAAGCTTTGACCTTGACCGTATGCACACCGGGTTTTAAATCCTTGAGTGGATAAATAGCTGTACCTCTGGTGTAATCATCTAACTTAGATTCATAAAAGTCATTTAGTACATAAGCATCCTCCGTTTGGTCTGGAGCCAATACTTTAGAGGTCAAATCATGGCCAATACTATTGCCTACCGTATTAATCCCGTTTTCATCGTAGAGTTGCACCAAAATATTAGGACTATTATCAGTAATTCCACCTCGGGCAAATTCTTCAGTATTCATATAAACCAATACTTCAGGGCCTTCATTATCTACAGGAGCATTGGGTATAGAACCTCCTATTACAATTCTATCATGATAACCACTAGCATCCATCAAACCATCACTTTTGGCATAGTAAGAAATCTTACCCGAGCCAAAGGTGTAATTGATGTCCTTAGGAACTACAAAAGAGAAACTAAAATCCCCATTGTTGACACTTGCTTGGCCTTTGAACACGATTTTTTTGCGAACATAAAAAACACTCGCACGGCTACCGGGGTCATTACCCAAGGTAGTGAGGCGATCTGCTTTGTCAAATACCGTAGGGTAGATAGTGCCATTAAAATTGGGCACTTTATTCCCATTATTATCTACTATTTCCCCAGTAATCGTCACCCGTTGTAAGGCACGCAGGGTATCCGTTGTCGTATTGGTAGTAATACGGTTGTTGACGGTTTTAGTTTTAATTTTATAATTGGGATAAGCCAACTTCATCGTAGGATCGCCCAATAGACCGTACTTTCTAGAGTTGACAGGAGGACGCAATCCTGCATTGTTTTTGGCCATTTGAAGCACCTCGCCCGTGGTTGGCATTTGTCCATTGGCTTTGGGTACAAACAACACTTTGACGGTTTCATTTACCAAACGTTGGTTGTCGGATGCAATCACTACTCGCAATGTTGTCATAATAGAAGCTGTACCATTGGTAGGGTGCAACAACAACAATTCGGCAGCAGAAACAATATTAGGATCATCGTGCGGCCCAAAAGAACAAGTAGCCGTAATGAACAAAGGCAGGCGATCTTGATTGTTGAGTTGGTTAATATCACCACTGGTGAACACACGCTCTTGTGTCCAGCCATCATCGCCCCCATGTCCAATATAATTGATAACAAAAGCCCCTTTGAACAGCACATCTAATAAAGCATTCTTTGCATCAGGATAACGTTGCCCGCCAGAAGTACTCACTTGCTTAAATGCGTCAATGTAAATCTTCTCTATATTATAAGTCGTATCACGCTCCTCTATCAATCGAATAGCCCCCTCTGAGTGATAAAAATACTTGTTGGTATCTTCATCATCTGCCACAAAACACAATCTATTTTTCCAGTCCTTGAAGGTATTGGGATGTGTTTCATAACGAATGATTTTGTCCACGATTGTTCGAGCCTCTTCTACATTGGCCGCCGGAATACGCCCGACCGCAATATCCAACAGCCCAAAGTTGAACATATCCTCATTGGGATCCAATAAGGCAAAATAATCATCAGAGGTATAGGTACTGGTAGGATGCAGTGATTGTGGAGTTTGATACAATGGCACCAAGTTTTGACTGGGTTGGTTGGCTCGGCCTTCTCCTATTGATTTGTAATCAAAAGAACCAATTCCAAATAGACAAACATGGGTAAACTTATTGGTAGCTGTTTCGCGCTGATACAACATTCTACAAAAATCACGAATGGCAGTTACATCAGGGCTGCCCGAACTAAATTCATTGTAAATATCTTCTACATTAACCACATCTACATCCAAGTTGTCATGAACACGACGATGTGCCGCTAGGCGATCGGCTTCTGCTCGCATAGAACTGTGTACCACATAAACCGCATCAGGAGGCGTAACCATGCCATGCAGGTTTTGGTTGGCAACTGTACCACGGGTTAAGGGTACATAAAATTGGCTGGCATCAAAGGCCACAAATTCATGCAAATCGGCCGCATCAACCGCAAAGGACAAACTACCACTGCCCGAATATTCCTGAATGCGTACATTGCTAGGATCCGTTACATCCCAAATGGTTACATTATTATTAGCAGCCATCTGATAAGCTGCTACCCCTTGGCCTACGGTTCTTTGATCGCGAAAAGCCAACTGCCCACCTCCAAAACGCAATTCACAACGCGCCTGCACCGATAAGTAATTGAGCCACATTTCGGCGGCCGAACTACTGTGGTTGAGTGTAATTTCTACATTAATATCTTGCCCTGGATAAACCTGACCTACACAGGGAAAGGTTAAGCGAGTAGCATAATCGTTGTAAATCTGAATATTGGTAGGCACCACATTAACAGGAGCACCAGCACTAATATTGTTGACACGCATAGAGGCGGTGCCATTGGTAAAGGCACGAACAGCCAAGTCTGATTTGACCACCAAAGGCTCGGATTCAATTCTGTTATTAAAATCAAAATTAAAACTACGGGTTCTAGTAATTTTGAAAGACTCTCCATACCACTCTCTACCCGAAGGTGGCAATGCAAATTCTTTTTCCATCAAATTGAGCAAATCTACCTCATGAAACAACAACGCATCATAGCTATTGGTGTTGTACGTGGCATTCGGATCAGATGCTTGGTTGCTCATACGCAAGCCATTATTATTACCTATCTTAATAAAATAGTAGCTCTCATTGGTGTAAGGATTGATGTCATGATTGAATGGCGAACAAGAAGCAGTAGACGTATAATCCCAAGTCTGTGGCCCTACTCCATAAAACAAGATATAATCATTGGCATCAAAAGAACCATCAGCCTCCCCCGATACTACAATATGATTTTCTAACAAATCATCTACAATAGGCACATTCATACGCTCAGGAATGGCTTTTCCAGGTTGGCCCAACAATTGAATCTTGCGAGGGTCAATATTGTCTACATCTACGCCCAACGCTTGTAGAAAAGCATAATCAATTTTGTGTACCCCTGTATTCGTAACCGCAATTTTGTAAATCGCCCCATCTGCTAATTTAGAAGCAGTAGAAAAGTTTCTGGAGCTGCGTGTGAGGGGAGAGGTTTCGGGCTGAATAGTGAGGCGCAAGTTGGCCGAAACTAATTTTTCATATTGTCCTGTCAGGGCATTTTTGCGAATAGGAACAAAGGAAACAATGCCCACAGGCTTTCGGCGTGAGAACGTCACTTGAGTTTCTACATTCAAGGAACTTCTTTGTGGATATTCTATATCAGCCACCTCGGCCAAAGGTACATACTTGGGGTTAAGCAGCGTGGCTTCTAAACGACCATAAGTAGGCAAATCAAATTGCTGTGCAAAAATGGGTATTTGGGGTTTGGTCGGATCATAATGTGCCTGTTCAAACACCAAACGGGTCAATTGCTGTTCGCCCGGCAAGGGAATAACACGGGGTTGCTCTTCCCAGTTGAGTGCAATAGACTCATTGATGACTTGAGCTATAGCCGAACTAGAAAATACTAGACACAACAATAAAATTCTAAAGGAGACTGAAAACATTGTACTTGATTTTAAAACAATGTCGAAGGGGGCTTATGTGGAGCTTCCATCAACAAAAAATAGGCAATAAAGATACAGAATCATTTGTAGGATGTTGCCTGAACTGCTTGCAAGGTTATATATATATGACAAGAACAGGGCTTAAATAGTTGGAGTACGCCAATAAATTACACAATAGTAACATTGTTCATCTTAAGAACAACTCTATTGGTTTTTAAGAACGGTTTGTAATTATATCCTAACAAAAAAATAAAGTAAAGTTACTGCATAAATATCAAGTAATTGGTTTTGAAGAAAATAGGAAAGTGGTTTAGTTTTGTGAGATTCGTATTTTAATAACGTGGCAATAATTGGAAGTGTTGATGCGGTAGAGCAAAAAACTTTAATTTTAATCACCATCAACCTATATCCCTAATCCTATACTGCCCTAAACGACTACCGAGGATAGCAAAAGGTTGGATTGTGGGTGAAAAAAATTGAAAAAGGGATAGAAATTGTTTTTCAAGACAATTTAAAATGTCATTATTACGATTAAAAACCACCCATCCCAAACAATAAAACCCCAATCCAAGCGTTGAAAAAATACCAAATACAACTGTTGTCCTCCAATACTGTTGTATACCTTTGTGGTGTATAAGAATAGATTTTAGGCATTAAAACCAAAAAAATACCATGCAAGTGAAGCAAGGGATATTGTTGAGCATAATAAGTTGTTGGGTGGGCTGCCTATTGGGAATAACGGCAGTGCAGGCACAAGACCCTGTTTATAGCCAGTATTTTTCAGCACCCTTGCAGTTGAATCCTGCGCTAACAGGCTTGGTAGAAGCACCCGTGCTGACGCTCAACTATCGCAACCAGTGGCCCAATATTCCTGATGCTTATGCGACTTATGCCGCTTCTGTGAGTCATTATTTTGCCAATATTCACAGTGGATTTGGTTTGTTGGTAGAGGCCGATGTAGCTGGACAAAACGCACAAGCCAAATATAGAGCCGGTTTGTTTTATGCTTATGATATTCGTTTTAATAAGAATTTTTATATTCGTGCTGGTTTGGAGTTGAATGCCGTGAATGTGCGCTTGGATTGGAATAAATTGGTGTTTTTGGATCAATTGACCGCAGGAGCAAGTACGCCTAGCCCTAACAGTCAGGAATTGCAAGGCAATCCTACCACCACTTACTTGGATATAGGTACAGGATTGTTGTTGCATACACCCTACTTTTATGCAGGCTTGTCCTTGCAACACATCAATTCGCCAAGAGTGGCCCTAACTACCAATAGCCTAGATGGTTCGGATGTTTGGCCCTTGCGTTATAACATACATGCAGGAAGCAAAATCAACTTGAGAAAGCCTAGAATGCGTGGCCCAAAATCGTTCTTAAGCCCCACTGCTTTGTTCTTACAACAAGGGGCTTTTCGCCAATTGAATTTGGGTACACATCTGCAACATGGAATTATTTTGGGAGGAATTTGGTTTCGACATACTTTTAGCAATGCTGATGCCGTTATAGTTCTACTAGGTATTCAAACAGGAATGTTTAAAATTGCCTATAGTTATGATATTACGGTTTCTGCACTCAATGTAGCCACTGGTGGAGCACACGAAATTGCCTTAACGTTCAATTGGTGGCACAAAAAACAGAACAACCGAAATAGATATAACGATTGCCTAGAAATATTTAGGTAACTAGGTGGACAAAGTTTTTTACCATAAAGAATTTTGAACAACTACTTAAGCCAAAAAATTTACTAAATTTGTTAGCCTTTTATTATAGATCATAAAAAATCTTAGCTCGTAATGAAGAACATATTTATATTGGGACTGCTTGGTATGCTCGTAGCGGCTTCTTCTTGTAAAAAAGAAGAACGCTCGGATACAACAGGGTGGGTCTACAACTCCGAAAAATGGGGGGGCTTTGAAAAGCCCATGGACTACCAAGGTCAAGCAACAGGCCCCAACCTCGTGTTTATTGAAGGTGGTACTTTCAACATGGGACAAACAGAAGAAGATGTCATGAAAGATTATCGTGGCATTCCACGTCGTGTAACGGTCAACTCTTTCTACATGGATGAAACGGAAGTTTCAAACATTGCCTACCTAGAATACTTGGGGTGGTTGCAACGTGTACACCCTACTATGCCACAATTGTATCGCAAAGCCCTGCCTGATACCTTGGTTTGGTTGGAAGAATTATCTTATAACGAGCCTTATGTAGAAACATACTTGCGCCACCCCGCTTACATGGATTATCCTCTAGTGGGCGTAACTTGGTTGCAAGCACAAGACTATTGTAAATGGAGAACTGACCGTGTGAACGAAATGATGTTGATCGAGTCGGGCAAAATTTCGGCCGATATGGAAGGCCAGCAAGGTTCCAACAACTTTGTAACAGAAACTTATTTAGCTGGATTGTATGAGGCAGAACCGGGGGATAAACCCATGGTAAGCCCAGCTACAGGCGAAGAGCGTCGTGTGCGTTTTGAAGATGGTATCATCTTGCCCGATTATCGTTTGCCTACAGAAGCAGAATGGGAATATGCTGCTTTGGCATTGATTGGAAACCAAGCTTATGCTAGAGATGAGCGTATCTCTGATCGTAGAATTTATCCTTGGGATGGAACTACGGTTCGTTATCCCCAGCATGGCCCTTATCAAGGTAAAATTGTAGCCAACTTTAAGCGTGGTCGTGGTGACTACATGGGTATGGCTGGTGCCTTGAATGATAATGCTTCTATTACAGCACCTGTACGTGCTTATGTACCCAATGATTATGGCCTTTATAATATGGCTGGTAATGTAAACGAATGGGTACAAGATGTTTATCGTCCACTCACAAGTACTACCCTAAGAGATGTGGAAACTCAAGATTTGAGCCCGTATCGTGGTAATGTATTTATGGAGTTGGAATTGGATGCAGATGGCAAGCCACAATTAGAAAATGATTCTATTGCACCCGGTCGTTTGAAATACAAAGAACTAGATGCCAATGCAATTGCTACTAGAAGAAACTTCCAGTTCTCTAATGTAATCAACCACTTGGACGGTGATGCTCAATCAGAGGCTACTTACGAATTTGGTAAGCACAGTTTGGTATCTGACAAAACACGTGTTTACAAAGGAGGTGCTTGGAATGATCGCGCCTACTGGTTATCGCCCGGTACACGTCGTTTCTTAGAAGAAGACAAATCTTCTGCTTACTTAGGTTTCCGTTGTGCCATGACCCGTACAGGTTCTCCGAGCGGTAATGGATTCAAAGGGGGCAACCAGTTCCGTACCAACAAGCGTCAAACTAAGAGAAGATACTAAAAGCTATTTTAGTTCAAAAAATACTACTTTGCCAAACTGTCCTGAAGTTCATTCAGGGCAGTTTTTTTTATAACTAAAAGTGAAATCGTCAATGAATCTTAGCCTGTTTTTGTAATTAATAAAATCTGTGCTTAAACTTGACTTTTTGTACATTTAGATGTACTTAATTAGAAAAATGATAATTAAATGAATGCAATAACTATATCGACATTAAGAGCTAAAATGAAACATTATTTTGACAAGGTTAGTAAGTCAATGGATGTATTAATTATCCCTCGAAATGGTAAGGAGGAAGATGCTGTTGTTATTATGTCTATCAAAGAATACAACTCCCTAAAAGAAACAGAATATTTACTATCTACGAATACTAATAGGCAACGACTAGAGGAATCTATTAATCAATTGAGAGATGACAATACTATTTCATTCACTCTAGACGAATAGACTGAAATAATGGACATAAAATTTACGAACAATGCTTGGGAGGATTTTGAGTATTGGATAGAAACAGATACAAGTATTGTTGTTAAAATAAAGGAACTATTAGTTCCTATAAGACAAACTCCATTTAAAGGTTTGGGCAAGCCTGAGCCTTTAAAACATGGTTTAAAAGGGTATTGGTCTCGAAGAATTACTCAGGAACATCGCTTAGTGTATAAAGTATCAGGCAAAAAAGGAGTTGATCAAACCTGTTTTATCATTCAATGTAGATTCCACTATGACGATTAATCAGTGTTTATTTTTTACATTTTTTAGAAATTCCTTTTGATACGTCAGAAGGAATTTTTTTGAATAAGGCATTGCTGAATAGAAAAAAGTGAAACAATTTGTTTTTAAAGTGAGAATGTTGTATCTTCGTTTTTGCTAGAAGAAGCACTTTTTAAACAAACTGTCTCTAATTCATACAGATATAACAATGGCAACCGTAAAATATACAGCAGATAACATTCGCTCCCTCGATTGGAAAGAACATATTCGGATGCGTCCGGGGATGTACATTGGCAAGCTCGGTAATGGTACATCTTCTGATGACGGGATTTATATTCTCTTTAAAGAAATTATCGACAACTCCATTGATGAATACATGATGGGGGCAGGGAAGAAGATTGAAATCAAACTTACCGAAGATGGTTTATTGAGTGTCCGTGATTATGGGCGTGGAATACCCTTGAGTAAGGTGGTCGATTGTGTGTCCAAAATTAATACAGGTGGAAAGTATGATTCTGGAGCGTTTCAGAAGACCGTAGGCTTGAATGGAGTCGGAACCAAGGCGGTGAATGCTTTGTCTACGCATTTTACGGTTGTTTCTCATAGAAATGGAAAGAAAAAAGTAGCGACCTTTAGTCAAGGCAATTTATTAGAAGAGAGCAAGCTCGTGCCTACGGATGAGGAGAATGGCACTTACATGGAGTTTCGCCCAGATAATTCGATTTTTAAGAATTACAAATTTAATCGCCAATATATAGAGGACAGAATTTGGGATTATGCCTATCTCAATGCCGGCCTACGCATTATATTCAATGGGAAGACTTTTGTTTCTAAGAATGGCTTGTTGGATTTGCTCAAGAAGCGTGTAGATCTCGAAAAAATTCGTTACCCCATTATTCACCTCAAGGGAGATGATATAGAATTGGCCATGACCCATGGTGCCCACTATGCCGAACAGTATAATTCCTTTGTTAATGGTCAGAATACCACACAGGGAGGCACCCACCTCAATGCCTTTAGAGTTGCTTTGGTGAAGACCGTACGTGATTTTTATGGCAAAAATTATGATGCTGCCGATATTCGCACGGCTATTGTTGCCGCTATTAGTGTGCGGGTGCAAGAGCCTGTATTCGAATCACAAACCAAAACCAAACTAGGCTCTATCAATGTTGGCCCCAAAGGCCCTAGCCTCAATGTTTTTGTGAATGATTTTATCAAAAAAAGACTCGATAATTTCTTACACAAAAATCCAGAAGTAGCCACTGCCCTCCAAAAACGCATTATACAGTCGGAGCGAGAGCGCAAAGAAATTGCAGGCATCAAAAAACTGGCAACAACTAGAGCCAAAAAAGCGAATTTGCACAATAAGAAATTGCGTGATTGCCGCTTACATTACAATACTTCCAAAGAAGGTTCTAATGAAACCATGTTGTTTATCACAGAGGGAGATTCGGCAAGTGGCTCCATCACCAAAGCACGAAATGTGCAAACCCAAGCAGTTTTTAGTTTGCGTGGTAAGCCTCTCAATTGTTACAACCTGACCAAGAAGGTAGTGTATGAAAACGAGGAGTTCAATTTGTTGCAACATGCCTTGAATATCGAAAATGGCTTGGATGATTTGCGTTATAATAAGGTGATTATTGCCACCGATGCCGATGTGGATGGAATGCACATTCGTTTGTTGTTGCTGACTTTTTTCTTGCAGTTTTTTCCAGAATTGGTGACCAAAGGACACTTGTATATTTTAGAAACGCCCTTGTTTAGAGTGCGTAATAAAAAAACTACTATTTACTGCTATAGCGAGGAAGAAAAGCTGGATGCAATGGCAAAGCTGGGCAAAACAGCAGAAGTGACACGCTTTAAGGGATTGGGAGAGATTTCGCCCACAGAGTTTGGGCAGTTTATTGGAGAAGATATTCGCTTAGAACCTGTACAAATGAGTCCTTCTACTGATGCCGAAGCATTGCTCTCGTATTACATGGGCAAAAATACAGCAGATCGTCAAAGAGATATTATCCAGAATTTGAGAATTGAACAAGATAAAGTAGAGGTGTAAGCCAAAATTTATTTTTAGAGAATCACCATAGGTTTTATTGTATTTTAAACTTGTGGTGATTTTTTTTATGCCAAAAGCAAAGAGCCACTCTACTCATGCAGAATGGCTCCCAATTTATAATTCAGTATAAAAAAGTTGTGCTTAATTCTTAATCAGCTTCACCACTTTGCCTTGTGTATTAAACAAATACATGCCTACAGGCAAATTATCTGTTGGTAAGGTAAAGCTGTTTAGTCCTTCCTGTGTTTGGAATGTACCTTCGTACAATACTTGTCCCAATGTATTGGTAATGGTATACGGTAATGTTGCAGCCATAGGCGCATATAGTTGTAGTTGTATATTGTCCTTAAATGGGTTGGGAAACAAGACAAAACGATTAATATCAACCTCACAATTGGCAGCAGCTATTCTTGAGTAAGTGATAGTTTCATCAACATCTGCCATTCCTACTCTATAAAGATTTTCGCCCAAGAAAGGGTTAATGTCTGTCCACTCATAAGCAGTTGTTGCAGTTTGTGCCTGAACTTGATCTATTACCTGCCACTCACCTTGCACATATTTCTCAATTTGATAATAGCCTTGATGCTTGTCATCAGATACTTGCCAAGACAATGTATTCTGACCATTGCCTATACAATTGGCCTCAATATCCGTAAAACTAGTTTGTAAAATTACAGTAGCCACAAATTCAATATCATCAATGGAAATATCGCTCTGAAACCCTGGACCTGTGATACCACGAATACGCAAGCGCACCACTTGACCCGTAAACGGAGCCAAATTAGCAGAAAGTACCTGCCAAGTTGTACCCTGATCGCTTGCAATAGGAGACACCAAATCTTGTGTCCATGCTCCATTTTCAAAAATATCTAGGTGCAAACTACCCACGGCATTACCACTAGCATGATAACCAATATTGAGGGTATAGGGCCGATCGAGCTGAATACAATCAGAAATCAAATTGCCTTGTTGACCAAAACAGCTAGAAGCCTCTAAGTAAGCATAGTTGCCTGTGGTAGTACCGGGATTAAAATCCACGGTAGGGCCTGTTCCTGTAGAGGGTGTACCACCACGATCAATTCTCCAGTCTATCTGATCCTCTGTACCATTCACCTCATTGCTCCAATTGCCTGTAATGTTACAATTGGTAGCACCACAATTGGCAGTAGTAGCACAAAGTGCTTGGCCTTCAAAATCCTCATTAAAGCTACTGGCTACAGCTGCCGTCGAAACTGTAATATACCCAGCCTTGGTTTCCGTATCTGAACCAGTAGCATTGGTAGCTACCAACTCAATGGTATAAGTACCGGGTGCTGTAAACACAACACTAGGATTTTGGCTATTGGCAGTTGTGCTATTAACAAAGTTGAAGGTATTGGGCGTGATATTCCATGTCCAACCTGTAGGAGTATAATCCGAAAAATCGGTAAAGGTAACAGGCGCACCCATACAAACATTGGTGGCATTGGCCTCAAAACAAGCTACGGCCCCTACATTACCGGGATCTTTCAAATCACTTTTCCACAAGCCTTGTGCATAGGTAGCGGCATACAAGGTATTTTTGCACTCTGCCGAGTTGTAATGAATTTCTAGTTCTGTAATCTCAATATTAGGCAGGGCGGTAGAATAAGGTTCCCAATCGGTCAGGTTATCATCCTTGTAATATACCCCTACATCCATGCCCACATACATGGCATTGATGGGGCTTTCATGATCGATGACAATGGTATTGAGGTTGATGTTGGGCAAGGTACCAGAAATATCCGTCCAGCTTGTACCACCATTGGTGGATTCATAAATATTTCGATTTAATGCTATAAAGACATGTTGGGGATCGTTGGGGTCAATTTCAATATCTAATGGCTCGTTATTAACGGGTAAGTTGGCGGATAAATTCGTCCAAGTAGGATTAGCTGCCAAGGCATTGTTGGTAACTCTAAAAGTATTGTCATATCTGGAAATATAAACAACATTGCTATTAGAAGGAGCTATTGCTATATCACGAATATTGCTAGTGCCACCAAAATTAGAAATTCTAGTCCAATTGACAGCATTGGCAGCAGGTGTTTTCACATCATCCGAGCGCCATACATTATCATATCCTATAAACAAACGGCTAGGGCTGTTGGGGTCTAGTTTGTAGGGTGTTACCCAGCCCCCTTGTTCGTTAATACCATTGGTACCATTTCTAGCTATTAGAGAAAAGCTCAACCCTCCATTGGTAGAGCGGCGCATATCACCATAGTACAATGCTCCATACATAAACTGGTCATCGGTAGGATCAATAATACACTCCATGCCATCCCCTCCAATCTCTGTTTGGAAGAACGTACCTCTGCTAATTCCTGTTCCATTGTCTTGATAACCATTGATAACCAAATCGTGTGTTTGTTGAGAAACACCAATTTTGTATACTTGAGCAATAGCCAAACCACTACTTAGGTCTGTCCAAGTAGCGCCACCATTAGACGACACATACAAACCTCCATCGTTTCCATTGTATAAATTTCCGTTGAGCGGCGAAAAATCCAAGGAGTGCTGATCGGCATGTACACCTGCTCTACCACTATTAGGGCCTACCCAATACGAAATACTAGTCATCGTATTTCCGCCATCTGTAGATTTCCAAAGATTGATACCTCCCGTATAAATAGTATTGGCATCATTCGGGTCGGCCACAATAACTAAGTCATACCAAGCTTGACTTGCTGTGCCAGAACCATTAATTTCATACCCTAAGATATTAGGGGTATTGGTACGTAAACCAAAATTAACACCACTGTCAGTAGAGCGATAAATGCCTACCAAGCCATTGTTACCACCTCCTAACAAATAAACCCAGTTGGGCTGATTGGCTGATACTGCAACAGCTATACGTTGTACTCCTGTAGGAACACCAGCCGTAATGCGTGTCCAAGTGGCGCCTCCATCGGTAGAACGATGAAATCGAGTGCCTGAAGCGTAGATAATGTTAGGATTGGTAGGGTGCATGGCAATATCCTTGGGGTTGTGGCCCAAACTAGCCGATGGTGTCCAAGTAGCCCCTCCATCGTTAGTTCTGTACATGCGCCCATTGGAACTTGCCGCAATAAGAATACTTGGATTAGTTGGGTGTATCAACACTTCATTAATGGTTTGATTTCCCATGCCAGTATTTCTTGGCGACCATGTTAATCCCCCATCTGTACTGCGCCAAACGCCATAACCGGGCGTATCTCCGCCGTCTCGATCACCTGTACCAATGTAAATAATATTAGGATTGGTATAATCAATTACAATAGACGAAATTCCTAGACGAGTTAGGCCCGTAACATGGTTTGTCCAAGAAGCCCCACCATCCGTCGTTTTCCAGAATCCGCCAGATGGTGCACCTACAAAGAGGGTATTGGGGTCTGTAGGATGGAACGCTACAGAAGTTAAGCGTCCATTGCCGTTGAGTTGGCCTGTGCCATTGGCTGGAATCGCTACTGGACCCAAAAGTTCCCAATTGCCTGAGCCTGTTAAATAGCTGCGACCACTAGGGCGGTTGGCATAATAACGTTGCATCTCTTCCAATACATGCCCCGGTCTAGGAAAATTACCTTGTTCATCTACACGGCTTTCCCAGTAATATTCCCAACGTTTGTATTGTTTAATACCCAAGCCTTTTTGGTACGGAACATTACCCAGCTCTTGCTCGTAGGCACGTTGAATATCATAAAAATTTAAGTCATGATTGTGCATCATCGTTCGCCAATCATCTTGGGCAAATAAAGTATTGCTACTGAGTAGAGGGACGAGTGTGAATAGTGTAAATAATAGCCTCATAAAATACTTAATCTATTTAAATGAATGATTGTACATGATTTTTTATTCATATACATGTAATAAGGATATAGGGAGAACAATACTGGTAGGTAAGAAGGGAGTTGCTGGAGATTAAAAAAAATTATTGAATGGGGAAGTACAGCTAATTGAAGTTTTTTTTGTCAAAAAGCAATTTTTGTTTATGTTCTAAGCTAAATATAACGCAAAAAACGGCATTTTGCAACCGCTATGAAGGATGATTTTTTGAAAATGTTCTGGGATGATTGGTTAGAACAAAAAAAATCTAAATTTTTACAGTATGCTGATGAACAGATAAAAATGTAACTTAGCTATAAAAACGCCTAAATTTTTAAGTTGAAATTATATGTTTTGATATTAAATATAAATATAATTTAGTGCGGCACAAAAATCTATAATTTGATGAATGACAACTGTTTTCAATATCCATTAAAAGAAGGTAAAATAGTAAATGACCCTATATATGGATTGATAGAAATTCCGAATGGAATTATCATGACATTAATAGAGCATCCTTACTTTCAACGTTTGCGTCGAATTATGCAGTTGGGACTCACCCATTATGTTTATCCGGGGGCTACACACAATCGTTTTCATCATTCTTTGGGTGCGGTATATTTGGTTAGAAAAGCGGTACAGACCCTTCGGGAAAAGCAGATTGAAATCAGTGATGAAGAAGCAGAGGCGGTTACCATTGCTATTTTGCTGCACGATATAGGACACGGGCCATTCTCTCATTCTTTGGAGCATTGTCTGATAGATGTAGTGCATGAAGAATTGTCTAAAAAAATGATGTACCATCTCAATGAGATTTTTGAAGGACAGTTGACCATGGCCTTGCAAATTTTTGAAGGAACGTACCACAAGCGTTTTTTGCACCAACTGGTTTCTGGGCAGTTGGATATGGATAGAATGGATTATCTGACACGAGATAGTTTTTTTACAGGGGTGCAAGAAGGCAAAGTAGGGTACAATAGATTGCTGAAACTACTTCATGTACACCATGATCAGTTGGTTATTGAGTTTAAGGGAATTTATTCGGTAGAAAATTTCCTAATGACACGTAGATTGATGTATTGGCAAGTATATTTGCATAAGAATGTGATTTGTGCTGGAGAAATGCTAGTACAAATTATGAGACGAGCCCGACAACTCTTACAAGAAGGGGGCACCTTAACATTATCGCCTCCATTGCATTATTTCTTGAGTCAAGAATTGAATAAACAGGCTTTAGAAGAAAACACAGCAGAAATTTTAGACTATTTTTACAAATTAGATGACACGGACGTAATAGCAGCAGTTAAAGGTTTTGCTTATCATGAGGATAATGTGCTATCTTTTTTGGCCAAAGGACTATTAGAACGCCAATTATTGCACGTAGATTTGAGAGATCAACCCATAGAACAAGATTTTATAGCACAAACCAAAGCCAAGCTGGCAAAGGCTTGGCCCAATTGGCGTGCGGAGGAGTTAGATTATTTGGTCTTTGAAGGGCAAGAAGCGAACAATGCTTACAAAAAAGGTAAGGAAGAAATCTTAATTTTACTGAAGAACAACCAAGCTCGGCCAATTTCGGAGTGGCAGGAACACTGTATACAAAGCAAAGAAATTGTTAAATACTTTGCCTGTTATCCCAAAGAAATCAAAGCTTAAATAGCAAATAAGTGCTATTATTGCCTTTTTATTTAAAATAGTTTGAACAATGCGGATTGATAGGACAAAAAATATTTTATTTTTGCAATTAAGCAACTAACTGTAAACCAGAAATATCATATTTCAAGTAATAAATCAAACATAAAATTAATGAAAAAATTTAACTTGTTCTTCGTAACAACTATAACAATAGCAGCATCTTGCAGTAGTGTACTTGCACAGGACTATCCGCCCAATGCAGAACCTGGTAAGTGTTATGCACGTTGTATGATTCCAGATCAGTATGAAAACCTAACGGAAGAGGTATTGACCAAGCAAGCTACACAACGCTTAGAAATTATTCCAGCCAGATTTGAGGAAGCAGAGGAGCGTGTAGAAGTTAAGGGGGCGGCTACTCGTTTGGAGGTGATACCTGCTGTGTACGAAACCGTAACAGAACGGGTAGAAGTGAAGCCAGCTACCTTCCGTTTGGAGCCTGTAGAAGCGGTGTACGAAACCGTAGAACGCCAAATCATGATACGTCCTGAGGAGGTGAAATTGGTAGAAGTACCTGCTGAATATGAGACTGTGACAGAACAAATAGAGGTATCTCCTGCTTCTACCAAATGGGTAAAACGCAAAGGGGACAAAAATTGTCTTTCTCAAGACCCTGAGGATTGTTTAGTATGGTGTTTGGTAGAAGTGCCTGCACAGTATGAGACATTGACCAAAACGGTTATGAAAACACCGCCTACTACCAAAGAAGTAGTAGTGCCTGCTCAGTACAAAACTACCACTGATCGAATTGTGAAAACACCTGCTACTACACGTCGTGTTGAAATTCCTGCCGAATACAAAACCATTACAAAAACAGTAATGGTAAAACCAGCACAAACAAAAATAATTGAAATTCCTGCCGAATATAAAGATGTTAAGAAAACAGTACTCGTAGCACCCGCCGAAACCAAGGTTACTGAAATTCCTGCTGAGTACAGAACCGTTTCCAATCGTCGTTTGGTCAAAGCAGGTGGATTCTCTGAGTGGAGAGAGGTGCTGTGCCAGAACAAAGTGAATGCTGTCAAAGTACAAGAAATTCAAGCTGCCCTAAAAGCTAGAGGATACGATCCTGGTCCAGTAGACAATATTATGGGCAAGAAGACGAAGGATGCTTTGGTCAAATTCCAGAAAGCAAATGGATTACCAGTCGGTCAATTAGATTTTGAAACCTTACGTGCTTTGGGCGTAAGTTATTAAAATTTTTAGTCCAATGTAAAAAGCTTGATTGGCTACGTACATTTTTTAATAATATACATGACCTCTGTCCTGTTTTTAGGGGCAGAGGTCTTTTTTATGAAAAAGAAAGCTTAAATTAGAGGTATAATCAGATAAGTGTTGGATGATGGAATAGATAATTGATTTTTTATCTTTTTTATGAAAAACAACGCGCACCTAATTGATTATTAAAAAATCAGTTCTTTGATGGTTTATTCCTTCTTTGCTGGAATTGAGCTTCAAGGAGTTTACATAAGCATAACCAATTAAAGTGGTCTACCTAAAGGTAGTTTTACAAGAGTTGCATGGATAACTCAATGAATTAGAATTTAGATTACAAATTACTGAAAGCAGTGTTGTTATGAAAACGAAACTTGTACTGTGGGGGCATAAAGGCACAGAAGAAATACAGGAAAAAGTACTTTTAGCTCTAGCGCTCAATCCTGAGACCAATAAAGTAAAAACATGGATTTTTGAAGGCGAACAAGCCTCGGAGGAATTCTCTAAGGAGCTACTCAACAAATGGCGACAAGGGCAGGCAGTGGCTTTTCCTGAGGGAATTGAAGCTGCTGAAGTAACTTTATCTGCTAGTGTTAGTCTCTTACCAGAAGGAATTACAGCAGAAAAACAGGAGTTGCTAACCCGTACACAAACAGAGTGGATCTTTATGGTGCTTTCTACCAAATTGTACCAAACCTACAAAACCGAACTAGATGAGTTGCAGGAAAAAGTAGATGGTCTTACCAAATATTCTAAGGATGTTTGGAACAATATGAAAGGATTCTGGAACAAGGTACAGCAACAAATTAATGAGCAAAATCTATTTAGAGAGCATATCAATACCTTGAGAAGCCGTACCAATGAGTTGTTTGCACAGCTCAAAACCATGCGCTCCAAAGAAGATAGCCAGTACGAGGAGCAGGCAGTCGAAAATTACAATGAAATTGTAGCACGATTAGAACCCATTGAGAAAAATATTCAAGCAGAAAAAGGTGATTTACAAAAGCTTTTTAATTCGCTCAAGGACTTACAACAGCATTTCAAAAAAGCAATTCTTACGAGAAACCTACGCTCAAAACTTTGGGAGCGAATTGATACTGCTTTTAAGGATGTAAAGAAAAAACGCTCTCCTAATAGTTCGCCCGAAGGACGTTTGACAAGAAGAATGGAAGGTTTAAAGACGGCTATTCAAAAAATGGAACGTTCGATTGCACGAGACGAAAAAGAAATGGCCGTTCAACAAAAGAAGCTGAATTCGGGCAATGTCAGTCAGTTGGAAACCCAACTTCGGGAAGTGCGCGCCAAATTAATCCAAGAACGCATTGATTCCAAGAACAAAAAATTGGAGGATATGCAGCATACCATGAAAGACTTGGAATACAAGCACCAAAAAAACGAAGCGCGCCGAGAGCGAGAAGAAAAACGCCAAGCAGAGCAAGAGAAAAAGCGCAAAGCGCAAGAAGAAGCAGAAAAAAAAGCTGCTGAAGCTACAGCACCAAAAGCACCACCAGCTCCTGCAACAGAGCCAGCACCACCAGCCGAAACGCCTGCTGATTCCGCACCTGAAGAAGATGATAAAACAGCAATAGGAGACGAAGAGGAATAAGCTGCAATACAATAAAGGTTATTAGAAGAGCCATCTTGAAACTGTTCAAGATGGTTTTTTTTTGAAAAAAATAAACGACCAAACACCAAAAAAACAAATAGGGGCATCTACTCTAAAAAAGCTACTAAAACCATTCTTGTTCTAAACCAAATCCCTAAAAAATAACCAAGTACACCATATTAGAAGTAACAACAACTAGCACCAACTAGTGGGGGCTTTGCCTTGCCCAAAAACAAGGAAAAAGTAACCTGTGGTGCTGGTCTACAAAACCACGAATAGAATGACAACTTTTATTTTTTTATCTACACTTGTATTAACAGGTACTCAGGTACTGGTAGGATTGTTGGGAATAGCCCTGCTATTGGCTGTTTTAGTAACAGGAGTGAAGCTCTATTGGCAACAACAGCACAACAGTTATTGCGAAGCGGCCAAAGACTTGCCCACCCTTTCAAAAAAATACCGTGCTGTAGATGTACGTGCCTACAGTTCTAATATCAAATTATTGAGTTTGGTAACAGCCATTGGTTTGGTTTTGCTCATCTTTGCTTGGACACACTACAGCTACGACGCATATTATGAAGGCGATGGATTGGTGGTAGAGGGATTAATAGAAGATGTGCCTGTCACCACACATCCGCCACAGAACCTTCCTGCCTTGCCACCGCCACCTGCTACCGACCCTTTGAAGATAAAAATTGAAGAAAAGCCTATTATAGAACCCGAACCAGTAGTAGAGCCGACACCTACGGTGCCCACCACTGGCCCCAATGATGGCAAGGCAAATTTGAGCATTGGAAATATTGTCATAGAACCCGAACCTAGCCCTCCCAAAGAAGAAGAATTGCCACCCGAAACCACATGGACAGTAGTAGAGCAAATGCCTCGGTTTCCGGGTTGTGAAAACATAGACGGGGAGCATCAAGCAAAGAAGCAATGCGCCGACCAAAAGATGCTTTCTTTTATTTATGATAATATACGTTATCCTAGACAAGCACTAGAAATAGAGGTAGAAGGCACCGTTGTCGTAAGTTTTGTTGTAGACAAGCAAGGCAAAATTCAGGATATTAAATTATTGAGAGATCCGGGGGCAGGTCTGGGCAAAGAGGCAATCAGAATTATTCGTATGATGAATAACTTACCCGAAGCATGGACTCCCGGTAAGCAGCGTGGGAGAGCTGTAAAAGTACAATACAACCTGCCTGTTCGATTCAAGATAAAATAACTAACATATCATTGCTAGATAGTGTTCGTAAGCCCATGTTTAGCACGCTCCTGATACGAGCGTGCTGTTTTTTATTAATGCCTAATAAACCAAATAATGATGTTCTGTATAAGAATCGTGAGGAATAAATTACAATATCTATGGCTAGGAATTTTTTTATTATTGATTGCCTGCAATAGTGAACAAGCTGTTGATAATAAAACTATAGTTGAACCCCAAAAGCCTGTAGAAGCTTCAACAATTGCACCTGTTGATACCACAACAAAGGAACTGCTAGTTCCAGAACGAGAGATGGAAGTATCGTTGAATACTAAGAAGAAGGATATTCTACCGCCACCGCCACCGCCGCCACCTGTTATCAAAGAAGAGCCAGATTGTGTATTGCCACCAGATTTTGGTAAAGGGCCTTATGTGGTTGAGGAACTGCCAGCAAGAGAAGAAGTAGAAGAAATATTTACAGTGGTGGAAGAAATGCCCATATTTCCGGGCTGCGACTCGATTGAAGATTACCAATCAAGAAAAAGGTGTGGGGATCAAAAATTGATGAAATTTATTTATAATAATATTAATTACCCTTCTGTAGAACAAGAAGCGCTTATAGAGGGAATGGCAGCAGTACGATTTGTAGTGAATAAAGAGGGAAGATTGGAAAATATAGAGGTGTTGAGAAATCCGGGGGGAGCTTTGGGGGCGGAAGCTGCAAGAGTAGTAGGATTGATGAATGACTTGCCCCAACCTTGGGGAGCAGGCAAGCACAAAGGAAAGCTGGTGAAGGTGCAAATACTCCTCCCTATTCGATTCAAATTAAAATAAATAGTACCATGCAACCAAATACAACACTTCAATTTATAATAACTTACCTGTTGGCCTTAGTAAGCCATATAGTCATGGCAATGGCTCCTACCGAAATGCCCAAAGATACCCCACCACCTCCAAATATAGTGGTAGAACCAGAACCAGCTCCAGAATCCCCCAATGAGGATTATTTAATTCATTATACAGAAGTTATGCCTCGATTCCCCGGTTGTGAAGATATAGAGGGAACCGATTATGATAAGAAAAAATGTGCCGACCAAAAACTACTGCATTATATCTATTCCAACCTAAAATATCCCCAAGAAGCCAAAGAAAAAAGAATAGAGGGGATGGTGGTGGTAAGTTTTGTAGTAGACCAACAAGGCCGAATAAAGGAGGTGCAAGCAATTCGAGATCCCGGAGGAGGCATTGGCAAAGATGCAATAAGAATAGTAACAGCCATGAATGAATTGCCCGAGCCTTGGATTCCGGGCCGCCAAATGGGCAAAATAGTTGAGGTGCGACTCAATTTGCCGATTCGATATAAACTAAGATAACCTGAAAAATAGCTATAAATAGTACGATCCATTAGGAAATAGTGCGCCAAGAGTGATAAATTAATCACCCAAACAGAACCATCCATTTCATACCGTATAATAAAAACAAGAGCCTATTCGTTAATTAGAGTGAACTAAACCACAAGCGATCAAGTTATAAGGGCATTCACAGTTCCTCGTGAAAAAATTGAACTATGCGATAAATCATATCCATCTCCTTTAGCATTAGCTTATGTATAATGGATTAGATTTGCAATAATTTTTGTTACACTGTAATAGATGCGCTCTATCATGAATTATACCTATAAACTATTAGTGACATCTTTTTTGAGTTGCTTCTTGTTGTTGTTGAATACATCATTTGTGTTTGCACAAGATGATAAGCCTATAGTATTGGATGAAATGCCCAGATTTCCAGGTTGTGAATTTATGGCTGGAACGGATAAACAGAAGAAGGCTTGTGCCGATAAAAAATTATTGAAATTTATTTATGGCAATATCAATTATCCAGAGGAAGCACTCATAAATGAGAAAGAAGGAAAAGTTATAGTAAGTTTTGTCGTTACTTATAAAGGAAAAATTGAGCAAATTAAAATCCTAAAAGACGCAGGGTATGGAATGGGGCAAGAAGCGGTTCGAGTCATGGAATTAATGAACAAAAAGAATAAACGATGGAAACCGGGGCTGTACAAAGGTCAAAAAGTAAATGTACTGTATAGCTTGCCTGTTCGTTTCCAATTGAGTGACCTCTAAGAGCTAGAGCATACCATAATAAACAGCCCCATTGACCGTATTTCGTTCTGCGCCAGTAACCGAAGCCAAGCTATTGGGCTGTTTTTCGAGGCGCAATACACCCAGCAAAGCCATTAACAATGCCTCTTTGTAACAGATAAGTTCTTTGGAGGGCAGATACAGCTCTATCGGATAAAAACGGGTACAATATGCCTGAATACTCTCCAGAAGATAGTTATTAAAAGCCCCTCCACCTGTAGTTAATACCCTAAAAGAAGATTCCTTAGAAAGTTGTTCCTTTTCTATGATTTGTTGCAAAGAATCAGCAATGCAGATGGCGGTATGCTCACAGGCTGTAGCCAGTTTGTCTTGCCAACTTCCGTCTGCTGCCTTGTAAAGCGGAAGCACCTCTTGCTGAATCCAGCCATTGCCCAATGATTTGGGATAAGATTGATGATAAAATTCAAATTGAGCTGCTTGCGTCAACAAATCGGGCAATACTTGGCCTGCCCGTGCCCAGTCTCCTGCATTATCATAAGCAGCCCCCAATTCTTGGGCCAATCCATTCAGTACCTGATTGGCAGGGCAACAATCAAACGCTATCCATTTATCGCCAACAGGCGCAGAAACATTGGCAATGCCTCCCAAGTTCAAATAAAAATCATAGCCCCCCAACAAGTGCTGCTCTACCAAAGGAGCCAAGGGCGCACCTTCGCCATGGAGTGCAACATCCTGTGTTCTAAAATCACAAATAGTCGTGTAACCTGTTTGGGCGGCCAGTGCTGCACCATCTCCAATTTGTACCGTAAGACGACGACTAGGATCATGAAAAATAGTATGTCCATGAGAGGCAATGGCATCCAGTTGGCTGATTTGATGTTGTTTTAAGAATTGTTGAACCAATTCGGCCATATAATGCCCAAAATACGTATGGGTTTTGGCAAAAATCAAGGCATCCTGTTGTGGAAGATTGGCCAATCGGCGCTGCCAAAGTGCAGAAAAAGGCAGGGTATCAGCTTGCAGTATTTCCCAATCTGTTACCAGCCCGTTTTTCCACTCCAAACGGCAATAAGCCAAATCCAAACCATCCAACGAACTGCCTGACATCAGCCCCAAAATATGATATACCATACTTCTTAAATTAAGAAACTATTACACCAATCAAAAGTATACTAAAAAACACGACAGGAATAAGAAAGAGTACCAAACCCAAAATCCAAAGCCATGTAATCCCCAAAAGTAAACCCAAAAGTACTAAAATACCTGTTGGCACTGCCCAAGCAAGCACCAAAAGTAAGAGTATACCAATGGTCTCTCCCAGATCTGGCCCTTCACAGGTTCTTTGGTTCGGAGACTTTGGAGTATATCTGTAATCTAGTGGTTTTTTGTTGTAATAATCGGGGCGTTTGAAGGATAAACGTGTTTGAGAACGCTTGGCTCGAACTATTTTTTTCTTTTGAACTTTGTTGGATGCAGGCGGATGGACACTAGCCTCACAGGGCAAGGTGGGGCTTAATAGTATTGCCACCAAAATCCAAATAGAAAGATGCGTATAACAAGAATTGTATCTATACATAATAGGGTTACGGGATTATAAATGAAATTAAAAATTACAGCAATTCTAGACAACTCCCTCCAATTCAAAAACATCTAATGGGCTTTTAATCGCATTTTTGGGCAGATTGGCTAAGTGCATATAGCGTTGGGTTGTTTTGATAGAATTATGGCCCAAAAACTCTTGTACATGGCGAATATCAATCCCTTGTTCGAGCAAATGAGTAGCAAAACTATGCCGCAATGTTTGTACACTTGCCTTCTTCGCTATATTGGCTTTTCGCAGTGCTTTTCTGAATACTTTCTGAATACTAGTAGTAGTGTACGGTTTTCCTGTAGGCCCTTCAAACAACCAATATTGAGGTTGATAAGCCTTGTAATAATGCTTGAGCAAAACTAAAAGCTTTTCCGAAAGCATCACCTCTCTATCTTTATATCCCTTTATTCCCTGTATATTAATCGTCATTTGAGAAGGATTAAGATCCGCTATTTTTAATCGTACCACTTCACTAATACGCAAACCTGAACTATAAATACAAGTAAGTACCGTCTTATGTTTTATGTTTTTTAAAGAATCCAACAATTTTTGAACTTCTTGTTGTGAAAAAACAATAGGCAATTGTTGTAGCCGTCTATTAGTGTTTAAATAATCAATATCTATTTTTTTGTTGTGTAAATCTTCATAAAACAAATTAATAGCTCCTATAATCTGTTTTTGTAAAGAAATAGAAAGTTCTTCGACAATTATTTTTTTGTGGATGTAGTCTTGAATCGTTTGTATATTGATTTCCTTGGCGGCTACTTCTTGGTCTTGAAGAAAAGCATTCAAAACGGAGGAGTAACTTTTGATAGTATTAGGCGCATAATTTTTCTGAATGAGTAGATGACGAAATGCTTCTACTTGTTGTTTGGTAGACGAATGGGGCATGAGAGAACAATGATTGGTGTAGAAATAAATTAAATACCTGTTTTTCAGGTAGGTAAATAATTACACGAGTATTGACCAAGCAGCTTGAAAAATTGTTTTTTCTTGAAGAGGGGGGATGTTTAAAATGTTGTTTTTTAGTTGATTGTGTTGTTTTTTGTTGTGTTTGTTTTTGGTATTACCATTGTTTTGCAATGTTTGGATATATGTACTTGTACTAAATATATACGAATATGGTTGGTTATACAAACCTTTCGTGAAAAATTTTCTGATATTTTGTACATTTAGTTCAGTATCAACATTCCAACTCGTCCCCACTATTGGTGAATAGAGTTAAGCAAGTTATCGTAAAATAGTTATCTACATAACTTGTTCCACATTCAAACAAAAATCATGAGTAATCAATCCAACCAATCAGAACCCCTGATTGAAAATGAGAACTTTGAAGACATCAAGTTCAAAATTCCGACACCGCCTAAGTTTCCTGTTTTTCCATCTATTTTGTCTATTCTTAGTTTGGTCTTATTAACAGGAAGTGCCGTTTATTTTTATTTGGAAGTCCAAGATCAAGCCTTGTGGATCACCCTACCATTCCTGTTTTCAATTTTTGGCGGGGGCATAGGGGCTTTGTTAGAGCTATATGTATTAGTAACAGGCTCGCCCTTTAATATGATGAAAACACCGGGGACTACCAAAGTGCAAATGGTTCGATTTCTAAACATTGCCCCTGTAGTAGCTACTATCTTTTTCTTTGTTTGCTCCTTTGTGGTGCCAGACCAAGGCTTGCGTATGGTTATACTCTTGTTGGTAGGCTTTGCCGCTTTTGCAATGGGTACGATTTTTTATTTGGGGCCACCAAATCCAGTTATGCCTTTGGTTGTTTTGGGTATTCAAGTGGTTCAAATGATTATTATTGCTACCTCAGGTGTGTTTAGCACAGAGCTGCAGATGGTAGGTGTGTTTTTGCTTTTGCAAGGGGTTTCACAAACTATAGCATTTCTAATAACCACCGCCACCCCTATGAAAAGTACAGGCTTTCACGTGTTTAGTACACTATCGGGAGCTTTGTTATTCTTTGCCGTAAAGGAAGCCCTCAAAGTAGATGCCGCCTTTGTAGAAGGCTTAACCATTGACTGGTCGGACCAATTATTGCTCAAATGGTTCTTAGTGGCAGCTTGTGTGGCAGGGGTTGTATTTGCGATGAAGGCAGCACCCAAAACCTACAATGTTTGGAGAGCAAAAGTTAGTAATGCTATATGGTCATTGCAATACTTCTTGCTAATTAGTGCCAAACGTTTCCCCAACCCAAAGAATTTGAGCGAATTGTACAAGGATGGCGCACCAGCACCTGCTCGATTAAGACCTTACTACCAAGATCATCCTGAATTTTTGCCCGAAACACTAGCGATTCCGTCAGTAGAACGACTAGAGAAGAACGTAACAGCCTTTGGGGATTTGGTAAAGAAAGCAAAGAGCGGTTTTAAAGTTATCGCTATGCTCGATCACTTTTCGCCACAAGCCAATGTCAATATTCCGTTGAAGGACAAGGTCAGAATGAATATATGGAGTGATGGAAGTGATATTTATCCAAAAATATACACCAAAACTCTTTTTGGTTACAGCCTACCTGTACCCAAATTCAAAATTACGCCACCACCCGTAATTGATGCCTACAAAAAAGGACAATTGTTTGCTTACTTAGCAGAGTTTGGTATTGCCAATCCATTCTTAAAGAAAGCCGCCGACAAACCCGGCCACTTGGTTATAGATTTTCGGTTTTTAGAAAAATATGAAACCAAAGCCGATTATGAATCGTATGGTGGTAAGGCTTATTTTAAGGTCAATAGCGAAAAGAAACGATTGGAGCTAACTTCTGTTATCGCACCACATACCGATGAAGAAATTCTTCCCAATCCTATGGATGCTACCTTTAGACGTGCCGAAAGTATGGTCCTTGCCTCTATGTATTATCAAGTTATTAGCGGCAAGCACTTGGCAGATATTCACATGACTTACAATTTAATGGAGGTGGTTCTGCACAATGCTTTTGATGCACAGGGCCAATATGCACACCCCGTTAGAACATTCATGTACTTGCATTTATTCTCTCATGAGTTGGCAGAGGAGTTGACTACAGAACACTTGGTTCAAGAAGGGGCGGTATTCTCGCAAATCTTTGCCACTACGCATGATAGTCTTATCAAACACCTCAACGATCAGTATCATAGATTTACCTATGCAGAGGATGAGGACTTTGAGTACAGAAAAGAGATTATGACCATGGAAAATGGCGAATTGCTTCCGGGGGCTTGTATCAATTGGGAGTTGGAGTATGCCCAAATATGGAGAAAATACACGGACGACATCATGGACGTAGTGTATGCCAATGACCAAGAAGTAGCCGACGATAAGTACATTCAGGATATGGCACGTGGTATGAAAGAGGTGTTCCTCAATGAATTGCCAGAGCGATACGATGACTTCAAAACCAAAAAAGGTTTGTCCAGATGGGCTTCTGACACTATTCACCATTTAGTTGTTCGTCACCAAGTATACGGAACTACTGGTATTAATGCGGCCTTAGATCCCCGCATTAGTAGTTCTCAAATCCCTAAGGATGGAGGAACTCCCGGTGTGAACGAGTGGCGTTCATTGATGGGCGTTGCCTTGGCAACAGCTTGTGCTAGATTTACCTTATTGTATGGCAAAGACGAAGAAAAATTCGTTTATCTATTGGATGGTTTAGAGCCGAAATATAAGGATGGTATGACTCCAATTTTTGAGGAATTGCACGATAATTTGAAAGAGTTGGATGAGAAATGGACAGCAAGTTCTGCCGACTTAGAGTTCAATTACAACTACTTTAGAGCAATACCTTCTGATTTGAGAACAGGTCCCGGTTATTAATAACCAGTGCTAGTTTATAAAACAATTATTGCACCTAGAATCTTGATAAGATTTTAGGTGTGATAATTGTTTTTTTTATTAAAAAAAGGACAGATGAACACATCCAAGAAAATTTATAAAAATTTGGTTTTTGAGGGGGGAGGAGTCAAAGGCGCTGCTTATGCTGGTGCCATGCAGGTACTAGATGAACATCAATTGTTGGCGCCTATAGAACGGGTGGCTGGCACTTCAGCAGGAGCGATTACGGCGACACTATTGGCGGTAGGGGCAGGGAGCAAGGGATTGACGGATGCTATTGTGCATACCAATTTTGAGGATTTTATCTATGACAAGGGCTGGATTTTTTCGGAAGTCTACCGCATATTTCGCTGTTATGGCTTGCATTCGGGCAATGGCTTTGTCAAAATCATGAAGGACTATATCCAACAATATACTGGCAATCCCAATCTAACCTTTGCCCAACTGGAAGAAAAGATAAAGGAAGAACCCCACAAATATAAGCACCTTTCTATTGCCGCCTCCAATATCACTACCCAAAATGTAGACGTATTTAATGCCCAAAGAACACCCCATATTCCTATATGGAAAGCCGTGCGATGTTCTATGAGTTTGCCTATTATTTTTGTACCCTATGTCATCAAGAACAATTATTATGTGGATGGTGGTTTGGGGTGGGTGTACCCAATAGATATGTACGATACCAAGGATGCTGATGGCGGGGATATTATCAATGAAGAGACATTGGGTTTTTACTTAGAATCGAAAGCAGAAATTGGACACCCCGGCTTCTATCCCCCCAAGGTGAAGGTCAATTCGCTACTATCAGCCCTCAAGGGAATGATTGGCTTTTTGACTGATAATTCTAATGCAAGACACCTGCATCCGGGGGATAAAAAGCGAACCGTATTCATCAATGATTTGGGCATTAGTGCTGCTGATTTTGATATTAGCAAAGAGAATGTGCAACGGCTCATCGAATCGGGCCGAAAGGCTACCAAAAGCTTTTTGGGCTAGTTTTCTCAATAATTGTTGTAATAGAGGCGCAGGGGTGGCGCTTCTATTACAATACAACGGCACACTAAATCGTATCCATCTTTTTCTCCGAAATCCGATCTTGCTCGCTACCACTAAACAATACGATCAGAAACAGCACCAGCACAAAAAGCAACGGCAAACACCCCAAAACAATTCCCAAAATCCACAACCAAGGCAGGTTAAAAACCAAACCCAAAATAATTGGAATAGCCATAAGGAGCCACCACAATAACCAAATAAACAAGAACCAACCTATTACGGCCCCTAAAGAGGGCGCACTTTCTTGAATGTTGGCAGGGTGCTTTTTTTTGTGAATATATCTTTTGAAGTATGCTTGCTTCTTGTACCTCTTTTTTATTTTTTTCTTTTTAAGAACCTTTTGTGGAGGCGTATTGTAGACCACCTTGGCTTGCAAAGGACAAGCAGCAATTATCAAAAAGAGCCAAACAAGTGATAATAGGGAGCATTGATAAATAGTTCTCATAGTAGCGTAGTTATTAGACATTATTGCGAATAAATTAGTAGCGAAAAAGCACCTTTTACTTAGCTTCGCTGCTACTTCGTGATCGTGAGCCCTACCCCCGCACCCCAAGCAACCATATAATATACTATTTTTATGGTATTTTTATCTGCAATAAGTGTTGTATCTTTGTGTCGTAACGAACCAACAAAGTCTAAGGTGATTTCAAGTACTGGAAGTTCTTAGGATATACTTGGTTTAGTTGCTTTTATTGATATGTATACACCTGTAAACAATAAATGGGTAACAATTGTGGGTGTGCTTAGTTGTGTTTATCAGTAGTGGCGCGGCTCTATGCGTCACTACTTGCACACCACCAAAATAATACTTTTTTCTGACCCCATTCATTCAATCTTCCACATGGACATCAAATTATCCAAAACCGACAAAAAAATACTATTCGACTCCAAGGATATTTATAGTGTGATGCAAAAAATACTCTTAAAAGCGAGTCCTGTCCATCAAAACAAAGAACATTTCTGGATATTGGGTCTAGCCAACAACAACAAACTGCTCTTTGTAGAATTGATAAGCTTGGGCTCTGTAAACAGAACTATTGTAGAACCAATGGAGGTGTATAACCCAGCCATACGCCGAAGAGCTGTCAAAATTGTACTCTGCCACAACCATCCAAGTGGCTCAACCAAACCCTCTGATGAGGACTTCGATATTACAGACCGACTCATTCAGGTGGGGCAGATTATTAATATACCTGTGGTCGATCATCTCATTATTACTACAAGCGGCTATTTGTCGTTTGCAGACGTGTGTTTGATGAAACGCTTAAAAAAAAGCATCCAATATGTACCCGATTATGCTTTGGCGAAAAAAGTTCGGGAGGTGACAGCCCAAGAGGCAGAAAAAGAAATTGTAAAAATAAAAAAAGAGGCGCAACAACAAATGCGCCACACAGCTGCCCAACTCAAAAAACTTGGCCTAACGGCCAAGCAAATAGCCGAATGTACCAACTTGCCCATAAGGGAGGTGAGGCGTTTGAAGTAAGGGGGAACTACAAAAAAACAAAGCGGTTAATCATCTTGTTGATAATTAACCGCTCTAAATTAAAATAACCTGTTTAGTAAAATAGGTTTCTTGTTCCTTTGGTATAAAAGAGTAATGTTTTTGTATTAAATCCATTATCATCATAATCGGGACATTTTAGTAGATGATAAATTAGCTCCTATGGTGGGATAGGAGATTGAATTGGTTAGAACGGTGTATAACCTTATACCGAAGCGTGAAAACCTCCATTCTCGTCCATCCAAATCAGTACTTTTTCGCCCGCCTTAACGTGCTTGTACACACACTTAGCAAACGCCATAGAACCCAAGCCTTTGCAAATTTCCTTGCCATTGATGGTAGTTGGGTCCATCCATAGAGGTGCCAAACCTTCAAAAACATAAGCTGTAGCCTGTTCTACTACCACTACATCATTTGGACTTAGTGTATTGACTACCGTTTCTAAATCTTGCTCACTTGCAACAGGATAAGTGAAATCGGCATCATCTGCATAGGCACTAGAGGCCGATTTTGGGGTCGATACTGTGGTGGTGGTTGCTGTAGCTTCCAATACCTCTTCTTGCTCACAAGCATACAGGGCTAGGAATACACAAGTAATAAAAAATAAATGCTTCATAATGTTACATTATTATATAAATAGCCAATATTAGCTATTCAAAGATAAATAGCGGTTATCAAAAAAACAAAATTTCCATGTTTTTTTTTTTAAATAAACATCCTAATGGTTTCCTAATCATTCCCACCAACAACTTTATTTTTCCTTGGCACCAAACTACTGGTATTGGCTATATCCTCCATCAACAATACCAAGCAGGTTTTTGTATGGATTAGCTCGCGTTGCTCGTGAGCCAGCAAGCTGGGTTAGTGCGCCGTTGGCTTATGAACTCGCGTTGCTCGATTTTTTGTTTTTTTTTGCTAAAAGTGACAATTGTCTTAGCGGCAGAAAATAACACGCATCCAAATATGGAAGGAGATACACCTTATCGAAGCAAGTTAACCACACCAAACAAGCCCCCCGCCTAGGGCTGTTAAGTTCTGGCAAAAACTAATTTGAATGCTGCTAGAAAAACCCCGAAGGGGTGATATTATTATAGTAGATC
>CAYULH010000018.1:12511-52326 GCA_964445645.1 uncultured Aureispira sp. | reverse complement strand
ACAATATTACTAATTGATACACTGTATCAATTAGCAATATTGCCCTTCGGGATTCTTAAAACCACTGTGTAAAAACTAGAAAATTTAGAACTTAACAGCCCTGCCTGAAAGGACGACATAACACAAGAAAGGAAGCATTCCTTACCAAAAAAAAGGAGTCAAGCACTAGGCTTAACTCCTTCTATATATTATATCCTCAACAAAGAGCGATACTATTTTTTCACAGCACCACCTTTGGTAGATACACTTGTATTAGAACCAGACTTGTTATCTCCACTTGTTTGAGTAGCACCACCTTTGGTAGTTACAGAGCCAGTACCTTGCTGAACAGCACCACCCTTGGTAGTAGCAGCATTAGGATCTTCTTTTGGTGGAGGTGGAGGCGTGTTGTCTACATTTCCGCCAGTAGTTGCTGCTGGTGGTTCCTCGCTTCCAGAGCTGCTAGAAGAAATGTTTCTGGTAGCACTGCTTCCACTATAAGTAGGAGCTGCACCGCTCTCAGAACCGCCTGCCTGCATTCTAGCCCACTCAGCTTGAGCCATTTCCAACGCTTGTGTTTTGCACAATTCAGTTTGTTCTGCTTTAAAATCCATTACCATTTGGTTGTAAGCAGCTTCAATTTTTTGCTCATCTGTCATGGCATCATCAAACGAAGTGAACACACCTGCGCCCAACAAAGTCAAGCTCAAAGCACCAATTTTATAGAAAGTTGTCTTTTTCATACAATTAAAAATTTTAGAATAATTATTAAAATTATTAGTATACTAAGCACCAAAGCCCAATTTACATCGCACCAGCATTTTTTAGAGAATCCAATGCTTGCTGCATATACATAGTTTTGTTTTCATCGCACTCTGTTACGGCCTCTTCTGCCAATTCTGTTTGCTTTTCATCAAACTTCTTTTTGGCTTCTGCCTGAATTTGCTCTTCTGTCATAGAGCCACCACAGCTCACTAAGGAAGCAATTACTAACATTGCTGCCGAAAAACTTAATACATTTTTTTTCATGAAATGTTCTTATTTAGAATAATTAATAAAGTTGAACTAATAGGAAAAATTATAGAGTCTTTTTGACAACTCTCTTACAAATATAAAATTATTAGCCTCATTACAAGGTTTTATAGCTTTGTAATAATAGAAAATTTAAAACTTTAACTAGTAAATGGCTGTCAAAATAGCGATTAAAGCCTATTTATTCTCATATAATACTTCGTGGGTTAGCTCACGTTGCTCGTAAGCTCACCTACGGTTCGGTTTAGCTCGCTTCGCTCGTGAGCTTGGCGTTGCCTCGGTTTTTACTTTTTTTACACTTGCAAAGCGATCTGAATTAGTTTGTATACTATACAAACTAATGAAGTAAGGCTCATACAGAGCATTTCTTAATCAATTTGCAGGCCAATTTTTGATTTTTTGTGTGCTCTAGTAGCAGATAGCAAGGCATAAAAAAAGCTTCTGAAAATTCTTCAGAAGCTTGGAAAGAGCGAAAAACGAGATTCGAACTCGCGACCCCAACCTTGGCAAGGTTGTGCTCTACCAGCTGAGCTATTTTCGCTATTGCTATAATGCGAGTGCAAATATAATGTCCTTTTTTAATTTTCAAAAAAAAATTGAGCTTTTTTTTCTCATTTAGCACTTTTTTAGCGACATTTATAAGGATTCCACTCCGATACTTCTGTTGTTCCCCACGCAACTGTTTCATGCTCTGATAAATCCCCCAACATTATTAGAGTTTATTTTAATCAAATGCACAACCTTGTAAAAATAGCTATCTAATTGAAGTATCAATTGGATTAATAAGAATAAGCAAGGTATCACAAATTACAACTAACTATGTTTAAGAATTACAGATGGTATTGTTTATTATTATTATTGATAAGTACTACTACTCAGGCACAGGTACCAGATTTTAATTTTACGGCTGTGGGGCAGCTTTCTTACAGCTCCGAACTCAATGATATTTGGGGCTATGTAGATGAAACAGGTGTAGAATACGCCTTGGTTGGAACTAGGTCAGGGACTTCTATTGTTAGTCTGGCCAATCCTGCTGCACCTGTAGAGTTGCTCTTTATTCCGGGGGCTGCTTCTATTTGGCGCGATCTCAAAACTTGGGGCGACTTTGCCTATGTAACGGCCGACCAAGGAGCTGATGGCTTGCTCATCATTGATTTGGGGCCCTTGCCTTTGGGTACGCCCACCTTCCAGTTTTGGAAACCGAATCTAACTGTGAATGGTGCTACCAATAGTTTGAACAAGGCGCACAACTTGTATATTGATGAAGCAGGGTATTGTTATATTGCAGGTAGTAATATCAGTAGTGGCGAAACCTTTATTTTGGACGTACATACTACACCGGGTACGCCTATTTATAGAGGTGCCACCAATCCCGTATATGCCCACGATGCTTATGCCCGAGGCGATACTCTTTGGACTTCGGACATCAATGCTGGCACTTTCTCTGCTTATGATGTGAGCAACAAAACTGCACCTGTGCTACTAGCCTCACAAACCACGCCCAGAAATTTCACGCACAATGCTTGGATTTCGGACAATGGCAATAGCTTGTTTACCACAGATGAAAAGTCAAATGCTTGGATTGGTTCTTATGATGTTTCTGATTTGGGCAATATCCAAGAACTGGATCGCTACAGAACCCCCACCCCCAATACCATCCCACACAATGTACACACCCATAACGACTATTTGGTAACATCCTATTATACGGATGGTGTTATTGTTATTGATGCGAGTAGACCTGATAACTTGGTGGAGGTAGGACGTTATGATACCTATAATCTAAGCCCTACTACTGGTTTTTATGGGGCTTGGGGCGCTTATCCTTATTTGCCTTCGGGCTTGGTATTGGTTTCGGACATCAATACAGGTTTGCATGTTTTGCAGCCCAATTATCAGCGTGCTTGCTGGCTAGAGGGCATGGTGACCGATCAAGTGACAGGGGCCAATTTGTTTGGTGTGAATGTAGAATTGCTCACGACCAACTTGGTCGAGCAAACCGCCTTATCGGGCATGTACAAAACAGGCATTGGCACGGCTGGTACTTATGATTTGTATGTTAGCAAAGCGGGCTATATTCCTCAAACCATCAGCGTGACCCTCAGCAATGGCCAAGTAACTACACAGAATGTCCAGTTGACTCCTGCAGCCTTGTTTGGTATGACCGGGCAAGTAGTTGATGATGTTACCAATGCCCCTATTCCCAATGCCTTTGTCAAACTAAAGAGTGACTTATACGAGTACGATACTCAAGCAGATGCCAATGGCAATTTTAGCTTACAAATTTATCCCGATAGAAGCTATGATATTATTGCAGGACAATGGGGACATCGTGCCCAAGTGTTTACCAGTCCGGGGCTAGATTCGGCTGTTATTACAGGACAAACCTACCCCATCAAAGCAGGTTACAGAGATGAATTTGTTTTTGATTATGGTTGGACTGAATTTGGCAATGCTACGGCTGGCAAATGGGAAGTTGGAGTGCCCAATCCTATTGTTTCTTGGAGAGGTGATGCCTTGCCCAGCGAGGGCGATCTCAGTGGAGATATTGGAGATGGTTGTTTGATAACAGGTAATAATGATGCAGGCCAACTGGGCAGAGACGATGTGGACGATGGTTTTACCACCATTGTTTCCCCTTCTATGGATTTGACCACTTACTTCAAAGCCACGCTCAATTTTCATTATTTTATTACCAAAAACACGCCACTAGATCCTAGTGATAGATTTGTGGTGTATATGACCAATGGCACCGATACCGCCGAAATTGTGAATACTTTTCTAGCACAATATTCATGGTCGGCCAAGCAGAGCTATGACATTGTTAATTATCTGCCCATCACTAGAGATATGCGGGTGTATTTTCAGATTAATGACAGCAGCGGCACGATTGTAGAAAGTTTGGTTGATGCCTTTGAAATTACCGATACCACTTCTATCAATGTAAGCAAACTGCCAGATAATACGGCAAACATCCAAGCGTTTCCCAATCCATTTGCACAAACCATTACCATAGATTATGCCTTTGAAAAAACATTCAGCAAACAGCCTATGCTGATGGTTTGCAATGCTCTAGGCCAAATTGTGGAACAACGAAAATTGACTCAACAAAGCGATCAATTGTATCTGGGTGGGGATTGGCCCGCTGGGCTTTATTTTGTAAGAATAGGACAACAAAGTATTCAAGTCATCAAGCAGTAAAACACAAAACTATAAAACGTTAGGATTGTAGAAACAGGCAGTAAAACGCAAGGTCTTGTGTTTTTACTGCCTGTTTTTTATTTTAATCTAGTATATTAACAAAAACAAAACCCTATCCACCAAAAACAGGATGGACTACATCTATTCAAATAAATTAACTATACAAAAGCACAACACCATTTAACCACCATCTAATGAGAAGCACCACCACCTTGCTTTTTTGTTGGTTCTGTATGAATCTTTTTCAAGCTTGTAATGATCCCAATTATAATGGCGATCAATATCAAGCCTTTGAATCTATGGATGAATTGACCCAACAAATTGTACAAAGCATTACGACCTCCAATACCGATCAATTGCTCCAACTCTTAGACAACCAAGTGTTGCTCAGGGATTTGCTCCTAGCTTCTGAAGGCGACAATGCCCAACAAATCAAAGATTATATGAATACACCCAAAGGTAAACGTGCCTTGAGTGTAGAACGCATAGCCCAAAAACAACGGCTCGCCGCCTTTTTTTCGACAGCACTGCCCAAACAACTAGGCGACCAAGTCAGCACCCTCCAAAATACAGGTATAGAATTAGTACACCAACAAGCTTACGAAGAGGGTTCACCTGCTCAAATGCAAAGTTACTCCTTGCGCCTAAAAGCGGCCAATGGCAATAGCTATACTTATGATTTTCAGGTTATTTATTGGAATGGCTACTATCATTTAATTGAAGTAGCCGGCTTTCTCAACCCTGTTTAAATCGTGTTACCACATGCCTTTATTCGTCTATTTATTATCAGACAAAACAAAAAATATCAAAAACCATTAATCTATGAAATTAGCCTATTATTGGATTTCCTTACTTGCTATTCTTAGCATATTGTACAGCTCTACAGCCTGTGCCCAACCCCAAACCGATATGTACGAAAAAGACTGGAAGGCCATTGAAGCCTTGGAAGCAGACGGAAAAACTAAATCAGCCCTAGAGGCCACCCAAAAATTATACGCCAAAATCCAACAAAACAATGATGACCCTCAGCAAGAGGCACAGTTGATTAAGGCATTGCTTATTATGAATAAGCAGCACGTGCAGCTAGAGGAAGATGGACTCGTCAAAGCCATTGCCCGCCTAGAAAAAGAAGCACAAACCGCTACTTTTCCAACCAATGCCATTTTGCAATCTATGCTGGCAGAGTTGTATTATAATTATCTCCAAAGAAATGTCTACAAATTTAGAAATAGAACAGCCACAGAAGATTTTGACCCTGTAGACATGCAAACTTGGGATTTGCGCCGCATTACCAACAAAATCTACGAGCAGTACCAAGCCAGTTTGTCCAACAAAGAAAGCCAAAACATCAACTTGGACAAATTTGACCCTATTCTCACCAAAGGGAGATACATCACAGGCTTGCGCCCCACCTTGTATGATTTTCTACTGCATCGAGCACTAGATTTTTACCGAACAGACCATTATTACCTCACCCAACCTGCCTACAAATTTTACTTGGACGATCCCAAGGATTTTGCAGTAGTAGATGAATTTATCAATCGCTCCTTGACGGCCAAAGATAGCCTATCGCCCAAGTTTCAGGCCATGCGCTTGTACCAAGAAGCCCTGCAATTTCACCAAAAAGACAAAGACCCAACAGCCTTTATTGATTTGAACCTCAATCGCTTGAGTTTTGTCAACAACAACAGTGTACTCAATGATAAAGAACTGCTCTTGGAAGAACGCCTAAAAGCCTTGTATGAGCAATACAAAACCATAGAATCAGGAGCCAATATTGCTTATGAACTGGCCAAGCTCTACCAAACGCAAGGCAACAGCTACCAAGCAGGTACAGAAGACCCCAAACGCTGGAAAATCAAAGAAGCTAGGGAATTGTGCAACACCATCATGGAGCAATATCCCAAGAGTTATGGGGCTAGTCTTTGCAAGAATTTGCGCGTAGCCATTGACCAAAAATCACTGCAAGTAGAAGTAGAAAAAATCAACGCTATTCAACAGGCCGGTTTGGCTAGTGTTCGTTATAAAAATATCGATCAACTTTACTTTAAGGCCGTTCCTGTGAGTCGCCAAGTAGCCCAAAAAATCGACGACCTATATGGCAAGGAAAAAGTCAACTACATCAATGGCATCTCTGGTGCCTATACTTGGGAACACCAACTCCCCAACGAGGGCGATTTTCAACAACACCGAACCGAAATCGCTATTCCCGCCCTCCCCAAGGGTCGCTATCTGATTGTAGCCGCTACCGATAAGAAATTCCGTTACGACAAAAATGCCTTTGCACACGCTACTTTTTATGTTTCCAATTTGCGCTTGATGCAGCGAGGCAACTATACTACGCATGAATATGCGGTGGTCGATGCACAAACAGGCGCACCCGCAGTTAATGCTACTGTAGATTTTTTTGTACGGAAAAGCAATTTCCTTGGACAAAGTTATGAACAAAAAGTATTGACCACCAAGACAGATAAAGATGGTTTTTTTGATGATAAGAAGCTGAATACCGATAGAAATTATTATTCGCTCAAAATAACCCACAAAAAAGATGTGCTGCACTTGGATGACGATTATTATCGCTATAATTATTATGATAATGATGAAGTTAGTGAAAGCACCCACTTCTTTCTAGACCGTGCTATTTATCGCCCCGGCCAAACGGTTTACTTCAAAGGCTTGGTTTTAAGACATACTCCCGACAAAAAAATACCAGACTTAGTAAGCAATTCAAGTCGTAGAGTTGTGTTTTATGATGCCAATTATCAAAAAGTAACCGAGGTAGAATTAACCACTAACGAATATGGCACGTTTCACGGTAGTTTTAATGCGCCTAGTACTGGCCTCACAGGCCAAATGCACTTGCAAGATGAGTCCACTAGTAGCCGAAAATATTTTAGAGTAGAAGAATACAAACGCCCCAAGTTTGAGGTAACAGCACTGCCTGTTGAGGAGGCGTATAAATTGGGTGATTCCATCACCGTCAAAGGCCAAGCCAAGGCTTATGCTGGCAATAATATTGATGGGGCCAAAGTGACCTATCGAGTGGTTCGCAAGGTGCAGTTTCCTTATTGGAATTGGCGTTGGGGTTGGTATATTCCCTACAGCCAAAACGAACAACAAATGACCTTTGGGGAAACAACTACCAATGAAAAAGGCGAATACAGCATTACCTTTGAGGCACAGCCCGATCGTTCTATACCAGCCGATAGAAAGCCGTCTTTCTCCTACTATGTATATGCCGATGTGGTTGATATTACAGGCGAAACACACAGCGCTACCAGCAGTGTTCAAGTGGGTTATATAGCTTTAGATTTGGATATTAAATTGCCCGAAACCCTAGAAAAATCCGCCGCCGATAGTTTGTCTATCAAGAGCCGCAATCTCAATGGACAATTTGAGGCAGCACAGGGCACTATTCGCATCGAACAACTACAGATGCCTAGCAAGGTTTATATAAAACGCTACTGGGAACGCCCTGATTATTATACGCTAACAGAAGCTGATTTTAAGAAAAAATTCCCTGCTATCGCTTATAAAAATGAGGATAAAAAAGAGACTTGGGCCGTAGCAAAAGAAATGGTTAATACAACCTTTGATACTGAAAAAAATCCAAAAGTTGCCTATCAGAATATCAAAGATTGGCCGCAAGGCACCTACAAAGTAACCGTACAAAGCCAAGACAAATACGGGGAAAAAATAGAATTGGTTCGCTTTTTTAATTTGTATGACAAAACAGCCGCTACGGTAGCCACCAATAAGGCGCTACATGCGCCACAATCTTTTTATAATATAGAACCCGGCACCAAGCTAGACATACAAGTGGGAAGCTTTGACAAGAATGCACATATTTTGTACGAAGTAGAGCACGATGGCAAAATTGTAGAACGTCAGTGGCTACAGCCCAAGGGCATAAAAGCACTTCAATTGGCCGTAGAGGAAAAACATCGGGGCAACCTGCATTTTCACCTCACTACAGTGCAACAAGGGCGTTTTTACCACCAAACCAAGACTATTTTTGTGCCTTGGAGCAACAAAAAACTCTCTATAGAATATGCCACTTTCCGTGACAAACTCTATCCGGGCCAAAAAGAAACTTGGACACTCAAAATCAAAGGCCCCGAAGGCAAAAAAGTAAGTGCCGAATTGCTCGCCAGTATGTATGATGCTTCCTTGGATGCTTTTGCTGTGAATAGTTGGAATACCAATTTCTTGGCAACCAGCAGCGCACAATTGGGCTTGAGTGCCTACAATAATTTTAGCTCCAACAGTGCCAGACTCATCAGCCATGAGTGGAATGCTTATTACACTCCACTAACACGGATTTATCGCCAGTTTGATTGGCACAATTTCCCCTATCAGATGTATAATTATCGCAGATTGTACCAAACTAGGCGCAATGCCGCCAGCCCCAAGGGATATGCTAAAATGCGAAGAAGAGAAAGCGCCGTGAGTGAATCCGAAATAGTAATGGATAGTGCCTCCTTTGAAGAAAAAGCGGAAGATGCCGATATGATGAGTATTCAAGCCGCAGAAGCACCTGCTGGTGTTGCCACAGAAACGGCAACCATTAGTAAAGAGCTTGCACAAAAAGCCCCCCAAGAGGATAGCAATGATAATGGCGGTGATTTGGATGACGTAAAAGTACGTACCAATCTCAACGAAACGGTATTTTTCTTCCCAACCCTCAAAACCGATGAAGAGGGCAATTTATTGATTGAATTTACCATGAATGAAGCCCTCACACGCTGGAAATTCCAGCTTTTTGGACATACCAAGGATATGGAGTATGGCTTCTCCACCAATACAGTAGTAACCCAAAAAGACTTGATGGTCATGCCCAATGCCCCTCGTTTCTTTAGAGAGGGCGATGATATTCAATTCACGGCCAAGGTGAGCAACCTCACTGAAAATACCATGAAGGGAACGGCCAAATTGGTCTTGATGGATGCCATTACCTTAGAACCATTGGATTTGAAGTTTAATTTGAAAAATACTACCCTAAATTTTGAGGCCAAAGCAGGCCAATCAGATGGCTTGAGCTGGAGCATTCAAGTGCCCAATGACTGGACACGCCCCATTGTGCATCGAGTGGTGGCCAAAGCTGGCAATTTCTCCGACGGCGAGGAGTCTACGCTTCCTGTGCTTACCAATAGAATGTTGGTAACAGAAACACAGCCCTTGCCTGTGCGTGGCAAACAAACCAAGACCTTTGATTTTGCCCGTATGCGTACCGCCAGCAAGTCCAAGACCTTGACACAGCACAAATTGACCTTGGAATTTACGCAAAATCCTGCTTGGTATGCCTTGCAGTCTTTGCCTTACTTGATGGAATATCCTTATGAGTGTACCGAGCAAATTTTTTCTCGTTATTATGCCAATAGCCTAGCCAGTGATGTCGCCAATTCTCATCCAAAAATCAAACGAGTGTTTGACCAATGGAAGAATATTGATACAGAGGCATTAAAGAGCAATTTGTCTAAGAATGAGGAATTAAAATATGCCTTATTGGAAGAAACGCCTTGGGTTTTGAATGCCCAGAGTGAAGAAACGCAAAAGAAGAACATCGGAATTCTGTTTGATTTGAATAGAATGGGCAATGAATTGGCTCAAGCCAAGAAAAAAATCAAGGATCGCCAAGCGGCGGACGGTGGTTTTAGTTGGATGCCGGGGGGACGCAGCAGTTGGTATATTACACAGTACTTGGTGCAGGGCTTTGGACGTTTGGAGCAGTTGGGCATCGAGGATTTTAAGCAAGATGAGGACATGCAGGACATGTTGCAAAAGGCGGTGACCTTTATTGACCGCAAGTTTGCCAAGCACTATACCGATTTGCTCAAATATGCCAAGGGCAGCACGAATGAGAAAGAGTATTTGGCACAAAATCATTTGAGTGCCATGATTGTCCACTACTTCTATGCTCGCTCCTTGTTTAGTGAGCAAGCCATTAGCAATGCCACTGCCCAAAAGGCATTGGCCTACTACGAGGGCCAAGTCAAAACCTACTGGAATAGCCAATCGCGTTACATGCAGGGCATGTTGGCCTTGGGCTTGCACCGTTGGAACAAAGATGCCGAAACCGTCCAGAAAATTGTGGTGGCTGCTCGTGAAAATGCCTTGCACAGCGAGGAAATGGGCATGTATTGGAAATATCCTTCGGGTTATTATTGGTATCAATTGCCCATAGAAACCCACGCCCTCATGATTGAGCTGTTTGATGTGGTGGCCAAGGATGAAAAGGCCGTGGAGGAACTCAAAGTGTGGTTGCTCAAAGCCAAACAAACCACCCACTGGAAAACCACCAAGGCAACGGCTGCCGCTTGTTATGCCCTGCTCAAAACAGGTGATAATTGGCTCTTAGAAGACAAAGAGATCAACATTACATTAGGCAATAAAAAATTGGATCAATCCAACATCAAGAAAGAAGCTGGCACTGGCTACTTCAAAACCACTTGGGAGGGCAAACAAATTACGCCCAAAATGGCTAAAGTCAAAGTCAACAATCCCAACAAAGTAATTGCTTGGGGTGCTTTGTATTGGCAGTATTTTGAGAATTTGGATAAAATCACGCATTTCCAAGAAACGCCACTGAAGTTGGACAAAAAGGTGTTCAAAAAAATCAATACCGACAAAGGGCCTGTGCTGAAGCCTGTAGATAAAGTAACGCTACAGCCGGGAGATTTGGTAACAATTAGAATTGAATTGCGGGTGGATAGAAACATGGAATATGTACACATGAAGGATATGCGTGCGGCTGGCCTAGAACCTACCAATGTTCTCAGCCAATACAAATATCAAGATGGCTTGGGCTATTATGAAAGCACTAGAGATGCTTCTACTAACTTCTTTTTTAGCTACTTATCCAAAGGTACTTATGTATTTGAATACGATTTGCGAGTCAATCACAAAGGCGATTTCTCTAATGGTGTCACTACCATTCAGTGCATGTATGCGCCCGAATACACCGCCCACTCGGAGGGCATAAGAATAACCGTAGAGTAAAAATTTAAGTTTTTAATCTATAATTTATGTAGGAATCTTGCCACACTAAGCGCAAGATTCCTATTTTTGTGTTTTCCAAAAAAACACAACTTTGTGAATCAGTTGGATTTAGTTGTTTATCAAAATAGTATAGAAAATAATTCATTACTTTAACAGATTGACAATCAAAACAATGCAACTATTTTTTTTATTTTATTAAAATAAACTTCAGGCTGTAGTAACCCTATTTAGTTTATTGTATAATTATAAAAATAACCCTTCACAAAGTAACACCATCAATTTTATTCCCTATTTTAATTGTACAACATGTCCGTTTATCAGCAACTTGCAACGGTAGGTTCCAAATTATTCAAGAAAAGCACCCTCTTCAAACACGGCTTCAACCTCTCTCCCATGTACCGCCGAAGCACGGCCAGAATCACGGACGTATCTGAAGATTTGCTCAACATTCGCATCAAACTCCCAATAAGCTACAAAAACAAGAACTACGTCAGTTCTATTTTTGGAGGCAGCTTATTTTCAGCCGTTGATCCCATCCCTATGGTCCAACTCATCAACCTCATTGGCGATGATTTTGTTGTTTGGGACAAATCGGCCGAAATCTTCTTCAAACGCCCAGCCAAAGAAGATGTCTATGCCCAATTTACCTACACGCCCGAGGAATTGGCCGACATTCAACAAAAAGTAGCCGAGCAACAAGAAATAGATATTATCAAAACCACCCAACTCACCAATAAGGATGGTTCTGTGGTGTTTTGTGAAGTACACAAAACCATTTATGTTGCCAACAAGGCTTATTATAAAGAAAAAAGACGCAAACGTAACAACAATCACAATTCAATCAATTAATTAATTTCATTTCAACAATGGACAAATCACTTAACTTTATACTACTAACGGTGGTAGTACTCATTTGTATTTTTACTTCTAGCAGTTACGGCGAGCTGAGTTCTGCTATTGATTCGGGCGACACGGCATGGATGCTGGTTTCTAGTGCGCTTGTTTTGTTAATGACCCCCGGATTATCTTTCTTTTATGGAGGGATGATTGACAAGAAAAATGTTATTTCTACGATGTTTCAGAGCTTTGTAGCCCTTGGGGTAATTAGTGTGCTTTGGATCATTGTTGGCTTTAGCTTGGCTTTTGGCGAAAGCATGGGCGGCATTGTGGGCAATCCGATGACCTATTTTGCTTTTCAGAATGTAGGCTTGGAGCCCAATCCAGATTTTTCATCCACCATTCCCTTTTTGCTATTTTCTTTGTTCCAACTCAAATTTGCCATCATCACGCCTGCCCTTATCACAGGTAGTTTTGCAGGGCGAGTGCGTTTTAGAAGCTACATCTTCTTTATGGTTTTGTTTAGCATCTTCATTTACTGCCCCTTGGCGCACATGACTTGGCATCCCGATGGGCTGTTCAGAAATTGGGGCGTTTTGGATTTTGCAGGCGGCACCGTGGTACACATGTCGGCTGGTTTTGCGGCACTAGCAGGGGCGGTATTCTTGGGGCAGCGCAAAGATGTATTTGAACACCATACCAATGCGCCCTATATCCTATTGGGAACAGGCTTGTTGTGGTTTGGTTGGTTTGGTTTCAATTCGGGTTCTGCCTTGGGCGCCAATGCCGATGCCGTTATTGCTTTTGCGAATACCAATATTGCTTCGGCTACGGCTATGATTACTTGGATATTCTATGAGCGTATGCGTGGCCGCAAAATGTCTACGCTTGGGGCTTGTATTGGTGCAGTAGTGGGCTTGGTAGCCATCACGCCAGCCGCTGGTTTTGTCAATATTGGTCAGTCTATGTTTATTGGCTTTATTGCTGCCCTTATTTCCAATTGGGCCATTTATCTCAAGAACAAAACCAGTGTGGACGATACCCTCGATGTATTCCCCAGCCACGGTGTGGGAGGAATTGTAGGCATGTTGCTCACGGCTGTTTTTGCGCCCGAAGTGAGCCTTATACACGGACAAACTACTACCTTCTTGTTCATTACGGCCGTGTACTGTTTTGGAGGCAGTTATTTGTTGTACATTATAGTAGATAAATTACTGAGCATACGAGTACGAGAAGATCAAGAAGAGAAGGGCTTGGACTTGAGCCAGCATGGAGAGCAGATTTTGTATTAGGGGCTGTGCTTGCCATAGTGGATTATCATCTTTGAGGTGGTAGTCCACTATGGCAACTTACAACTTCAAAAAATCAATCTGAAACTTCCGCACCCAACGCTCAAACAACGGCACACGCATCTGAAAACTACCCGCTTGCTTGATGATAAACCGATGCTGCAACAACAGGCGCAAGCTCTCCTTATTGGTAGGTGTTTTTTGTTCTATAATTTGAATAACCGTATCTTTGAGCACCTACTCCCTGCAAAACTGCCCCCCCCCCAAACACAATGCAATAAATGGCACTGCCCATACAGCAACAACCATCCTCTTTGATTCAAGCAGAGAGCGGCTAACTCGTTGCCATAAAGAGCTTATTCATAAACTCTGTCAGCAGCACATTTCTTTGCTCAGGCGGCAACTGATTGAGCATATTATTAATCATTTCCATGTCATCAGGTACCCCATTCCCTGCTCCACCTAGTCCAAGCATTTCGGCCAAATTATCAAAAGTAGCAGCATCCATATTGTCGAGCATGGGTGCAAACATACTGGGGTCTATAGCCATGCCCTCCTCTTGGGGAGCGGCCAATTGTGCGGCTACCGCCTCTTGGAGCAAGTCCATCAGCTCGGGAATAAAGGCCACATTGGCACGGTTGATACTTAGGTGCAGGGCTTCTGCCCCACAGCTAGAAGCCAATTGCACCTGAATGTGCCAGCCCCGTTTGGCCATAAAATCACTGATCCCAAAAACATTTACCGCAGGGTTGGTCGATTGGATGGCGACCAAATTCAGTTCGGGTGTGCCCATGACTTCCAGTTCGGGGATTTTGGCAACAGCCGCCACACACAAGGCAGTGGCCTCTTGGCAGCCTTTGACCATTTCTATATAGCCCTCTGCTCCGATGTGCTGCATGGTTGCCCACGCCCCTGCCAATGGCCCGCCTGTTTTGCTTGACAATACCGTTGGGTTGATAATGGTGTACCCTGCCCAGCTCGAACAAGCAAAAATCTGGTAACGGCGCAAGTCTCTGTTTTTTTGTAGAATACACGAGGCCCCCTTAGCGGCATAGCCGTACTTATGAAAATCGGCAGATATGGAGGTGACACCAGCTACACTAAAATCAAAGGGAGGTACTTCGTAGCCTGCTTTTTGGGCAAAGGGCAAATAAAAACCGCCTACACAGGCATCTACATGGCACAATAAGTTGTTGGCTAAGGCCAATGCAGCCAACTCCTCGATGGGATCAATGACCCCGTGGGCATAAGAGGGCGCAGAGCCCACTAGCAAAATGGTATTGGGGGTAATCCGCTCCTTGACCGCAGCCACATCTAATTTAAAGGTTGCTTTATTAACGGGTGCTACCACCACCTTGACCCCCAAATAATGCCCTGCTTTGTGAAAGGCAGCATGAGCCGTTTCGGCCACAATCATTTCGGGCATTGCAATTTCTGGATGTTTATCTTTATAATAATCTCTAGCTGTTTTTACGGCCAAAATAATGCTTTCGGTGCCGCCCGAGGTAAAGCTTCCTACTGTTTCCTCGTCGCCATGCAGCAAATCAATAGCAATGCCCATCAATTGATTTTCGAGCTGCAATAAACTGGGAAAGGCGGTAGGATCCAAGCCATTTTCGATTAGGTACATGCTGTAAGCAGCCTTGGTCACGGCTTCGGTTTCTTTTTTGGGTTCATAAACATAAGCCAATACCTTGCCCGACTCCCAAGCCACATCATGTTGCTTCATTTGGGCCAATTGTTCTAAAATTTCTGCTGCTGGCCGACCTTGTTCGGGTAGTCCTTGTTGGCTTACTGCTAATAATTCACTCATTCCAATGCGTTCGTTTATTAAGAAAGTGTTTCTTTTAAAAATTTTAACAAAAGATAGCTTATTTTATTGACAACTTCCTTATCTAGCAATCGAAACTCTGACGAGCTGTTTGTATAACAGCAATAGGGCATCTAAAATCAAAATATGAAAGCGTTTATTTTTGCAGCAGGATTGGGTACTCGTTTGGCCCCCCTCACCCATGACCGCCCCAAGGCACTGGTGGAAGTGGCTGGCAAAACGCTCTTGCAACATGCGGTAGAGTATTTGCAACGGCAAGGCATTAGCGATTTGGTGGTGAATATTCACCATTTTGGGGCATTGGTCTTGGAGCATTTGGCCGAGCATGATAATTTTGGAAGCCAAATACACATTTCGGATGAGCGGGGCGCATTGCTAGAAACAGGCGGTGCTTTGGTCAAGGCTGCTCCGCTGCTTGCAGGCACGACACCCATTGTATTGTACAATGTGGATGTGCTGACCAATTTGGATTTGGGGCAAATGTTGCAAGCACACCAAGCACAGGATGCCTTGGCAACCTTGGCTATTCGCCAACGCAAGAGCAGTCGCTACCTATTGTTTGATGCCCAAAATAGATTGAGTGGTTGGCAACATACCCAAACAGGGGAAGAGCGTTTGGAACGCCCCCAACCCAACTTGCAGCCCTATGCTTTTAGTGGCATTCATATTATAAACCCAAGGCTATTAGAATTGTTACCTAAGCAGCCCAGCAAGTTTTCCATTACACCGGCTTATTTGGATTTGGCTGCCGAGCATCAGCTTTTGGGCTATGTACACAACCAAGATTACTGGTTTGATGTGGGCAAGCCAGAACGCTTGGAGGCGGCTACTGCTTTTTTGAAATCTTTATAACTTCATTTTTAATTCTACCTGTATAATGAGCGAATCGTCTGAAGCTAGGTACTTTGTTAAGCTTTTTGTGAGCTTTATTTTGATTGAAATTGTGTTGTATACGCTTATGGTGTATTGGGATGTTTTGGGCATTGCTGTAGAAGGGCCGGTAAAGAAAAACCCTGCTTTTATTGTTTTTTATGGCTTGTCTAGTATTATTTTTGTCGTGTTTATTAGTCGTACTAATAAGAGGTAATTTATAATATCATAAAACCACTCAAAGAACAGTCTAGCAGAAACGTAAAACTTCACCCCCTCACTAGACTGCTGCATGATTTATTCCTTATTCTCAGCATTCCGAATGGCTATTATCATTAAAATACCAAAGAAATAATGAGAGACAACGGCTGCAACTACGGTTGTTTGTGCCAAGGTATTGTTAAAAATACCTTCCTCTTTCATGACCAACCACATGGTCCAATCCATGGTAGCACTTGCCATCTGATAAAATGCCAAGCCTTTGGCGACTCCAAGATGTGGGTTCTTGCGAAAAATCCAAGCCATATACCCCATTGTCCCCAATGAAAGCCCAATCAATTTGGTAATCCAGTGTCCATCTGCACCCAAATTCCAACCTGTTAGGCTTGGTATTAAGGAAGGGGGAAGCATAGCAAAGCCAAAATACATAAACTCTAAAATGGCAACGGCTGTAAATAAAAATTTTAAGTCAGTTAATTTTTTCATATTGATGGTTGTTTTTGATTAATAACCAAATGTATTTAATACTTTTAAAAGCGCAAAGTATAGACTATGCTCTACACTTGCGCTTTTTTACAAAAAAGACTAAAAAAGACTACTTATGTTAATTAGCGAGCTTTCTAAACGGACAAAACTGTCTATTCACACTTTGAGGTATTATGAGAAATATGGCCTGTTCAAAGGGGAGGTAGACAAAAATGTGAAGACCAATAATTACAAACACTATGAGGAGTGTTTGATAGAAAAAATACAACTGATTAAGGAAGCTAAGGAAATTGGATTTACATTGTCCGAAATCAAGGAATTGCTAGAAGATTGGTTCTCTAATGCCCTAACACAAGCACACAAAATCAATATATTGAATGCAAAAATCACCGAAATTGATGCCAAAATTTCGCAGTTGCAGCATGTTCGTAAATTGCTGACAGATGGTATAGAGGATGTTAAGCGAGGGGATTGTTGAAATACAGTACAACTAAATTTAAATTATAATTTTATAAAATATTTTTAATAAATTTAATTGTTTTAGTTTTTTATGTTATTTTTAAAAAACAATACTTAAATTAACATAAAAACAACAACATGAATGATATAACTAGTATTAGTAAAACTAAAGAAGAAGTACAGAAAGACAACAATACTATTCCTGAAACATTCCATACAGGAGAATTTCTCTTTACGAAAAAAATCATTACTTATGGTGGAACTACTTTACAGCTCTCAAATGTCACAAAAATTAAGAAATATATTTTTAGTAAAAGTCGGGAACCTACATATTCTATAAGTTCGCAATTTCTTAACAGCACACTAATAACTTTATTTTTAACGATCATTATAGTGTACTTGGGATGGGAAGAGTTGAGAATACGACAATTTGGAATATTCACAATCTTTTGCTGCGTTGCAATAATCGCACAAAGTATTTATGAGCGTCGAATAAAAGTTATTACTGAATTTACTTATGCATTATTAATAGAAACAGCCTCTGGAGGCTCAGAGTACTTTTCAACACCTAACAAAAATTTTATCTCCAGATTGTTTAATGAAATAACTAAAGCAATGGATAAAGAAGAATTCCCAAACATATCTGCGAATTTTAACAATTATGAAATTAATTCCAATAAAGATGTAAATATTGAAAAAATTATATCTGGTGATAACTTTGAGGAAATACACGAATCAACCATAATTAATAGATCAAAATTAAATTCATAACATGGGCGACAATTTCAAGAATATAAAAAAATCAAACATAGTAAACAGATCAAACATAAACACTAGAGATACTTCACACGCTAAAAAAACTAGTACATCTAAAAAAGACAATTTAAAGCAGTTGTTAAAAGAAAATAAGCTTACTCTTTTATTAGAAAAATTAGAGGTTTTGTTGGTCAAAAAAAATGACAAAGAACAACTAAATGATTTAATATTGATAGAGTCCAACTTCAAAAAACTCCAAAAAAGTTATCAGTTGCAATTGCTGTCTAACAATGAGTATACTGTAGGAGAATCAAAATTCAAAAAATCACTATTAGAGATTATATCAAACATACAAGAATAGACACTTTATAGTTAGAAACGATAGGTTATTTTAATATTACGTCACCTCTACTCTAACCTCTTACCACATCATTCAGCGAGTAGAAAAAGACAAAAGTGTAGAAATAAATCTTTATCGTGGCTTCTTTGGTATTAAGTATTATAATATTATCACCAAAAAACAGGAATAAAATTCTTTATCCTATTACACCAATATTTTCCATCCTAATGCCCCTTTAACAAAGGTTTAACAAGCCTTCAAAATCAATTTTTTGTACCAAAACTTTTATGCAAAAATGCTGTTATTATGAGGTATTAAAATTAGCCAAATTGCTAATTTATCCCTACTATTGTGTGTTCTATTCGCTCAACTTTTAACACTAATTTTTATGGCATTTAAAATATATACCAAAACAGGCGATCAGGGTTCTACGGCATTGTTTGGTGGTGCTCGGGTACCCAAAAACCACATTAGAATTGAATCTTATGGAACCGTAGATGAGCTCAATTCTTATATTGGTTTGGTGCGTGATTCGCTGGCAGATGAGCCTGTTCGGGAAGCACTAAAGGAGGTGCAAGATCGCCTATTTACCTTGGGGGCAATATTGGCTACAGACCCTAGCAAAGACCCCAATAAGCTTCAAACACCCGATTTGCACGAAAGTGACGTTACTTTTTTGGAGCATGAAATTGATAGAATGGAAGCCCCCTTGGCCCCGCTCAAAAACTTTATTTTACCCGGTGGTCATCCCACTGTTTCGCATTGCCATATTGCACGTTGTATTTGCCGAAGAGCAGAACGTATGACCGTGGCATTAAATGAGAATGAACCTGTGCTTCCTATTGTGATACAATACCTCAATCGTTTGTCTGATTACTTATTTATGTTGGGGCGTTATGTGGCTTTTTTATTAGAAGCTGAAGAAGTAGCTTGGATTCCTAGAAAATAATACTAGAATAGGCTGTACCAACGTTCTACAATTGCCGTATTTATCAAACTGGTTTAAAAATTGCCAAGGTATGTTTGTTAGGCTTTATTATGAACTAAGAAGTTGTTTAAATTTAGCCTAATGTCGCTAATGAAAGCTAATTTCGCCCTACTACTGATTGGCTTGTACACAGTACAAACCAAGTCAGATCGCTTTGCGAGTGTTAAAAATTGACCCCATAGCGCTGCTATGAGCTAAATTTTTGCCTTGATTACTTCGTGAGCTCGCAGGCTCGGTTAGAACTAAATTAGTACTCATTATACTTGCGTGAGCTCGGCTATGGCCTCGGTTCAACACAATTCCATTTTTAAACAACTTCTAATAAAGTAATTTATCATCAATAGCTCTCCTCTATTGAGGAATCTAAAGTTCTGTTCCAATGAAAACTATTGTTTTACTATCCCTTATACTTCTTGGAAATACACTTGGATTACTGGCGCAGCCCAACGATCCTCCTGTCTCTGCCAAAAATGCCAAAGAGCTGCTCAAAGATGCTGAAATCTACATCAACAAAGGCCAATTTGTGCAGGCACGTACCTCCTTGCAAGCCGCCATCAAACAGAAAGAAAGATTTGTAGTGGCGCATCGTCTACTCGGCTTGGTAGAATCCAAATTGAGAAACCACAAAGCGGCCATTGCCTCCTACGAGCGGCTGTTTGAGTTGTCACCTTCCTTGTCCAAGGCTGCTTATTTTGAATGTGGTCAAGCATACATGCGCGATTATCAGTACAGCAAGGCATTGGGTTATTTTTCTTTGTATAAGAATGCCAATACCAAGGATTATAAAACGGACGAACAAACGGTACAAATTGGTTATGATATGATGTTAGAACAAGAAATTGCCAATTGTCGTTATGGCCAACAAGTTGATTTTGATGCCATGCGAGAAGAGGCCGTCAACTTGGGTAATGCCATTAATTCTCCAGCCGACGAGTATTTGCCCACCCTTACAGGCGACGGGCGTTGGTTGATTTTTACGTCTAATAAGGGCGGCGAAAATATATTGATGAGCAAACCCAATGCTAGTGGCAAGTGGGAAGCGGCGCATTCTATTTCTAAAGCCATCAATACGCCCAGAAATGAAGGCATGGCTAAACTAACGGTGTGTGGACGTGTCATTTACTTTTCGGCCTGTGGTTGGGAGAATGTAGAAGGAGGTTGTGATATTTATGAGGCGGATTTTGATACCCAAAACGATTTTGGGGTGGTAGATGATGTGCGCCCGTCCAAAGGGCTCAACAGCAAAAAATGGGATTCTCAGCCTGCTATTAGTTGTGATGGTAAAACCATGTATTTTGCCTCTAATAGAGAGGGTGGTATTGGAGGTACCGACTTGTGGATGAGCAAATTGGACAAAAATGAGGTGTGGGGGCCGCCTATCAATATGGGGCCCACTATTAATACAATAGGCGATGAAGAAGCACCGTATATTGCTCCTGATGGGATTACTTTGTATTTTTCTTCTAATGGACATCCCGGTTTGGGCGAGGCTGATATTTTTAGAACAGTATGGCAAGAAGATGAAACATGGTCAGCCCCTGTCAATTTAGGGCCCTCTGTTAATACGCCCTTTAGAGAAGCGGGCATTGTTATTAGTCCTGATGGAAAATTAGCTTATTTCTCCTCGGCAAGAGATGGTGGCCGTGGTGGTTTGGATGTGTATGAAATGCCCATGCAACGCGAAATTGCTCCCGAAAAGCCCAATGTAATGGTAGATGCCTATGTTTATGATGCCGCCACCAAGGAGCCTATCAAATCTGTAAAAGTAAAAATTGGCAAAGCTGGACAACAAAAACAGGAATTCAAAACAGATGAACATGGCCGTTTCTTTGCTTGTTTGCCCGATAATTCTTCCTACTCTTATATTCTCATGAATCCCAACTACCAAACTTTTGTAGGGGCAGAATTTTTTAAGCGTCAAGACAATGAGCCTACCCGCAAAATTGAAGTTTTTCTCATTCCTAGCACCAATGCACCAGAAAGAAAAATATCTTCTAAACGAAAAGTGCGTAAAAATTTGTCGGTGTACTTTGATTCGGGCAAGTACAATATTACGGCTATACAAAAGGAGCAATTGGAACGTATGGTCAATCAATTTGAAGACAAATCTACCATACAACTCAAGGTAAAGGGCTTTGCAGATGATGTAGGAAACCGAGATTTCAATCTAAAACTGTCGGTAGAACGGGCCAAAATGGTAGCAGATTATCTCCTTAATTTGGGGCTAGACCCCTCACAAGTCAGTTATGAAGGTGGAGGGGTTGTAAAAGGAGATATTGCACGACACCAAAAACGCCGTGTGGAGATTATTATTTCTAATTAAATAGGCAATAGAGCCATAGCACTGTGTGGCTTTATTGCCTAAGATTTAGGACATATATCCCTAAGTATTTTCTCCATGTTAACGTGCCATTAAGCAGACATTTGCAGTTGCTCCTATTGGTATGTGGTTCTTTTGGCATCAGACGCATATCTAATTGACCAATCAATTCCTACAACAACCGTACAAGATTGATTCCATATTTTACATAAAAATATTTTACATTTTTTTTGACAAAAACCGTATTTTTTGATAAATATTAAACTGTAAAAATATTAGGAAAATCTTAAGAAATATTCATGATAAAGTCTTCATATTTTTGCACAGGCTTCAAAAAAGATTATCTTTATTAGACATTATCACAATTTAATAAAACACGGTTTGGATGGCCGTTTTCTCTCCATTACGAATATTGGTTATCAGATGACCCAAATGAAAGAACAAATTCAACCTCAAGAACCTATTTTTTTATCGCCTGAAGAATTGGAGTTTGCGGCTTCTATTCTCAAAGCTGTAGCCCATCCTATACGTCTAGGTATCTTGCAATTATTGGATAAAGAGGATCGTCTATCTGTCAATCAAATTTGTGAACATTTGAAGAGTGAACAATCACTCACTTCCCATCATTTATCCAATATGAAACTCAAGGGAATTTTGGGTAGCAAAAGAGAGGGACAACGTGTTTTTTATTACCTTAAACTCCCTGCACTTAACGATTTATTAGCCTGCTTAGATACTTGTATCAATTGTTTTTGAGCAACACTACTTTGAGTATATGCCTAACCATACAGCCTAAGCCAATCTAATACCATTACCACTATGATGATTCCTAATATGCGCCGAAAATTTGTAGTAGGTGTACTTATACTTTGGACGCTTACTGGCTTTTTGAGCTATCAATTTTCTATTCATTTTGCTTGGATTTTGGTACTGTTGCTGCCACTCACTGTTATGGGCATTTATGACATGGTGCAACACAAACATGCCATTCGAAGAAATTATCCACTGCTAGGTCGATTGCGTTATACTTTTGAAGGCTTACGTCCAGCTATCCAACAATATTTTGTAGAAAACGATCTCAATGGCAGGCCTTTTAGTAGGCGTGTACGTTCGCTTGTTTATCAGCGCGCCAAGAAAGTAAAAGAAACCGTACCTTTTGGTACGCAGGTAGATGTTTACGAAGAAGGGTACGAATGGATGGTACACTCTGCTTATCCATTGGATGCCACTAAAATGGACCGCCACCCCAAGGTAAAAGTAGGTGGCGAACACTGCACACAACCCTACAATTTGAGTTTGTTTAATGTATCGGCCATGAGCTATGGTTCTTTGAGTGCCAATGCTATTCAAGCACTAAACAAAGGTGCTGCCAAAGGTGGCGTGAGCACGCACCACCTACAAGGGGGGGATTTGATTTGGCAATTGGGTACAGGGTACTTTGGAGCTAGAGCCAAAGATGGCAATTTTGATCCAGAAAAATACAAGGTTACGGTTAGCAATCCTGCTATCAAAATGATAGAACTAAAGCTCTCGCAAGGAGCCAAACCCGGCAAAGGAGGTATTTTGCCTGCTATCAAAAACACCAAAGAAATTGCAGGCATTCGGGGGGTCGAACCACATACAGCTGTCCTATCGCCCTCTTTTCATCGCGCTTTTAACGATCCTACTTCCCTATTACAATTCGTCCAGCAATTGAGAACCTTATCAGGGGGCAAACCTGTTGGGTTTAAGTTGTGTATAGGCAGTGAAAAGGAGTTTTATGACCTCTGCAAAGCCATGCGTACCACCCAACTACTGCCCGATTTTATTACCATAGATGGAGGTGAAGGAGGCACAGGAGCGGCTCCCGTAGAATTTTCAGATTCGTTGGGTATGCCTATGCAAGAAGGGCTTTCTTTTGCTGTAGATACCTTGCGTGGTTTTGATCTCAAAAAAGATATTGTGGTGATTGCTGCAGGACGCATTACCAGTGCTTTTGATATTGTTAAGGCATTGGCTCTGGGGGCTGATGCTTGTTATAGTGCTCGGGCTATGATGATGGCCTTGGGTTGTATTCAGGCGCTTGAATGCCATAGCAACCAGTGTCCAACGGGTGTAGCTACCCAAAATGCCGATCTTATGAAGGGTTTGGTAGTGCCTGATAAAGCCGAACGGGTATACAATTATCACAAAAAGACCCTTTACTCATTGGTGGATATGCTGGCAGCAGCAGGCATTGAGCAGCCCAGTGATTTGCGCCGCCAACATGTATTCAAACGCACTACTATTGGCAATATCAAACGTTATGACCAATTGTATCCCAATATTCCTGTGGGCTGCTGTATTAATACAGATCAAATTCCAGAAGAGTTTAAAAAGGAAATGTTAATGTGGTTAGGAGAATAAATTTTCCCTTATTTTTTTTGTAATAAAAAAAATTACCGTACCTTTTGTACAGAAACGGCTAAATAATGAATCCCATGGTCAAATAATATTATTTATCACATTTAAGGAATCTGCTAAAAACTAACGCATTCAACTACGTTTTAGGAGTCCCCCATCTTTAAATATTTAGACCATGAAAAACAATTTACCTACCTACTTATACATTTTTGCCAATGTAGTTTTTTTACTTCTCACTACTATTGAATCCGAATCCGTAGAGCATTTTTTTTATGTGATTGGCATAATTGGAATTATGACAATAGGAGTTGCTCATGGAGCTATTGATAATTTATTGTTTGATGCAAAATCCAAACCATCCGATTCGATATTCATGCCTTGGTATCAAATGACGATGCTTGTTTTCGTATTACTTTGGATGCTGTTCCCCAACTTGGCCATGTTTATCTTTCTCACTACTTCTGCTTATCACTTTGGGCAGACACAATTTGTTGGCTACAACTTTAAATCTTTGTGGGGTTCTAAAATGATCTTTTTTATATGGGGGGGGCTAATATTTCTACTTCTATTTTATTTTAATGGTAATGAAATATTAGCTCTTGAAGAAGTACATTCACAGTATATTCCTGTTTTAGAGCATGTTATACTCTATGCTTCTTATTATTTAGTTTTGTTTGCTAGTGTATACTTTTTATTGTCTTTTGTACTATTTAGCACCAAGCAGCAAACTGTATCTTTGTTTTTCAAAGAATTTTTTACACTGCTCCTAGTAGCTGCTTCGATGTATCTATTCTCTGCTTTTGTAGCTTTTGCTTTGTTTTTTGTACTAATGCACTCCCTTAAAGTTATGACTCAAGAGTTTGAATATTCTAAAAATAAATGGAGCGTAAATACAATCTTAGATTTTTTACACCTAATTAAGCCAATAAGCATTGTTTCTATTGCAATTATATCTTTTGTTTTAATTATTGCCTACAGCTTCCAGCTAGAACATTTAATAACTTACATGATGATAATCTTACTATCTAGTGTAACGATTCCTCATTCCTTTGTAATGGAGAAGTTTTACGATTATTTTGTAATAAAAAATAACAATTTATCTACATCTAATAATCCTTTATAAAAGAAGCATCCTTGGTAGACCAAGTATGATACCCCTTGGGATAAGGCTTTTGGATTTGATTCAGCAATACTTGATAATAAGCAGGATGCTGAATAAAATCCCAATCGCCTACGTCCAATACCAAAATGGGCAATTCCTCTTTCATCAAATTAAAAAAATCAAAATAAGCCTGCTGAATACGCTGCAAATAATCCCCTGTAATGCTTTGTTCATAGGCACGCCCCCGCTTGGCAATATTGCTCAATAATTGCTCCACCGAGCGATGCAAATAAACCAATAGTTGTGGCTTTGGAAAAGAGGCATTGAGCGTATGAAAAAGACGCTGAAAAAGTCTTAATTCATCATCAACTAGGTTTTGACGAGCAAATAACAAGGTCTTGGAAAATATATAATCAGATACTACTCTATCTTGAAATAGATTGCCTTCCAAGAGCAATTCTTGCAATTGCTTGTGGCGTTCGGTCATAAAAAACAACTCTACAGGAAAGGCATAACGCTCTGGATTATCATAAAATAAGGGCAAAAAAGGATTATCAGAAAACTCCTCCAAAATAAGGCGTGCTTGCCAATCATCAGAAAGCAACCTGCTCAACGAAGTTTTGCCTGCTCCAATGTTTCCTTCTACAACAATATAATTTCCATTGCTAATGTGCATGATAATAATTTTGCTTTAAGTAGGTGCAAAAAAGAAACCGTACAACCGAGCCTGCGAGCTCATGAACGAAGTGAACTAATAAAAAATGAGAGGTTTTTTCTCAGATCGAGGCACTCGCTATGCGATCTGACTTATTTGATACAGTGTATCAAATAATCAGGTAACAAAGCTGTAACGGGTTACAGCGCGTATTTCCAACGATGAACCGAGGCTCTGCCGAGCTCATAAGCGAAGCGCACTAGCTGGGGAACCCCGAAGGGCTCACGAAGTAAAAAGAATCGTTTTTTAGCCCGTTTACTTTTTTAAGACTACTTAACTCCTACAATGTGTTCACCCTTGCCGTGTCTTCACAAGCCTCCAATAGTTCTAATTGAGTTTTTCCCAATACAGGGTGTTTTTTTTGGGGAGCAATTTCGGCCAAAGGGTGCAATACAAATTTGCGCTGGGTTAATAAAGCATGTGGAATAGTCAATTCCTCGCTTTCGATAACACTATCATTATAATACAACAAATCCACATCAATAACACGTGCTTCCCATTTTTCCTGGCGAATTCTGCCCATTTTTTGTTCTATAATCTGGCACTCCCTAAAAGCATCTTGGGCCGATAATAAGGTTTTTACCACGACTACTTGATTGTAGTAATCAGGCTCGTCAATCTTGCCCCAAGCCGCTGTTTCATAAATAACAGATTCTTTGACCACCAACCCTACACGCTTACGCAACAGTCGCAATGCTAAGGCCAAATTGGCAGCACGATTTCCTTCATTACTTCCTATTCCCAAATATAATTCATTCATTGATTTACAGTCTATTAAGAATTTCTACAATATTTTTATAAATAAGCTCTTGAGCCAATAATTCCTCCAAGGGCATCCAAACTACCTTTTCAATGCCCTCCTCTGTCTGTGGCACCAATGTTTGATCCTCACTTTTCATTTTGTACCAAGCAGTATCTTTGAGGCAACGTTTCCCTTTTTTATTATTATAAGTATGATACGTGTGGCCCAAAAAATCGCCTAGCTTTAGATGTTGCACCCCTGTTTCTTCCTGTACTTCACGCAGGGCACTTTGCTTCAAACTCTCTCCTTTTTCCAATTTGCCTTTGGGCAAATCCCAACAACCCAAGCGAAAAATACTAAGCACAGCACCCGCCTTATTCTGCACCACTCCCCCAGCAGCAGGCACTACTTTGTAAATAGAAAAAAAATCTTCTCGCAATTGCTCTAATTTATTGCTAACAATCAAAACAGAGTCATACTTGCCTGACCATTTCTCTAAATTATCAACCACTTGATATAAGTTGTTGCGTTGCTTGGGTTGGTGATAAACCACCAAATCACGCAACATGTCTTTTTGATACGTTGCTAAATCTTTGCGTTTTAGTAAGAATACAGGTGTTTCTCCAATGTATATTTTATACATTCTAAGTGTTTTTGATTCTTAAACAAATATTACTTTATTGGAAGCCCCAATATACTATAATCCTTTGTGGATTTTTTACTTTAAGGATTACTTTGTACACGATACAAAACAATTTGGCTCACTTTATAAGTGTAAAAAGCTAAAACTTTACTTTTTATTTAATTCATTATCAAATGATTATTATTCTTAGCAATTTTACACAATATTTTGATAATCAATTAGATAAACTTGCGCTAAGTATAAATATCGGGAAGTTAACCCAAAAAAATAACTAAGCTTCAATAAATAAAACTTCTTGACCTTACCTTTGTTCTTGGATAAGTTATTTAACTACACACTTTCTGGTATCATTTCTAATTTATATGACAATAGAGGAACGTTTACAAAGTTTATTGGAGCGCAGAAAATCGGCAGGCAATTGGCGTTCGCTACAATACAAGGCACATTTAGTAGATTTTTGTTCTAATGATTATTTGAGTTTGGCCCGTTTGGAAGCACCAAGCACCTCCAACAAAGCAGGTTCTACAGGTTCACGCTTATTGAGCGGCCATTACCCCCTACTCCATCAATTGGAGCATCTACTACAAGATTTTCATAGAGCAGAAGCAGCATTGGTCGTCAATTCAGGCTACAGTGCCAATTTGAGTTTGCTCAGTGCTATCCCCAGACGTTCAGATGTTATTTTGTACGATTCCCTAATCCATGCCAGTATGCACGATGGTTTAAAGCTATCGGCCGCTACTTCTATTGCCTTTCCACACAATGATTTGGATGCTCTACAAGAGTTGTTGCAAAGTCATCAAGGCAAAACCATTTTTGTTTTGGTAGAATCTATTTACTCCATGGATGGAGATGAAGCGCCCTTATTGGAGTTGGTGGATTTGTGCCAACATTATCAAGCCTATCTCCTAGTAGATGAAGCACATAGCACGGGTTGTTATGGCAATTATGGTGAAGGGTTGTGCTGTGCATTGGGCATTGAAAAAGAGGTTTTTGCACGAGTGTATACCTTTGGCAAAGCCATAGGAGCTTATGGCGCTGCTATTTTGGGTTCCACTACTTTGCGTCATTTCCTAATCAATTATGCACGCCCATTTATCTACACCACGGCCCCTAGCCCTCACTCTGTTGAGCGTGTGCTTTGGGCCTACCAACAACTGCAACAGCATGGTAATAAATGGATTAAAGAGTTGCAAGAACGCATTGCATTTTTTAGAGCCAACTTACCCAATTCTAGAACAGCACTGCCTAGTCAAAGTGCTATACAAAGCATCTTGGTACCGGGCAATGAGGCAGTTGTGGCCTACAGTCAATCCCTTGAAGCACAAGGGTTTGATGTGCGTCCTATTCGCCGCCCTACCGTAGCGGCAGGGAGCGAACGTCTACGCATTTGTTTGCATCGTCACAATAGCTTGGCTGAAATACAGACCTTGCTAAAAGCCTTGGCCTAGCCTCCTTGCAATTTGTCAATTTGATTTTCAATTTGTGCCTTGATGGTCAATCCTTTCTCCAATCGGAAATCTTGGAAGGTATAATCTAATGTAACCCCCTCATGGCGACCACCTTCGATTTTGGGCGTAATCAAATGTCCATCAAATAGAGTAAAGCTATTGTCATTGTGATCGTGCTCCAATCCCTTGGCCGTAAACTTAAAGCCCTCTCGTTTTATTTCTGTATTAATATCTCCCACGTTTATGCGTTCTGCATCTGCACTAATTTGCAAGGTACCATCTCCAGTCACATAAGCATCAAAGGCCGAGGCTTCTTCATAATTAAATGCACCCTGTAGTTTTAGATTATTAAAAATATCAATATCCTCATAAACTTGTTCTCCTTCATTTCTTTGTTGAGAGGTTTCTAAGTTGATTTTGATATACTTTAGAATATCTTCATTGGATGCTAATGGTGTTTCAAAAGACAACCTATCCTCCATAAATAGACGAATGGTATCAATTTCGTCTTTTACATCTTGCTCTGCCTGTTCCCAATCACGCTGCAATTTATCTTTTTCAGTTCCTTGCAAACGCTCTTCTCGTTTTTTATCCTCTAGCGTATTTTCAAGTTCTCTTTTTTCTTGGCGCAATGCTTTCTTCTCTGCTGCATCGGCTTGTTGAATCTGCTCCTCTAGTGCTTTGATGTCCAATTCCAATTCGTATATTTCTGAAGCAAGCAAGGTCGTGTCGGCATCATAAATATACTCCATCGTCATCTGGTAAACCTCTATCTCCTCTAGTTGATCCCTAATAGAATCGTGGTGTGATTCAATTTTGGATTCTAATTCATAAAAACGATCAATCAATTCGAAGTCATCAATCACAAAGTTTTGGCGATTGCCATTACCAAACAATCTATCCAATTCTTCCATCAAGTCGGCTACAATATCACTACTATCACTGCTACCAACCCCACTGCCACCACCCGTGGCAGCATCGGGCCCACCTCCACTGGGGTCACTTGCCATCACCATAGTAAGGTTTATCATATCAGACATGGCCTGTTGATAAGTATTTTCTTTGTGTAATTCATAAGTTCCCTTAATGATTTCCAAGTAAGCAAGGGCGGTACTATCCAATTGCTCTGACCTTCCCATACTTGTTTCATTTATTTTGGGCAACAGACTACTTATAGATTTTATTTTTAATAAGTCATCATTAGAATCCATTTTCATGGGTTCGGGAATCTGAAAAGGAAATATTTTACCAATATTACTTTCAGCTCCCAATGAGTTTTCTGAATGATCTATATTAAGTGCCTTCATTGATTTGATCTCAGAAAACTGGCCATAGAGTGGATGGTTGTCAAACACTAACGGTAGTTTGTCTAGGAATCTCAGTCTTGGAGAAGCATTATTAATTTCTATCATAGCCCTAATGGTACCATTGTACCAAGCAATATCCATTGCCGCTTTTTTCACCTTGGCTTCAAAGGTATTCTCATCCTCGCCCTCTTCGCCTGTAGCATCCTTAGCACGCCCCATTTGTGCATTACTCCGCCCCTTATTATAACCATTTATAAAAGCATTATTGTCCTTGATAGTGACCCCATCCTCTGGCTGCATACTTCCTTGTGCGCCATTTTGGTTGCGTTCATACCCCAAATTAACACCATATTCATAATCTCTGGTTGTCCAATAATCAATAAAGAAACCCTCTACATAGCCCCGTTCAAATTCAGGGTCTACCTGTAGTCCTGCTTTTTGGCGTTCTTCGGCCAAATTATCTTTTATATCTTGCTCTGATGGTGGTTTTTTATCCATTTCAAGAGCCGCTTTCTTAGCAACCTGAACACCTAACTTTCTTCCTTCATCATATCCTCTTTTGTAATCGCCGCCCTGCATTTTGGCAAAAGTATCTCTATTGTTTTTGAGATCAACTAGGCCACTTTTTATTTGTTGCCCCATTTGGATGCCTTCAAGGTAGCCATTTTGGTATTCATTTGAATTTTCATCTATTTCCAAGCCCTCGGCAGGAGGTGTTGGATAGTGTAGTTGTTCTACTTCCTCGTTATCGCCAGCTTGCTCTTTAACCCCTTTGATATACCCTGTATCATAATACCAAGATTTGAATATATCGGGCTTACCTTGGGTCTCAATAGCAGCAAACAATTCAGTATAACCTTCGATGTAGGCTTGTTTGATTTGCTCTAGTTTTGCATTATAATCTACCAAAAGTTGTCCATAAAAAAACTGCGCCATTTTAGCCATAGCCCCTTCACTAGACAAAACACTGTCCTCTTCAATGGTCTTATCTACATAGGCTTGCGCCAACTGCTCAATATAGCGTACCCGATTACCATAAAAATCCCTAGCAATGTTAATATCCTCTGGTTTGTTGCTCAGGGTTTTGGTAACAGTATTGCCCGATTCATCTTTGAATTCAACAGAAACCGTCGTATCTTCTAGTTCTGTCCCTTTGAGGGGGATGCCTTCCTTGAGGTAAACAACTTTTGTGAGCCAGTTTCTATTATCAGCAAGATCTCTTGCTTGCGATTTGTGTTCCGCAATATGCACCTCATAGAACGTTCCCTCTTGTTGGCTCATTGCTACAGGCCCAGAAGCATGGGTTATCTTCTCTGCTTCTTCGGCGGCCAATTTGTCGCCCAAAACCCCTAGTGCATTGGTATCAGCTATGCTATTTTCTGTAGCAGCATGGTCGGTATGATCTACATTAGTGCGGTGGCTTCCATCAGCATTAACCGCTTGATCATTTTGCATTTGGCTCTGTGCGCCAATCATATTGGCACGAAACTGTGTGTATTGGGCGTATTTTTTTCCTGCCTGATACCCTGCTTTGTAAGCATCTTTTCCAGTAGGTTCTTTTAGTGCTTCATTTTCAGCATCTGTTACCGCTTGATTAAATCCATTGTTAAACTGATTGGCATCTGCTAAACCTTTGCCTGCACCATACTTCTTAGGAGATTCTAAATAATTGGAATTATGTTTAACAAAATTGTATCCTTCTTCAAAAAATTTGATTAATTCGTCTGACTTTATTTTTGTTTTAGGATCTTTATCGGCTTTTGCATAAGATTTTTGCTTACTGCTAAAATGCTTATTTTTTAGTGTGTCATAATTCTTCTGTGTATCTATTACTCCTTTCTCTACATTGATTTTTGCATTCTCAAAGTAAAGATCATACCCTTGCTTGGCTCCTTCTTCAAAAGCTTTTTTGGCAGCAGTTGGATCTAATTTATAGACATCTTTATTAATATTTCTTGTAAGTTTTTTGGAATCGGTCAAGTCATTGCCCATGTCACTCTTCTTCTCTCCCCCTTCTAGTTTTTGCAATATATCCGAGTAGCCACGTGCATAGCCATCAAAGTATTTCTTGCCCTTTTTTTGGGCATCTTTATTAACCTGTTGGCGTTTTTTGTTCAATGCTTGGTTTCGGGCTGTAATATCGATCCCATTTCTACGCAGTTCTTTTACTTTTTCCTTGGCCTCAAAGAGTGATTTGCCGATAGCTTCCCCCCAATTGAACCCCTCTAAATATTCAGGATCGCTGTGTGCTTTTTGGACGGCAGCGTCTTTGATACGCTTTTCCTCTGCGGGCAAGGTACTATTGTAAGAATCAATAACGCCCCGTTGGTAAAATTCACTTTGCTTGGCGGTTTCTGCTGCTAGTGCTTTGAGGGTTTTATCATACGTTTTTAGTTTTTTTTCCTCCTCTGCCGAGCGGTTTTCTTGCTTCTGAAGTGCTCTGTAATCAGCTGTCAGGTGTGCTTCCAGATGCCCCATATTCATATCCACTACTTCGCCAGATATTGGATCAGCCTCTGAATACACAAATTTCTGGGATTCTTGATAATCGGGATGCAGTCTAAATTGTTGTTTTTTAAACGTCATTCTATTTTGCTCCCCATTGCCATAACCTTGGTTAAAACCAATCAGTTGCCCTTCTTTAAATTTGGGCTTATTGATAAGCTCATTGATAGCTTTGTCTCCCGATCCGCCCTGTATTACGGCAATGATATTGGCACGAATCACATCTGGAATGGGGAAGAATTCGGGTACGCCCCCCTCCTTCATCACCTTTGGATCTTGCAGGGCGGTTAGCAAGTCTGTTCCAGAAGGATCTAGAATTGCCTTGAGAAATCCCTGCATACTTCCAGTAGCAAAGCCCGACTTGAAGCTAGGGTCTTCATTGCGCTCTTTGATGGCATCTTTCTTGGCTTTTGCTTTTTTGTTTTCTACATCTATTTGCCCTCTGTTGTAACCCGCATAAAAGCCATTTTTGTTTTGTTTTTTGGCTTTTGGGGCATCTTCTGGAAGCTTGTTATAACTTTCTTTCTCAGCTACCAAAGCAGGGTCTTGTTCTGTTTTTTCGGCTACCTGTGTGCCGAGCTTGTAGCCTCTATCATAACCTGCTGTGTAATCGGCATCTTTTTCAGGGCCCTTCTTTTTTTGCTTGCTGTGTGTATCTTGCGCCATATTGTAGCTTTGCATAAAACTACGTTGCAAGGCATCCCCTTCTAATTTGCCATCGGGTGTTTTTTTCTCTCCCATAACGGCCGAGCGTACTGGATTGAGCGGGCCTTGTATCACTACTTTTTCTGGTTGAGCATCTTTTACAGGCACTTCATAAGAGACATCAATAGTAGATTCGCGCTTGGCGGCGGCTGCCCCACAGGCAGTTCCTAGAATTCCCCCTACTTTGAATTCAATTGTTTTTTTCTCATTGGCCAGTTGGTTGGTTCTAGCGGCTTTGTCAGCTTCTTTCTTGAGTCTGATACCTTCCTCCATGCCCTCGTTATATCCATGAGCATAAGCTGAGTAATAGAAATCCCCCTGCGCCTGTGCTTCTTTAGTATGCTTGTCCCTAAACTCAGGTAGTGCAGCTTTGATACTTTCTTCATCGGGGCCAAAAGGTGTTATTTTTTTGCCATTATTCTCTACAATGGCTCCGTACCCTACACTTCTCCCCACATTTAGCCCCTTATTTCGAGCAGCTTGCTTTTTCTCTTTGTTAGCAGCCAGTTGTGCCTCCTCTTTGTCTCGTTGTTGTTTTTCTTCGTCAGTCAAATCCCCATTAAACACATTGTCTGCTTCGGCTTGTTGTGCTGCTTTTTCGGCCTCGGCAACTTCAGTGGCAGAGGCTTCGCTACCACTTCCAGAGTCTTGTGTTGCTGTGGTTACGTCATTTCCGTCTGTTGTAGTGGTGTCTGGTGTAGTGCTACCATCTGTGTTGCTTTCGTCTGGTGGCTTTGTTTCATTATTCTTTTTTCTGAGGCGTTCCTGTTCTTCTTTTACTATTTTTTCATCTTCTTTGGTTTGATCGGCCTTTATAGTTTTGTCACCATCAGCGGATTCGGTTTTAACCTTTTCGTATTCCCCCATGATTTTACTGACAAGACTAGAATTGGCCGCCATTTTCTTTTCGGCCTCCTTTTTTTTGGCTGGTCCAGCTCCCCCCGGAGCTTCCCCGCCTTGCTTTTTGGCCTGTTCTGCTAGTACGGCATCGTCTTTGGCAACAGCGGCATCTCCAGCAGGATCCCCTTGTGGAGCAGTAGAACCCGGTGTGGCACCACCACTTACATCTGCTTCTACTTTATCTACTCCTTCTGGCTTTTCCCAACTATCATCTACTCCCTGCTTGGGAAGAGCAGTTGCTCCAAGTGTGTTCAGTTCAGTTCCTGTTGATGTAGCCGTGGGGGAAGCAGATGCTCCCAATGCGTTCATACTAACTCCATCTGATTCAGCTGGAGGCGTAGTTCTACGAGCCAATTCTTCGGCCAGAACAGCATCACTAGGTTGTTGGTTGTTGCCAGCCGTTGCATGACCTACACCGCCAAAAGTATTAAACTCTACCTTGGTATTAATGCCAAATAGAGCCTTATCAATATCATCCGCATAAGCTTCTGATCCAACTTTTCTGCTTCGGTCGTATTGTTTGGGAGCATGTACTCTTTCATCGGTCTCCTCTGTAGGAGCACCTAAGCCATTACCATTATCTGCCATGATAAATTAGTCGATTGAACAATTCCAATAGTGGAATTAGAGGTCTAAAAAATGCGCTTGTGTTCAATTTTTGATTGAACAATTCCAGTTTCTGGAATGTATTAGGTCGAAAAATGCGCCTGCAATAAACCATTGCTAAATTGAACGGTTTAATACAGCATTAAATTAAGGATTAAATGTAACTTAGCCAAGGATTGTTTTTTAAATAATTGAACTAAATACATTTTTCTGATAAAAAGAAGCAAGTATTTTCCTTAACAAGAAATTTATAAGATAATTACTATAAAAATAATTCAAACATTTGAATTCCAATCTTTAGAACAGACCAATAACTAGCTCAATAATTATCATCCATAAAAACAAACAACCAATGTCTATTCGGTTTTATATTTTATTATTATTAATAATTCAAACCACTCCTATTTTTGCTCAAACCAATGTAAATGTGTATTACATTCGGCTCAATGAATTATTGGTTTATGTCTTGCCTTTTTATGCCGTTACTATTTTGGGATTGGGCTTGTTTATTCAAAAATTGGTTCGGCCAAATTTTCCTTCCAAATGGCTGTACATTTGCAGCATGGTAGGTATTTTGGGGGCAGGTCTGATTGCTTATAAATTTAAAGAAATAAGAACCCATCAATTGCCTAGTATACAACCTTCTGAAATCAATATGCAAGGGCTTTCTCCCGAACTGAGAGAGCAAATATGGGAGCGAGAAAAAAGCGACATGAAAGAAACCATTGCTAATTATTGGGTGGTGGCTATTCCCAATTTCATTTTATTATTTTTGGGTTTGACCATTGATTTTATACAAAAAAAAGAGCAAGAACCTTTGTAAAAGTTCTCGCTCCTCTCCTCTGTATGGCGTTATCTAAGATAAGGTTCTCTGCTTAACGTAACCGATCGGCCGAACGCACCAGTTTTTCATCTTTTTGGATGTTTCTATTGGCTAATACCACAAAAACAAGTACTAAAACTGGGGCAACCAATCCAATACCTAAGGAGGTAGCTACTGATATGGTAGAAAAAAGATACCCTGCTAGTCCTACCAAACCCAATAACAATACTAGGTTGAGTTTGCCCAGATTCATCTGCAAGACTCTATTGTTGTACAAAAAGATGGTTGCAAAGGATAGTAGAACTACCAAAACAGTTAACACGATTAAACCAATATGATCGTTGACATCAAATGCTCCATCTACTAGCATCCCCTCTTGTTGAGCAGGAGCGGTAGCAAATGGAAGTCCAAACAATGCACTACCTGCTAGGGCAGCTATTAGTAAATAAATAGATTGTATACGTTGTATTTGACCCATGATACTATTTTATTAGATAAAAAAATAACCAATGGAGCATGGAAAAGGTTAATTCTGCCAACTCCAAAACACTTGCAAAATTAATATTTTGCTTCAAATGAACAACAAAAAACAAGCAATATACCTAATTGGGGCGTTGCGTAGTGCTGTGGGCAAACTGCACGGCTCCTTGGCAGATTGGCGGCCCGATGATTTGGCAGCAGTGGTGCTGCAAGCATTGCTACAACAGGCCACTGTTGCTCCAAATTTGGTAGATGGTATCATCTTAGGTTGTGCCAATCAGGCAGGAGAAGACAATAGAAATATTGCTAGAATGGTTGCCTTTCTCGCAGGCTTAGATTATAACAGTACAGCTCTCACCGTCAATAGTTTATGTTCCTCTAGCATGGAGGCTATTCTTATGGGCTTACGCCAAATTGCCTTGGGCGAAGGCGATTGTTATGTAGTGGGTGGTGTAGAGAGCATGAGCCGAAGTCCTTGGGTTATCAGCAAGACAGACCAGCGCCGTGTGGATAGCATGATTGGTTGGCGTTTTGTCAACCCCAAACTAGCTCCTATAAGCTTGTCTATGGCTCAAACAGCCGAACTGCTGGCTCAAAAGTATCAGATTTCGAGGGTGGCACAAGATAAGTATGCCCAACAAAGTCGATTGCATTATCAGGCGGCATTGGAGCAAAATATCTGGGCACAAGAAATAGCTCCACTTCCTATTTCTTGTGCTTCTTATGCTAAAGATGAACAACATCGGGTATTATCTTCAGCTTTATTGACCAAAATGCCTCCAATTGTCAAAGGAGGGCAGTATATTACAGCAGGTAATGCAGCTCGTGTGGGCGATGGTGCCGCCTTGCTTTTGTTGGCTTCCGAGCGTTTTGTTGAACAACAGCAATTGCGCCCTTTGGCAAAAATCAGGCATTGGGCCAGTGCAGCTTGTCATCCCAACCAAATGAGTTATTCGGCGGTAGCCGCCAGCAAAAAACTGCTCCAACAAGCACAATTATCTGCTTCATCTTTGGATTGGGTAGAATACAGTGAATCTTTTGCTCTACAGGTTTTGTTGGGTATACAAGAATTGGGGTTGTCGCCTACAGTTGTCAATCCTCATGGAGGGGCATTATCTATAGGCAATCCTATTGGAGCAGGAGCTGTGAGAACAGTAGTATCGTTGGCCAAACAAATGCAACGAACGGCTGATTTGCACTATGGTTTGGCAACAACAGCCGGTGGACTTGGCACGGGAGCGGCGGTATTATTAGAACAAGCCTAATTGTTAAACTACTTCATATTCGATTATCTGAAGGATGAATTCTTTTCTAAAAAAAACAAGAAAACGCCTCTCTGGGCTTATTAGAGCCATTTATTATCATAGGCTACTCCATCCTATTCTGCACCCTATTTATACTATTTTACGCAATACCATTAATAATTATAATGAACATCGTGTATTTAGATTAGGGGCAGCTTTGGCCTATTATACCATTTTTTCACTGCCTGCATTGATTATTGTTATTGTAGGTATTGTAGGGTTCTTTTTTGGAGAGGCGGCTGTGCGTGGAGAAATCTACAGCAATATTGTAGGAACGGTGGGCGAAGATGCTGCTACTCAGATACAAAAAGCAGTGATAAATATTGGCCCGCCCGACAATAGCTGGTGGGCGGCTTTGCTAGGTGTTTTGGTATTGGTTTTTATTGCTACAGGGGTGTTTTATGCCTTGCAAGATACCCTCAATTTTATTTTTGAGGTAGAGCCTACCCCTGCCAAAATGCGTATTTTGGAGGTGCTTATCAATCGTGTTTTGACCTTGGCCATGGTGCTGAGTATTGGTGGTTTGTTGTTTTTATCTATTATAATCAATGCTTTGGTGCTCAAGATTAGTGATTTTGTTATTGCCAATCAACAATGGCTGCATCAATGGCTGCCTTCAGAATTGGTGCCTTATATTGAGTATCTAACCAATTATTTGTTTGTTGGGCTCAATTTGGCCGTTTCTATTTTTATAATTACCCTGTTTTTTGCCTTGCTTTACAAAATATTGCCTGCGGTGCAGTTGCGTTGGAAATTTGTTGCTATAGGAGCTTTCTTTGCTGCTGTTTTGTTTTCTATTGGTCAAATCTTAATAGGAATATACCTGAGCAAAACCAATATGATTTCGGCCTATGGGGCGGCAGGTTCTGTTATTGCTATTTTGATCTGGGTTTCCTATTCGGCTCAATTGATTTTCCTAGGGGCAGAGTTTATTGTAGCCGTCTGCCAATATAATAATGTTGCCATCAAGCCCAAGCCCTTTGCTCGTGCCCTAAAACGTGGCAAAAAACGCTCGCTAAAAAATCTCTCTCGCAAACAATTGAATGAATTGGCCAATGCTAGAGTGACCGCTGCACCTCCTTCTTATTATCAAATAAGAGAAATGATAGATCATCTGGATTTGTCTGATAATCCAATGGAAAATGATGCAATAATTGAAGAAATTGTGGAGGATTTAAATTATCAAAAAGAGATAAATCCAGAAAAAACGGATGAAATACCTAGAGAGGAGGAACGGCCGCCTTCTGAATAAGGAGGCTTGATGCTGGCTATCTCTTAATATTTTTTTGTTGGGCTGGAACGATAGTTGAGACGCATGATTATGCGTTTTTGCTGGGGTGGTTTGGGAGACGCATGATTATGCGTTTTTGCTGGGGTGGTTTGGGAGACGCATGATTATGCGTCTGTACTGGGGTGGTTTGGGAGACGCATGATTATGCGTCTGTACTGGGGTGGCAGAATGCTTTTCTTTTTTTTTAAAATTGATACTGTATTATGAGTTTTTTTACTTCTTTTTTTGCTGGATTTTTATTGTTGTGGGCATTGGACGGTTTTGCACAGACGCAACGGGGCTGTACTATTGGCGATTGTGAGAATGGTAAGGGGCGTTTTGTGTATAGAAATGGGGATAAGTATATTGGGGAATTCAAGAATTCGGTGCCTCATGGCCGAGGGGCTTATTATGGCAAAAATGGCAGTGTTTACAAGGGGCCTTTTGTTAATGGAAAACGGCAGGGTTATGGTACATTTATCTGGTCTACAGGTGAGAAATACATTGGCGAATATAAAAATAATGTCCGCAATGGGGAAGGGATTTATACCTTCAAGGATGGCACAGAAAGGAAGGGCATTTGGAAAGATGGTACTTTTGTACGAGAATTGGTCGAAAAGCATACGGCTGTAGTTGCTGCTGATGGTACCTCAGATAACGATAGCCCTACTGCACCTTTTGGAGTCAGCACTTCTAATAATTATGATGGTCAATATTTTAAGGCATCAACAATTATAGATAGTGCTTTGGTTCGTACTGCCTTAGTTATTGGCAACAGCAAATACAACAAAAGTCCACTCAAAAATCCTAGAAATGATGCCTTGGCGATGGCGGAGGAATTGCAACGCTCGGGTTTTGATGCCTATTTGTATACCGATTTGGACCAAAAAACTATGAAAACAGCCATTCGTGAGTTTGGGCAAATACTCAAAGAGCGTGGTGGTGTAGGGCTTTTCTTTTATGCAGGGCATGGCCTACAATCTGATGGGCGTAATTTTTTGGTGCCTGTCAATGCCGAAATCCACAAAGCACAAGATATTGAGTTTGAATCGGTAGACTTGGGGCGGGTGCTTTCCGAATTGGAATATGCCCAAAACAGCATGAATATTATCATCTTGGATGCTTGCCGTGACAATCCTTACAAGGAGGAATTTGCCAAATCCAAACACGAGAGTTATAATGGCCTAGCCTCTATTGGCTCTGCTCCTTACAATTCCTTTATTGCCTTTTCTACGGCTCCGGGTTCTGTGGCTTTGGATGGCACTGGCGACAAT
>CAYULH010000018.1:7647-12501 GCA_964445645.1 uncultured Aureispira sp. | reverse complement strand
TTGAATCTTGACTTCACAGCCCCTGATCTTTCCAAGGCCCATGGGCAGAAAATCGAAAAACAGGGTGCGATCCCCCATGGTGTTGATCGAAACCATTTCCGCCGAGGCATTCTTGTTGAAGGCCTTGAAGATGTATTCAAGAAGGTGCGTAAAAATGTGCGTAAAGCTTCACAGGGACAGCAAATTCCGTGGGAAAGCTCTTCTGTTGAAGATGATTTTCATTTCAAGAAAGCAAGTGATAACTGATTGATTATAAACAGCCTAAGTGTTACTTAGGTTATTTTTGTGCTTAATTCAACGTAATTTTACGTTATTAAACGGGTCAAAAAGTTGTATTTTGTAAAAATAAGTTATACCTTAGTAGTGTTGATAAGATAGGTGTTATATGTTTTAACATAAAAAAAGGCCAGATGAATAAACTAACACGGGTAGAGGAAGAGATTATGCACATTATTTGGCAATTGGAGCGTTGTACGGTTCGGGATGTTATAGAGCAATTGCCACAAGATCCCAAGCCGCCACATAGTACCATTTCGTCAGTAGTAAGAATTTTGGAAAAGAAAGGTTTTTTGGACCACAAGGCTTATGGAAGGACGTATGAGTATTTTCCAATCATTCAGAAAGAAGCGTACAGCAAGGAGAATTTGAGCGATTTGCTCAAGAATTATTTTGGAGGCTCTGCCAAACGTCTGGTTTCTTTTTTGGTCAACAAAGAGGACTTATCGGTCAATGATTTGGCTGAAATGGCTCAACGTTTGGACCAGCACCAAGAACAGGACGAGGTTTCTAAGAAAAAGAAGCAGTAGTTTTTATCTATCCCACCCCACCAATCTTCTATGTTATGTTGATGTATTTATTAGAAAGCACTTGTTGCTGGATTGTTTTGTATGGCTGTTATGCTTTGTTATTGTCCAATGAAAAGACATTTGCATACAATCGTGCCTATCTCCTACTGGCACTGGTATTGGGTTTGGTAGCGCCTTTGTTGAGCTTTGAAAATCAAATGGCAACGGTCTTTTTGGCTCCTATCAATTTGTCGGAATTGGCTACCCCTGCCCTAGAAACATTGGAGGCAACTACTACCAATAGTTCTTCCTTCGTTGTGCTTTTGGTGATATATGGGCTTGGTGTGGCCTTTTTTGGGGGGCGTTTTGTACGTGGCTTGTACAAGATTAAGGCTATTTATAACAATGGGCAAGTAGAACAACATCATCATTATCAACTAGTTGTTATGCAAGAGCCATACCCGCCCTTTTCTTTTGCACATTACTTATTTATTCCCCACACCTTGGTACAAGATTCCGAAAATTACGATTGTATCATTGCCCATGAAGCCGCACACATTCAGCAAGCTCACACTATTGATGTATTGCTGGTAGAATTATTACAATTAATATTTTGGTTCAATCCTATTTTGATTTTATACAAGATGGCCTTGCGTGACCAGCACGAGTATTTGGCCGATCAAGCAGTATTACATCAAACATCTGTACACCAGTACGGCCACTTATTGCTCGATCAGTCGGTAGCGCCCATGCTGCCCTTAGTCCATCCTTTTTTTCATTCTTCCTTAAAAAAACGCATTATTATGATGACAAAAAATTCTGTTCATTTTCCGCTTAGAAAGTATGCCCTAAGCTTGCTCGTTTTCAGTTTTTCCTTCTGGACGGTGGCTTGCCAAAAAAACGTAGACACCAAAGTTCATACCCAACCAGATTCATACCCTTATTTGGCTAGTTGTGAGAATAGCGATAAAGAGGCACAAAAGCAATGTTCTAACCAAAAGCTCATGGAGTACATCTATAACCATCTAAAATATCCTAAAAGTGCCAAAGATGCTGGGGCTGAAGGTATGTTGGTGCTAGATTTTGTAGTGAAGGCAGATGGCACTATTGGTGCTATAGAAATTCTTAAATCTACTGAAAATAAAGCCTTGGATGAAGAAGGCTTGCGTGTACTCCAACAAATGCAAAAAGAAGGTGGCATCTGGAAACCCGGCCAAATTGATGGTAAAAATGTAGCTGTTTCTTTCAAATTGCCCTTGCGCTTTAAATTGTAATAAACCTTAGAATACGGAGTGTCAGCTCATTTTTTTGCCTTATTCAACGTATTTTTACGTTAAAAAACGATATTTTACGTTTTTGTGTATATTAGAGCAGTCTTGTAGGGGCTGCTCTTTTGTTGTTGAGGTTATCCATAAGCAGGAATAATTTTTGTAGGAAAAAGCATATTTTGCGCCAAGCATCCTAAAAATCCAAAATCGGGTTTATTGTCCAAGCCGCCTGCAATAGATTTCTATGTCCAATTCCAATACATCTAGTCCTCTTATCTTTCGCCCTATAATTTGGTGTTTAGCATTATCTATTATTGGTTTTTCTATTGGAGGAATCATAGAAAAATCTGCCCATCAAGTTCCTGATCCTACCGTTTATACCAGCCTTATCGAAGCGGAGTTGCATCAGGCAGAAGCAGAAATTGAAGGCTTGTTTAACAATGGTGCTCTGCTGCTCAATGCAGTAGAGGGCTATGTAATAGGTGATACCGTTGCCAAGTATATCAACAAACCCTACACCTTGCTGATTTACAATGATCGGGATTCTATTGTTTATTGGAACAACAATAATATTCTGCCCTACCAATCAGATATTCGTTACACTCGTACCGATACCATTGAGCCTTATGAGATGAATGCATCTGTCTATCTCAAAATTCATCGCCCTTACGATTTTTTGATTGATGACAGCACTTATCATTATAATTTAGAAGCCCTTATTCCTATTTACAGGCATTATTCTATTAATAACGATTACCTACAAGATCATTTTGAATTGGTTTCCAAGGATGTTTCGGAGTTTATTGCTATTAGTGAGGAGCCTACCGATTATGCCGTCAAGGATCGCTTGGGGCGGCCTATTGTCTACGTCAAAGCACAAGAATACTACCCCTATCAATGGTATATCATACTCAGTACTTTGTGCTATTTTTTTAGTAGTTTTTTATTGTTGATGGGGGTGTACTTGCTGGCTCGGCAACTGAGTCGCAAACGGGGCTATGTGGTTTCGAGTGCCTTGTTATTGCTGGGCAGTTTCTTGCTGTTTCGGATGGTGAGTATTATTTATAATTTCCCGTTTGTGGGCAATGAATATGCCATCTTTAATGAACGTTTATCAGATGCCAATCATATTTGGTTTTACTCATTGGGCGATTTTTTGATTGATATTTCTTTGTTGTTTTGGTATGCCCTGTATATCAACAAAACAGTACGGGCCAGTGATGTGCGTTCTTATCTTCCTTGGCAACAAATTGCCTTGGGGGCAGCAGGTTATGCCTTTATGGTGGCAGGCTTGGCAGGCATTCAATTTGCCTTGCGTGATATTGTCCTCTCTTCCTTTATTTCGTTTGAATTTGATGATTTTTCTAAGCTCAATCTTTATTCATTATTGGCACTGACGGGCATTGGCTTCTTTTTGCTCTCCTACTTTTTTCTCACACTCCACTTTACCAAAATATTCAAAACCCTTCAATTGCCCTTCAAGGTACATGCGAGCCTCTTTGGTATTGCTTGGTTGTTCACAGTCAGTATTTCTCTGGCTATTGATAGTTGGGTGGTCGATCAATTGATTTTTACCTTTGCTGTAATTACCCATGTGACTGCCCTGCACTTTTTTACCCAACAAAGAAGCACTTCCTTGGCGTGGATTAGTATATGGTTGCTGCTTTTTTCTACGTTTATAACCATAGTGGTAGAACGGGCCAATGTAGACAAAGGTATTGCCCTAAGGCAACAATATGCCAAAAAACTAGCCATGGAACGCGACTTGGAAATGGAAACAATTTTCAGTTCCTTGGTGCCCAAAATCCTAGATGATGGTTCGCTCAAAATTTCTATCAACAGCCCCTTATCGCCCTCGCCCAGACGACAAGCCGTAAAGCTGTTGACCTATCGTTACTTAGATAATTATTTCTTTGGGCGTTATGATTACAGTGTTCATATCTACACCAGTCAGGGGCGGCCATACAGAGGAGAAACTAGACCTTATGAAGAGGTCATGGATTTTATTCACAAAAGCAGCAAAACCACCGATCCCTATTTGCATTTTTATTCTGTACCAGATGGGCAATATTCTTATCTCGCCAAGCTGCCTTTGTCAGAAAATGGTGCCTTGTTGGGCCTTATTGTAATTGAATTTACACCCAGAAAAAATTTCAAAAAATCCAATATTTATGTTGAGTTATTGAGTAGAGACAAGAGCCAACTGGACGAACTCTACAGCCAGTTTACTTATGCCCTGTACAAATACCAAGAACGAGTAAGCACCAATGGTTCTAGTTTCAAAGCCCAACTGGATTATGACATGCCCTTGCCCGAACCAGGCAAATTCAAATTGCTCAAGAACCAAGGATTGGAAGGCGGAAAACACTATTTGGTTTATCGTGGACAGGAAATTCCGTCCAATATAGCTATTATTACCATTCCTGAATTTAAGATATTCAAGGCATTTACCATTTTTGCCTACATCTTCTGTTTTGGTATTTTCTTATTGCTGTCCTTGCAAATTGCCAATATATTGCTCTTTAGGATTGCTCAACAACAATTTATTCGTACCAACTTTGAGAATTCTTTGCGAGAGCAAATCCAACGAGGGATTATTATGGTGACATTGGCCTCTTTTGTCGCCATTGCCATCATTACTATCCTTTATTATAGTAGTGAATACGACGATTATCACAAATCTCGTCTTCTGCGTAAAATTAGCAGCACAGCTAGAACAGCCGTGTGGCAAATTCACGAAGGCCAAGACTCGGTGCCCAAACTCCCCGATGCCAAGAGTTTGGCATATTGTTGTCGTTTTT
>CAYULH010000018.1:0-7616 GCA_964445645.1 uncultured Aureispira sp. | reverse complement strand
AATATCTATGACCTTGGGGGCAACCTGCTCACTTCTTCCGAAAAGGTGGTTTTTGAACGCCACCTGATTAGTCGCAAGATGAATCCGATTGCCTTCCAACGCCTTCGGAACGAGCAACAAAACTTGGTATCTCAAGAAGAGGTTATTAATAACTTTAGTTACCTATCGGCTTATGTGCCGCTCAAGGATAAACAAGATGTGACCATCGCCTACCTCAATCTGCCCTATGATTTGGCCGGCTCTCGCAATATTGGCTCTCAAGATGTGGCGGAGTTTCTGGGCACCTTGCTCAATGTATATGTCATCTTTTTGCTCATTGCAGGGGGCGCAGCCTTCTTTATTGCCAACTCCGTGACCAATCCGCTCTCGGTGATTGGGGCCAAGTTGGATGCCGTAGAGTTGGGCAAGAAGAATGAGCCGTTGATTTGGACAAACAAAGATGAAATTGGGGAATTGGTGGATCGTTACAATTCTATGATTGTTGAATTGGAGGAAAGTACCAAAGAATTGGCCCGCTCCCAACGGGAAAGTGCTTGGCGAGAAATGGCCAAACAGATTGCCCACGAAATCAAAAATCCGCTCACGCCCATGAAACTCAACATCCAATTGCTAGAGCGCGTGGTAAACACCAACCCCGAAAAGGCGCAAAAAATGGTGCAACGGGTGTCCAAAACACTCATTGAGCAAATTGATAGTTTGGCACACATCGCTTCGGAATTCTCCACCTTTGCCAAAATGCCTAAAGCCAATAAGGAACAATTGCTCCTCAATGAATTGGTCAATAATGCCTACAGCTTATTTAAGGAGGAGGAAAATGTACAACTTTACTTGGATATGACCGAGGAGGAATGTTTTGTTTATGCGGATAAAACCCAAATTATGCGGGTGCTCAATAACTTGCTCAAAAATGCCATTCAGGCCATTCCTGATGACCAACCCGGTATTATAAAAGTAGCCCTGCAAATGATTAATCAAACCGTACTCATTCGGGTTTCTGATAATGGCTGTGGCATCCCTGATGCCCAAAAAGACGATATTTTTGTGCCTAACTTTACAACCAAAAGCTCGGGTACTGGCATTGGTTTGGCCATGTCCAAAACGATTGTACAAATGGCTAAGGGGAAAATCTACTTCCAATCGGAGGAAGGGAAAGGAACGGACTTTTTTGTGGAGTTGCCGGCTATGTAGGCTGGTTTGTGGCATTCACAGGCATAAAGACAGGCTCTTTTGAGTTGTGTCTTTTTTGTTTTGGGTGAAGGTTTTTTTATGTTTTTTATTTTTAATTGTTATTTTTAGAATTGGGTGAGGATTCTGACTAGGTGGTTATCTATACTATTGTTGTGTGGGTGCGGGTTGGGTTGGTTGTTTATGTTTTTTGTTAAGGGGTGGGTGGTGTTTGTGCTTATTTGATGCTTACCCCACCCGTGGAGTGCCAAAAGCCTCCCAAAACTAGGGCTAACACGCCATTGTAATCAACAGCGGCGAGCCTCGGCGTTGGCGGCAATTCAAAAAAAATCTACCCACATTAAAAATTATTTTATTTTTTATATAAAAAATTAAAACAATATTATAATAATGACAAGTGAAGAATACAAAGAATTAATTGACACAATTACTCGAAGATTTAAGAAAGATTTCCAGAATCATTCTGCAACCTATTCCTTTTCATTTAAAAATGGAGTGATTCATTTTCTTGACTTTATAAAAACTCCTGTACCTGAAAAAAACTTAGCAGCCTTAGATTATACTCTTCTAAATTGTCTCTATAAATATATTGTTGGTTCTACCTCTTATAAAGAAAAATTATCCATTATCAAAGAAGTTTCAACAAGCTTAGAGCCCTTTTTGAAAAAGATTATTTTCTTTATTGATGCACCTGGCTACTACTCTTTGGGCAGAAAAGGATTAAAGGATGTTATTCTAAAACTGGATAAATTAATAAAAGATTATAGAAATAATCGTCCCGATAAAATACTACATGATTCCTCTAATATTCTAGAAACTGACCGTGGGAAGCCTTATGATTTAAATAAAGCTTACAAGTTAAGAAATATGGTTCATGAGTCCTCCGAACTAGATGAAGAATACATCGCAATAATGTTTAGAAGCACAGTAATTACATACTTGTACTCTTTCTTTGAGTATTGCAATATACTTGTTCCTCATATAAAAGGAGATTCTTCAATAAATCGAGAAGAAAAAATAGATGAGAAAAATAACTTTTATCGATACATCGATGAATTTAAATATTTTATAAATAATAGCACCATAACTATTAAAAACAAAGATATAAAAGGAATAAATATTACCAAAGCTATATGTGAAGAAATTGCGAAAGAGCTATCTAATAAAATGGTTAGTCTAGGAAGAGAACTTTTAAGGAATAACTATAAGGACATTGATCTTTTTAAACTATTTCTTGACTTAAAATACTCATTTGACTTTGATGAAATAAAAAAAATAGAGTCCATTTTCATTAACGAAATGGAAAAAAGAAATAACAACGAAAGATGGGAATATATAAAGAACTATGTTGGATCTGTTAATTACGAATCTCCATCTGCAAAAGATGCTTTAAGGGGAATTGGTTCGATAAATTTTTATAAAATTAAATTTGAAGAGGATTTGGAATTTGGGAGGCAATCTTTTTACAACATTGTAATTCAGAAAATCACACGAGAATATGGTAACTTTACAGATGGTTTTTTAACAAAAATAGGACACATATTAAAATTTATCTCAGCCTCAAAAAATCCCAACATATATATTGATGATTTTAATGCAGGATTAACATCTAAATTTGATTATCTATTACTTCTCTATCTCTTATTGCCAAAAGATCAACCAACTGAATTTGTTCTTAATGCAAAAAATTATGTTGATTTTAAAAAAATCACTAATATTGAAATGGGTCGATTTATGCTAGATTTTCCTGATGGAGACTTAATTCAAAAAGAAATTGATTACGCATTAGATATTTAAAAAACTGCTGCTAACAAAATATATAACCGCAATATCCTTTCCCTATCGATCAGGCTACTGGGTATATACCCGTTCGAGTCAATCCTTCCTTCGGTCGGATCGACTCTGTTGGCAGCAAGCAGAAAAAATGAAAAAGTAATAAACATGAGCTATTACGATGAACATGAAGAAAATTTAAACATCAAATTGACCGCTCGAAAAGTAGAAGATAATAGCCTTGTTCACGCCAATACAACAACTAAAAAAGACGGTCCATTTTATTGTCCAGAAACATATGAAGAATTAATTGTCAGAAAGTGCATTGAAAAACGAGACCACTTTGCATATAAAGCAAGACAAAGTCCAGTTGGAAGTAAAGAAAGTGATTTGCACATAAACTGTAAAAAAGAAATTTGTACAATCCTTCAAAATAGATTTCCAGAAGGAAAATGGGAAGAGGAAAGAAAGACTTTTAATAAGGACGATGAAAAAGGATTTAATAAAGTTGAACCTGATATTAGCGGAAGAATTGGAAATAAAGGAGTAATCATTGAAGTTCAAGCAAGTGTTCTATCAATAAAGAAAATCATTCATAGAACTGACCAATATTCAATGCGTGGTGGATATATATTATGGATAGTTCCATTAGAAGAAGAATTAGGAACGGAAGATTTTAGACCAAGACTTTTTGAAAGATACTTACATACAATGTATTACGGGAGAGTATATTATTGGACTGAGGGAAAGGGAACAAAATTAACCCCTGTTCATTTTGGAACTGCTGAAAGATATATCGAAGAAAGTAATTGGTTTGAACCTGACGGAACCGAGAGAAGCGAAGGAGGATATTTCAAACCATATTTAAGAGTAAAGAAACCAATTTACGGTCAAGAAATAGATTTGATAAATTTTATAGCTGAAGATAGAGATGAATTTGAAGTTGAGAACGAAAAATTATCAATCCAAAAATGTAAAATATTCAGAGATAATTTAAGCACTTGGTGGAAAGAAAAAAAGAAGCCTGCTGCCAACAATAGTTAACTCGCCATTGTACGCAACGGCGGCGAGCCAAACCGTTCTCACAACCAACACAGCAGACAAAACCAAACCGTGGATGTGGAGTTCGCCATGAAAAACGACAAAACTAAGAAAATTTTGAAATGAGTATAAGTAAAAAAATTATAGAAGAGACTTTACTTGGAGAGAAGCCTGAAATTACTGATGAAATTGTTGAATATTATAGGAAAAATCCAAGTGATTTAGATTTAATTATAGACAAGGAATACTTTCACAGCAAATTCATAAAATTTTTCTTCATTCTTGGTTTAGTGATTACAGTAAGCAGCCGAGTTTTAAAATTCTTATTTCACAACACTTGGGCTGAATTTATTAATGACATAGTCCTTGATATTATTTCAGAATTAGGTATCGCAATTTTTGGAGGTGCAATAACTGCCTATATTCTTGAAAGAATGAAACAAAAAAAATATCAGGATAATGTTAAATTCAGGAATGAAGTTATTGAAAAAATAAAAAAAATAGAAAAAAAAGATTAATACAATAATGCTACCAAACAGTATCATTTTAAAAATTCTCACATTAATTGTAGGAAGTTCACCAAAAAAAAAGACACTCAGACAAGATGATGAAGAATGGTATGGAATTGTAGGAAGCAGCGTATTGTTTTTGCCAAAAGAAGAAAAAACTGATGGGAACAAGGCATACATGCCAGCCAAATAAAAACAACAAAATCGAAAAAAACAGCTATTTTTGTATAAATTGAACTTGAACTAAATAGCCATAGAATGAGCGAAGAAAGAGGGAAATACATCAATCCATTAACGGATTTTGGATTCAAAAAGCTTTTTGGTTCAGAGCCCAATAAAGCACTACTCATTGATTTTCTTAATCAGATACTTCCTGACCGAAAGATAAAGGATTTAACCTACTCTTCGGGCGAGAAACAAGGTTTAACGGAATTGGATAGAAAGGCCATCTTCGATTTGTATTGTATTGGGGATAAAGGAGAGCGATTTATTGTCGAAATGCAGAAAGCAGAACAAAATTATTTTAAAGATAGAAGCGTTTTTTATGCCTCTTTTCCGATCCAAGAACAAGGGAAAAGAAACCAATGGGATTATAAATTAGACCCTGTTTACTCGGTCGGAATACTGGATTTTATTTTTGATGACCATAAGAATGATGATGAATTTTTACACATCGTAGAATTGAAAAATCAACGTTGTGAGGTATTTTATGATAAGTTAAAATTCGTCTATTTAGAGCTTCCAAAATTTAAAAAGAAAGAAGAAGAACTGGAAACGCATTTTGATAAATGGATGTATATTTTCACACATTTATCGCAATTACAAGACCGTCCGAAAAAATTGCAGGAGCGAATTTTTGCCAAATTATTTGAAGCTGCTGAAATTGCCAAATTCACCCCCAAAGAGCGAGAAGCTTATGAGGAGAGTTTGAAATATTATCGAGACATCAAAAATGTGGTTGATAGATCAAGAGCGGAAGGGCTCCAAGAAGGAATGGAGAAAAGAAATATCGAAATAGCAAAAGAACTCAAAAAGAATGGTGTTTCAATTGAGATAATTGCTCAATCAACAGGTCTATCCTTCGAGGATATCGAAAAATTATAAAAAAAACAGCCGTTCTCACAACCAACACAGCAGACAAAACCAAACCAATAAAACTATGGATGACCAACTAGAAAAACTAAAAAAGCTGCGTAAGCAAGTTCGTAAATACGAAGATACGATTAGGTATTATGAAAAATTATTCTTAGAAGATGGCGAAATAAGCACTTGGGAGCAAGAGCAACTCGACAATATCAATCAGACGCTTAAAAAAATCAATAAGCAAATAAATCACAAAGAAAAGGAGCTGTCTCAACAGCAAGCTATCGAAAATACATTGAACGCTACCAAAGAAACGGTATTGGACGAATGGAGTACAAGTGATGATATTATAGATAGCTCTATGATAGAAAATGTTCCTGTAGAAAAGCTCAAAATGGGAAAATTCATGGTCTAAAAGTTGCGGTTCACTCTGCTTTCTGGACAGAAAAGCTTTTGGACTGGGTGATGGAAAATCCCAATGTTTCGGCAGAGGATTTGGTCAAAGAAATACTAAGAATAAACAACAAGGATTATAAAGACAGTGCTAGTTACCAACACGCTATCAAAAATTATGAATGTGCAGGGAGCTTAGTGTCTGTAAAAAAAGGAAGTGGTGGTTTTGAGCTAACAGGATATACCAATGCCAATGGTGGGGCTGTTGTTAAATTTACGATTTACATGATTGCAGCAGAAATCGTTCAGGTACAAATAATTTCTCCTATTCAAACTCCTGAACAAAAGCAAGGGGTGCAACAAATGACTGGTGTTGCAGGAGGGGCTGCTACCTTTGTTATGAAATATTCTGGTTTTGGAAAATTAAGCCGCGCTCTTACTAACTTTATGGAAGGAAAAGACCCTTGGACTGGAAAAGAAGGTTCTACTTTAGAGTTGACTGTAGGAGGTATAACCGACTTACTCACAATGGGAATGACTGTTAGAGATGTTGCTATCAATATGGCTTTAAGTATTACACAAGAAGGCTTAGAACGATACACGCCAGAGCAATTAGAAGAAATTGGATTAACAAGAGAGGTTGTAGATGTATTGTTATCTGAAACGAAACTTGAACAAAGAGCTAATATTATTCAAGGAATTTTAGCAGGTAAGGATAACTTTAAAAAATGGTTTTGGGAGGAAGAGACAAATAATAACAATAATTAATCATGAACATAACAACTCCATTTGAACAACAGTTCAATATCCATTGTGAACTATCCAATAGCTCTTTAAAAGATTTTTTCAAAGATTGGAAGAGTGGTTGTTTTTATGTTAAGAAAAACATATCTGACGAGGAAATCCTAATAAGAAAATATTCAAGCAAAACCTATGGAACTGATAATGTGTACATTTCTTATTCTAAAGAACAAAAAACTTTAAAAATACAAATTAGTCCTGTTCCAAAGTCTTATTTATTATTTGCATTAATACCTCTAATTTGTTTACTATTAATAAATTCGCAAGAACCAAAGCTAGAATCAGCAATCATTCCTATATCTTTATTTACCTTCTTATTTTTAGTTTTTAAATGGGGTACAAAAAACACAAAAAGAGAAATTGTTACTGAACTTAAAAAAAAATTTGATAAAGAAAATATCAAGTATCGTTTAATGATAGAGTCCAATGAGATGTAATATTCCCTCTGAAAGATTAGAAGAATTAGGCATTTCTAAAGAGCATATTAGTGTTGGTAGAGAAACTATTGATATAATTTTATCACTTAAAGAGGAACATGGGATTATAAAGGCAACTGAAATCATGGAGTTTGCCAAGAAAATTCAAACTAATGAAATCTTTTTTTTTAGAGGAAAAAACATTTGCATGTCATTTGCAAGATAAAGATTTAGCTGATGTTTTTAGTCAGTGGAAAAGCGATGAATTTCAAGTCAAAAAACAAATCAATAATAACAATATAATTGTTAGAAGAAAGTACGCAGCAAAAGCTTATGGAGATGTGTTAATAAATTTTTCTTTTAATAAGGAAAAACAACTGGCGACTCTAAAAGTTACCCCCATCCCTATATCATA
>CAYULH010000017.1:0-53932 GCA_964445645.1 uncultured Aureispira sp. | reverse complement strand
GCTAGTGCAAAAGAATCATTTTTTAGTCCGAGAACTTTTTTAAGACTACTTAAGCCCGTTCAATACCAATAAAAGTAAGCATAACAATACCTTCTTATCATCTACATAGGAAGGTGTTGTTGGGTAATTATACCGATCAGTTTGACAAAAAATGAGCAACTAATTGGAATAAATAGATAGCAGTTACTACTCAAAATTCCATCTACAATACAGGAACAGGCTTGTCACTCTGAAAAAAAAGCTTACTTTTGCAAGGTATACTATTATAATATAGGTGCAAACAAAGTAAAAAACAGCTAATAAAGCCAATGAAGTTGTTTAAAAATACCCAAATAGCTGCTAAACAAGCCATTGAAAGCCAAATACTTCAGCTACTTTTGCTCTCGTAGCTTCCAGCTACGAAACCAAAACCGAGCTTTGTCTTGACTTCCAAGCACTTATTTATCATTCTACCTCGAATTTTTAAACAACTTCAATGAAAGACAAAGGATAAATCCCCGAAAATCAAACAAAAAAATGGCTTAGATGTTATGTATAATTACTTTGAAGCATTTTAGAATACTAAAAACAGCGTTTGCAAATGGCAAAACACTTACTTATTGTAGAGTCTCCTGCCAAGGCTAAGACAATTGAAAAAATTTTAGGCAAGGATTTTACAGTCAAGTCCAGTTATGGACACATTAGAGATTTAATCAAAGATTCTAAAGATAAAAAAGCCATTGAAATTGAGAATGGCTACAAACCCAATTATGCTATTTCATCTGGCAAGCAGAAAGTGGTAAAAGAATTGAAGGACTGGGTCAAAAAAGTAGATGAAGTATGGTTGGCAACGGATGAAGACCGTGAAGGAGAAGCCATTTCTTGGCACTTGGCGGAAGTGCTCAAATTGCCCCTAGATTCTACCAAACGTATTTCTTTTAGAGAAATCACCAAGCCCGCCTTACAAAAAGCCATACAAAACCCCGGCAAAGTAGACGTTGATTTGGTCAATGCTCAACAAGCGCGCCGAGTGCTTGATCGTTTGGTGGGGTTTGAATTGTCAGGCTTATTGTGGCGCAAGGTGCGTGGCAAACTCTCTGCTGGGCGCGTGCAATCTGTGGCGGTAAAATTGGTGGTAGAACGTGAACGTGAAATCAATAAATTTACCCCCAAAGCTTTTTTCAAAGTTACAGCAGTATTTGAAGTAGAAGATGAAAACGGCAAAAAAGTTTCGTTCAAAGCCAATCTCAAGGATAATTTTGACACCGAGCAAGAGGCCCAGCGTTTTTTGGAGCAGTGCAAACCTGCTACTTACAAGGTAGACAATATAGCTGTAAAACCTGCTTACAGAAAACCAGCTGCCCCGTTTACCACTTCTACCTTGCAGCAAGAAGCCAGCCGAAAGTTGGGCTTCTCTGTATCTCGCACCATGTCGGTGGCACAGCGTCTTTATGAGGCAGGGCATATTACTTACATGAGAACGGATTCTACTACACTAAGTGAAACCGCATTAACCGCTCTAGCAGATACCATCGAGAAGTTGTATGGTGAGCAATATGTTAATACACAACAATACAAAAGCAAAAAAGCAGGCGCACAAGAGGCACACGAAGCCATTCGCCCAACTTATGCCGAGCGCAGCAGTGTACAAATGAGCAATGACGAAAATCGTTTGTACGAGCTGATTTGGAAACGTACTATTGCCTCGCAAATGGCAAAAGCCAAACTGCAAAAAACAACCATTGATATTGGCATTTCTACCGTAGATAGTGCTAGGTTGGTGGCGGTGGGCCAAGTATTGGAATTTGATGGTTTCTTAAAAGTATACTTGGAGTCTAAGGAAGAAGAGGACGAGGACGAAGACAACAATGATGACAAAATATTGCCCCCCATTCACAAGGGGCAAATGTTGGATTTGCAAACCCTAGAAGCTACCGAGCGTTTTACACGTCCCAAACCACATTATACAGAGGCCAGTTTGGTGAAGAAATTGGAGGAATTGGGTATTGGTCGTCCGTCAACTTATGCGCCTACCATTAGCCGAATTATGGATCCCAATAGAGGGTATGTGGTAAAACAAACTCGTATGGGCAAAGATCGTGATTACAAGGTGTTTACCCTGTCAGGCAAGGACAAAACCATTACCAATGTAACCAAAACAGAACATACAGGACACGAAAAAAATAAGCTGTTTGCCAGTGATTTGGGGATGCAAGTGACCGACTTTTTGTCAGAGCATTTTGCTTCTATCATGGAGTATAGTTTTACGGCAGGTATTGAGAATCAATTGGATATTGTGGCCGAAGGCAAAGAGGATTGGGTGCAAATGTTGGATAGCATTTATAAGCCCTTCCATGAGTCGGTAACAGAAACCATGGAAAATGCAGACCGTGTAACAGGAGAGCGTATTTTGGGCAAACATCCCGAATCTGGTTTGTCTGTGTTGGTACGTATTGGACGTTATGGGCCTATTGCACAGATTGGAGCCACAGAGGAGTTGGGCGAAGAAAAACCACAATATGCCAACCTCAAAGAAACACAATCTATAGAAACCATTACCTTAGAGGAGGCACTTCAATTGTTTCAATATCCCAAAACCTTAGGTGAATACAAAGGGGAGGAAGTGATTGTAAGCGAGGGCCGCTATGGGCCGTTTGTAAAGTATGATGGGGCTTATATTTCTATTCCAAGAACAGAAGCCATTCACACAGTAGACTTGAATCGTGCTATTGAATTGATTGTAGAAAAGGAAAAAGCAGACGAGCCTATTGGTTATTATGAAGGCGAACCCATTACTAAGGGAGAAGGACGTTTTGGCCCTTTTGTGAAATGGAAAAATTTCTTTTGTTCCATTACCAAAGGCTCTGGTTTTCAATTGGAAACCATTACTGAAGAGCAAGCTATTGTATTGGTCAAAGCCAAAATAGAAAAAGAGGCTAATCGTTACATTCACCAATGGGAGGAAGAAGGCTTGTCTGTACAGAATGCTCGTTGGGGGCCAATTATCAAGATTGATAAGGATCGTAAAAACTACAAGTTGTTGAAAAAAGACGGCACAAAAATGACTCCCGAAGAGGCCAAAGAAGTTTCCTTGGAACAGGTCATTCAAATGGTAGAGGAGCAAGGTGGCGTACTCAAAAAGAAAAAGGCCGCCAAGAAAAAAGCAGCTCCCAAGAAAAAGCCAGCCGCCAAAAAGAAAACTACCACTAAAAAGAAGACCACTACTAAGAAGTAAAATAATAGTTTGATATTTTTAATGATTCAAAGAACACTTGTTCTTTGAATCATTTTGTATGTAAGGACAGCAAGCAACGATGAACACATTATACCAATATTATCAACAGCATCCGCAGGTGTTTATTGATACACGCAAAGCCGTGCAGGCAGGAATTTTTGTAGCCGTAGGACAAAAAGATGAACGGGGCTGCCATAGAGGCAACCAGTTTGCTGCCCAAGCACTCGCCAGTGGACAAGCCGCTTATGTAATTATCAATGATCCTGTATTGAAGGAGCAACATGCCGCAGATGATAGATATATTTTGGTAGAAGATGGCGAAAAGGCATTACAACAATTGGCAAAAGCCCACTTAGAACAACTCAACTGCCCCATTATTGCTATTGCTGGTTCTAATGGCAAAACCACCTTCAAGGAATTATTACACAAAATATTAGCCCACAAATATCAGGTTTTTTCTACACAAGGCAACCTGAACAACCACTTGGGCGTACCTTTGTCTGTTTTGAGTTTGACACAAGACCACGAATTTGCCATCTTAGAATTGGGGGCCAATCACTTGGGGGAGACTCGTTTTTTGGCCGAATTGGTACAACCCACCTATGGCGTTGTAACCAATTGTGGCAAGGATCATTTGGGTGAGTATGGTTCTGTGGAGAACATTATAAAAGCCAATAAAGAGCTGTATGATGTGCTGGCCGAGCAAGCCCAAACCGCTTTTGTGCATCAAGACAATGCTCAATTGATGGAGATGTCTCAGGCTGTAGCCAATAGGGTATTGTACGGCACAGAAGAAGCCGCCCAAGTCACTGCTTTGGAAACGCCCTTCTTAAAGGTAAAATTGCAGATAGAAGCCGCACAATGGGAGATTCAAAGCTATTTGTTTGGTGGTTTTTGGATAGAAACCTTCCAAGGGGTAGCAGCTGTGGGCCACCATTTTGGAGTGTCGGGTAGTGCCATCAAGGCCGCCATAGAAAGCTATAAACCTGCTGCTTTGCGCTCGGAGCAGGTAGCATGGCAAGGACATAAGGTATTGTTGGATTGTTATAATGCCAATCCAAGCAGTATGCAGGTGTTTTTGCAAGCCATACAGGAGAGCAATTTGCAGGGCAATAAAGTGTTGGTGCTAGGCGAAATGGGCGAATTGGGGGCCTACAGTGAAGAAGAACACGAGGCTTTGTTGGCGCAAATTGACTGGCAGCAGTATGCAGCAGTTTATGTGTATGGCAAGGCTTTTAGTGCCATCAGCTTGCCCCCAGAAACAAAACTACACCACTTTTTAGAAAAAGCAGGCTTGCAAAGTGCCTTGCAAAACCTAGCCCAATCCAGTGCTATTTTTGTAAAAGGATCGAGAAGCAATCGTTTAGAAAGCTTGTTTAGGTAGGAGCAGGGCTGTTAAGTTCTGGAAAATGGCTCTGAATGCTGTTGAAAAAATCCCGAAGGGCAATATCACTAATTGATACACTATATTAATTAGTAATATTATTATAGTGATAATGCCTATAAAGCACGATTGAACCCTGAAAGGTAGGGCTGTTAAGTTCTAGCAAATGGCTCCGAATGCTGCTAGAAAAATCCCGAAGGGATGGTATTATAGTAGTAATAATGCCTATAAGATGCCTTTAAATCCCGAAGGGATGTCATTATCACCTTGTATATTAATAATATCATCCCTTCGGGTAGGGCTGTTAAGTTCTAAATTTAGATTATAATTAATACTACGAAATGTTAATCCCGAAGGGATGTTATTATTATAGAACATGTTTAAGTATAGTTTTTGAACCCTGAAAGGGTGCTATTATCGTCTTACAAGCTAATAATGTCACCCTTTCAGGGTTGAAATAGACGTTGTATATGATCTACTATAATAATATCACCCCTTCGGGGTTTTTCTAGCAGCATTCAAATTAGCTTTTTTCAGAACTTAACAGCCCTACCTAAAAGGGTTATATTATTAATATACAAGGTGATAATGACATCCCTTCGGGGCAATTTAACTATACTGGGATTTGGTTTGGTGGTGGTAGGGACGCAAAATATTGTGTCCCTACCACCAATGGCTACTGGGCAAGGGCGTGGTTTCGTCTAGAATGATGGGTTCGCCGATTCGGGGGGTGGTAACAGGAATGCCCAAATTGGAGGCTTCCTCCAAAAAACGCTTGATGGGGTCATCCCAACTGTGCATAGCCAGCGCAAACCCAGCCCAATGAATCGGCATTAGAATGTCTGCACCCACCTCTTGGCCCACCAATGCCGACTGCTCGGGAAACAAATGATTGTGTCTCCAAAAACGGCTGTATTGTCCACATTCAATCATGGCAAAATCAAAAGGGCCATACTCCTCTCCAATAGCTGCAAAATGTGGCCCGTAGCCACCATCGCCACTCAAATAAATATTGTGTGTAGGCGTTTGAAGTATCCAGCCCCCCCACAAAGAGGCAGATCGGTCTGTCAAGGCACGCCCCGAATAATGATGGGTAGGCGTAAAAACCAATCGAATATCGCCAAATTGGGTTTCTTCCTTCCAGTTAAATTCTCGAATTCTTTTCTTGTCAACTCCCCAACGCTCCAAGTGGGCGTGCATTCCCATAGGGACAAAAAACTCTCTTACCTTGTCCTTGATGGCTAGTATGGATTCATAATCCAAATGATCGTAATGATCGTGGGTCATCAACACCAAATCAATGGGGGGCAAATCTTGAATAGCAATGGGCAAACCGGGCTTAAATCTACGGGCTCCAATGGTTAGCATGGGCGAGGCGGCCTCTCCAAACATGGGGTCAATCAAAATATTCTTACCTTCTATCTCTATGAACAAGGTTGAATGCCCAAACCAAGTAATACGAGGATCATCAATTTTTTGCTCAAAAAAACCTTTGCTCAAAGGTACGATAGGCAGCTCTTTATCAGGTTCTCGTGTATTTCTAGGATGCACAGAATTATCAACAAAATTATCTGTTTCTACCACGGTAAAAGGAGGCATGATATTGTTGAATTTACCCTTCTCAAAGTTGTCGTACTTTTCATAATCCTTGTACTTAGCATTACTTGGTCGTGCTCCAAAAACAGGTGCCCAAGATACATATAGCAAAGCTAAGATTACGAATAAAAGTAACGCTATTACTATAATCAACAATATGATTCCTAATATCTCCAACATGGATGTTGAGTATTTTAATGCTAATTAATCCACCGTAAATTCTGTTGTATACGTCCTCTATTTCTCCTAAAATTCATCAAAAGGCGACTTATCTTCTGTCAAATTAACCACATCTGTTGCCACCCATTTGCCCTGCACCTTCATGATTTTTTCCAACAAATCACGCACACAGCCCTCTCCCCCATTGTAAGGAGAAATATACTGGCTGATGGCCTTTATTTCTGGTGCAGCATTATTGGGGCAGGCAGGCAAGGCCACCACACGCATGGATTCATAATCGGGCATATCATCCCCCATATAAGCTGTTTTGGCTACATTCAAGCCATACACCTCAATGAGATCATCCATCACCTCCAGCTTGTCCTGTATACCGCTGTAAATTTCAGTAATGCCCAGATTCTTGAGCCGATGTATCACGCCTTCTGAGCGGCCTCCTGTAATGATGATAATTCGATAATCCTGCTGCACGGCACGCTTGAGTGCATAGCCATCTCTGGTATGCATTCGCCTCAGCAATTTACCATCTTCTAATACATGCAATAGGCTATCTGTAAGTACGCCATCTACATCTAATATAATGGTATCAATCTTGGATAAATGTTCTAAATATGACATTCCCAACTATGGTTTTAAATACGTATTCTGTGGATTTTTTGTACAAATACCTTAGTAGCTATTGGTTATCGCGCCACTCATAGACCCACTTGGCCTGAATTTGCTCCAAATGCCCCTCATTGCACTGCTCTCTTGTACCTTCAAAATTGGGCAAACTCAATATCCATTCTAGCAAATCTGTAAAACGGATACGATATATCTTGGACTCTGTAAATTCGTCGCCAAACTTATCGTATAATCCCATTGCAATATCTTCGTGATCTTCCCAGTGAATGGGCAAGTTTAATTCAAAACTCATCTTATTTCTGCTGTTAAAATAATTAATAATAAGTAGTTGTTCAAAAATACCCTAATGTTCGTGTCCGATAATTTGAGATTGGTCGGGCACCAAAACCTCAATCACAACATCATCGCCATCCTCCTCCAATTTGCATTGGCAAGATAAACGTGATTCAATACGTGGACGAATCGCACGATCGATAAAGTCTTCTTCTTGGTCTGAAATTTCGGTCAAATAATCCTCACCAGACTCCACATAGACGTGGCAAGTGCTACAGGCACACACCATCCCACAATTGCTGTTGATGTGCATACCATTGTCTTCGGCCAAATCCAAAATATTATCTCCTATCATTCCCTTCACCTCTTGGCTGGGAATACTTTTATCTTCAAATGTAAATTTTACAATAGCCATTTATTCTTTAATTCTAATGATTTACAAAGAAGTTGTTTAAAAATGGAATTGCGTTGATAATGAGTACTAATTTAGTTCTAATCAAGGCAAAAATTTAGTTCATAGCAGCGCTATGGAGTCAATTTTTAACGCAGAGTAGGGCAAAATTAGCTTTCATTAGCAACATTAGGCTATTCTTAAACAACTTCAAAATCAAAAACAAGCTTGTTGTTTCCTATTTGTTTCTTCAAAGCTGCAAAGTTAATGCATTATTATCATAAAATAGCAGAACCTTCAAATTGTTGTGAGACGAAGCCAAAATCCTACTTTTTTTATGAAGAAGTTGTTTAAAATCAAAAACGCAAACCTCCACCTACGCCTATCCATAGCTTTAGATTGGTTCCTTGTGGGTTGGTTGCATTAATTAGAGTATAAGGTGCCAAGGTAGAACCATATTGTTGTGTATCTGGATTGTAAGAACGAGAAACATGTACATTGAGCACAGGCCCTGCAAATAAGCTTACCCGCTCATTCATCTTAATGTCTAAATTGATTTTGAGCTGCTGCAATAAGTTGAGTTCTGTTTGCCAAAACACCCCTTCATTAACTTTGGAGATGAGCAATTCAAAATTGGTTTGCAAGTGCTTGGTCAATGGCAGTGCTGTACCAATGCCTCCGCCAACCGCCCACACATATTCACTTCGGGCATTGACTTGCCAGCCCATTTGAGCCAACTGGTAGAGTCGTGGTGCCCCAAATTTGGCCCCCCACTGAAAAAACAAAATATCGCCTGTTGCTATTTCTATACGATTGTAGCCATTGCGTTTGACAATATTTATTAGTCCTATAGAAACCCCTTTGATGCTGTCTACCACATTCACCAAGCCCAACAAAAAGCCACGTGCCTCGTCTGCACTATTAATAAGGCCAATTTGTACACCTTTTAGTTTTTTGGTTCTATTGAGAATGCCTATTTGACAACCATTGAGTTCTCTATTGGCGGCATTGAACAAGCCCAATTGAGCACCATCTATATATTGTGCCATATTGAGGAAACTGGCAATCTGAAACTGGGCTTTGGCACTGTAATTAAACAAGCCTGCAAACTGTACGGCACTCTTGCCCCCCCAAGCCATGTTTCCAAGCCCTGCAATTTGAGAACCAAACAATTTTCCATTGGCAAAATTGAGCAAGCCTGCAAACTGGAAGCCGTACACATCAGTGGCAATATTGCTCACCCCCGAAGCTTGCAAACCATACAAATCTCTAGCAACATTGCTCAAAACACTGCCCTGTATTCCATACACATCAGCCCCCATATTAATAACACCACTACCCTGCACGCCCATAATATTTCCACTGGTCAAATTGAACATACCTGACAACTGCAAACCTTGCATTTTTCCCTCTACTTTATTAAAAAAGCCTCCAATTTGTAGCCCTTGCATTTCTCGGTACAAGCTATTGCCAATCACTCCTATTTCCAAACCCTTGATGCTGCCATTCATCCCCCAAATCAAATTCAACGAAGTAATATTAACCGCCTTCTGAAACTGCCGGCCATTGGTACTAATAAAAGGGAGTAAGGAAACTTGCGCTATTCTAGGGCGAATTTTTAGCTTGAATTTGGCATTCGGCACCCAATCCGTCGAATCTACCACAAATTTGGTAGTGGTTCCAATGCGTGTAACGACCAAGGGCTTGATGGGTTTGGTAGAACGAATGGGGGGTGGAATAACCGTGGCGGGGGTAGCTCCCAATAGTTCGGAGTGAATATCAATATCAAACAAACGCTCTCGATCTATGGTTTGCTGTTCTCGCTCGTTGCGATCTTTTTTGCGCTGCAGACGTTCTTTTCGTTTGCGAATACGAGCCAAATTGGGCTTTAGCACATATTGATTGCCAATATAAGCGCAAATAATGTCATGCTCCTTAAAGAGTTGGCGAATGGCTTTATTGAGCGACTGGTTGTTGCTGTGATAGGTAATTTTTTGCTGAAGGGGCAAATGGGTGTTACTATAAGAAAACTGAACCCCGTGCTGGGTTTCTAGTTTTCTTAATACTTCTTTGAGGGGTTCTTGCTGAAAATGGAGCGAAACTACTTGCTTATAATAAGCGGGTTGGGCAACTATGCCAGTGCAGTAGATTACCCAAAATACACTTACTAAGAGTAGTTTATATAAATACATAGTTGCAAAGATGGTCTAGTCAACGACTAGTCACATCCTTGCCCAGTCAATATGTACTTGTCGTTTGTTTTCTCAATATTCATCCCATTAGGAAAGGTAAAAGCAATGGTGTTTAGTACCTCTTCTAATTCTGCTTGCTCAAAGTTACCAGTATAATGGCAATTTAACAAGCTTTCACTTCCTTCTATTGCAATTCCATAATAACGTTCCAAGATTGGCAAGACTTCTGACAAGGCTTGATTCTCAAAATTTAGCTGCTTGGTCTTCCAAGCCAAAACATTGTTGCCTTTCTGTATGGTCTTGACAATGCCCTTGTTATCTTGGTGTGTTCCAACTTCTTGGGGAAGCAACAAAACTCGCTCCTGCTCAGGATCTGTTAGTGTTTCAAAAGCTACTTTACCTGTTACAACAGCAATTTCTGTAGCTTGGTTGTGATAAGCCCGTACATTAAATGAAGTTCCTAAGACCGTCGTTTTGGTTTTGGCAGTTATAATTTCAAAAGGCTGCCCCTCTTTCTTGACCACCTCAAAAAAAGCTTCTCCTGTTAATTGTACGGTTCTTGGTTCAAAATTGGAAGCATATTGCAAGGTAGATTTTTCATTGAGCATAACTTTGGAGCCATCGGGCAAACGCACCTCTTGTTGCCCTCCTGCTTCTGTAGTAATACTAGCCAGTTGAGGGGTAAGGGTGTCACTTGCTGTTTGGAGTGTCTGCTGGTACCACCAGCCCAATCCTACAGCCACGACCAATACCGCTGCCGCCAGTTGATACCACAAGGGTTTGATGGTTGTTTTGGGAGCTGGTGTAGCAGGAGCAGCACTTTCTAATTGTGCTTGCAAGCGTTCCCAAGCTGCTGCTTTGTTGGGGCGAACAGGCGGTAAAGCATCCTCTGCCTTATCCCAAATAAGCGTGGTTTCATCTACCACTTGTTGGTGATCTTGATCTTCCTGTGCCCATTGGCTTAGTGCTTCTTTTTCTTGTTCTGAAGCCTCTTTGCTCAATACCTTTCCGAGTAATTGTAAATGTTTATTCCAGTCTTTCATTGTTTTTATGGCTTAATACTGCTCACCTCGCAAAAAGTTGTTTACAACCTAAATATTTACGAGCATAAGCTGTCTGGCTCAATTAAAAAAAGCAGGACAGGTTCTAACAACCAAAAGAGCTGTTAGAGGCAACGTATTTTTCTTTTTTTGATAAAAGAGAGGTAGAATGTTTATGGGGTAATACTGCTAATAGGATGCAGAAATTATCGGCTTCCCCTACCTAAAATACTATTTTGAACAAAAAAGTTTTCATTTTTTAGGAGAGGGGCAAAATAAGCAGCAGCAACCACGGATTGAAGAGCAATAAGAAGGCTAAATAGCCCTTTAGTGCAGCACGCATAATTTTTAATGCTTTGGAGATTTGGTTCTCTACTGTTTTGGGAGAAATATCTAGTTTTTCACTAATTTCTTTGTAGGAGAGTTCTTCAAAACGGCTGAGGACAAAAACCGTCTTGCAACGAGGGGGTAAGGTGGCAATGGCTTGTTGGATTTGCTCTTCTAATTCACCATCTATGTAAGCATCTTCGCCACTACTGGTCAATGGACTGTGTTGATCTTGGATTTCTTCGATACCATATTTTTTGTTTTTACGCAAATAGCCCAATCCTTCATTGATTGCCATACGACGAATATAAGCACCAATAGAACCATTGATGAGAATTTGGTGGCGTTTTTCCCAAAAACGCATAAAAACATCTTGTGCTAGATCTTCGGCAGTGTTTTTATCACTCACAATTCTATACACGGCATAAAACACCATATCATAATACTCATCAAATACTACCTTAAGTGCCTGTTTGTTGTTGGCACTCAACTGTTGTAATAACTCTTTTTGTTGCTGTTCCAGCATTCTTATCTATTTGTTACCGCTATTTTGCAATAAATACTTCATAAAGTGTTGGTGTGTAACTATACGAACTAATTCATAACATTTAGTACACTTTACCATATCTTACATTAAACTGACAATCAATCAAATGTATTTTTACTGTGAAGTATTTTTTTTATAAAAACAAAAAACAATCATGCATCTATAGAATGGGAAAGATACGCATTTCAGTCTGTTATCAAAAGTATTGGTAAGATTAAAGTACATTCATGTATAACTAAATAGTAAGATTGTACTTTTGATAAAACGCAAAATAAGACAAAATAGTCTTTTTATGAGCTAAAATTTAACTAAAAAGTTGATTTCTTCCTTCTACTAAATAAGGTAGGTGTCAAGAACTTAAAGTTCCTGACACCTATTCAATCTTAAATCTGTGGTATATTACTGAGCTTGGCGCAATGTGCGGATAGAACGAACATTAGAGACTCTGTTTCTGTGCTCTAGGTAACGTTGTTGATCGGCTGTGAGGAAATCACTGCTGTTGGAAATGGTTATGGTGTAGCCCTGTAGGCCACTCTGTTGCAAAATCACCTTATCGGGATATTTGGAACGGCCTTTTTGTTCAAATACAAAACGTTCTTGTCCAAAAGAAGTGAGCATATACTCTACTTTATTGTTGTTTTCATCAAAACTCATGACTAGAAAAATCTGGTTGCTTCGATATTCTATACGCATGATTTCTTCAAAAATACGCTCATTATCTTTGGATAGTTTATAGCCCTTGCCAACCATAGTGTTTTTGTCCTTGAGATTCCAAATTTCGTAAGAACGCCCCTCTAGTTCGTGGTCATCATCCCAACGTCCTAGCAAGAACCCAAAGGGATACAAACGTGGGTGTGCATTGGCCATAGGCGATTTAATTTTTTCGGCCTTTTTGGATTTGGTTACAATGCTCCCTCTGCGGCGACTAGATGCAGCGGTAACGGAAGTCAAATTTTCTACTTGTTGTTCTGAATAACCAGTAGCATAATCGTCGCTTTCTTTCTCGCCCTTAGTGGCATAGTCTGCCTTGCTGGCTGCATTTCGACTAAGTACTTCTTCTACTTCTGCTACATTGGTATTGGTGTTCGTTACTTGTGGCAATGAACTGTTGTTGTAATTCAGTTCGGGTGCTACAGGCTGGTTGTTCTGATAGAAATTGACTTGTGGGGCACCAGCTCCCGAGCCTGTTGGCACATAATGGTTGTTTTGCAAAGGTTCTACCAATTCTAATTGCACATCATCAGAAACGGCTTCATCGGCCAACTCCAAATCGTTGATAGCAATATCGTCTACATCCACATTGGGTATTTCACTTGGCTCAATGGCCTCTAGGCGTTTTTGTACGGCTGCTACAATCCTCTGTTCCTGTTGTCGAGCTTCCTCTTCTGCCTTCTCTTCAATCACCAAGGTTGCATTTTTATTAACTTCTTCATTGATTTTGTTGGAATTGCCCAATGCTCGTGGCAATTCCTCATAAGGTTCTGGTTCTATTTCCTCTTCTGCTACTTCAGGAACATCTGTATGCAAGGCCAATGGTTCTGCCATTTGTACAGTGGGGTTGGTTGGATCTGTTGCCAGCCATTTCAAACTCCCTACAGCCACCACCAGTACGACCGAAGCGGCTGCTAAATAACCCACCCACACTCTAAGACGGAACACAGGTGTTGCCGTTGGCGCAGGTACAGGCGCATCTAGCTCTGCTTCTAACCTCGACCAAAGGTCGGCAGAAGGAGCTTGCTCTAGCTTGTCCTGATTTTTTATAAACAGTTTAGAAATGTAATCATCTCTGCTCATAAGCGTTAGAAAATTTGTTTGGTTTGGCAGTGGTATGGCACAATGCTATTGCGCCACACAACGCCTTTATTTTTTATATAAAACCCTAATTGTTTAGGATAAGTTTGTTTTGAATTGTTAATTCTGTTTTAATGTCCCATGCTCTGGGAGCGTTGTATCATTTCTCGTAGTTTTTTCTTTGCCAAAATCAATTGTGATTTTGAAGTATTGATGCTGATGCCCAATTGTTCGGCTATTTCTCTGTGCTTAAACCCTTCTATAACATATAGGTTAAATACGGTTCGGTAGCCTGTGGGCAATTGTTCTAATAATTGTAAAATATCTTGTGCTGCCAATTCGTCTTCTACGGTCACTTGCACGGCTCTTACGGGTATATCGTCAATGTCTTTGTGTTCATTAAAACGATAATTCTTACGCAAAAACATCAAGGATTCATTGACCATAATGCGTCGAATCCAGCCTTCAAAGCTCCCCTTGTCCGAAAAGGTGTCTATCTTCTTAAACACTTTGCAAAAGCCCATCAACAATACTTCTTCGGTATTTTCTACTGTCTTGACGTATCGGCGACAGACCCCAAACATCTTGGCAGAAAAACGCTCGTATAGGGCTTTCTGTGCCAAACGGTCATTGGCTTTGCAGCGTTCTATGAGTTGTTGCTCGGTCAAAAGGCAGCTAATTTTTTTATTAAATGATGTTCGTTGTATTGGCGCTGTGCTAGTGTGGTGGGCAACAACGACTTCGGATTTGTATCCGCTACTTTTACTCCGTTCTAAAGTCAATCCCAAAATAAGGTTTTTATTTTAAGTAGGAGAACTTTTTTGGTGTACTTCATTATTAAGTGCTCCTTGCTTGGTTTGGTGTGCTACTTTAGGTGTTCTGTATGGTAGATGCGGAGGGTTGAGGTTTTGGTGGGTGGGGGGTATTTGTTAGTTAGAAGGAATGTTTCTTTCCTTTTTTTATAACGTCCTTTCAGGCAGGGCTCTTTTTTTTGGGGGAGTGGCGTTGTTGTACGCCTTATGTAACTGGGTTTTTGGGTTGTTTTTTTGTGTTATGAAGTTCAAAAAAGTATATTGATAAGACTACAATACACTTTCTATCAAATCTACGAAGTATGTACCATCTCATCAATGAAAATGCAGCATTAGTTATTGATTCTATTGACCAAAAACATATTGAGAGTTATGACTATTTAATGGCTAATCTTGGGTCTTGTCATACAGAAGATTATCAGAAGCGGTTTAAGTATTTTTGGAAGATCAATTTGGCTAGAGCTAATAAAGAATTTGTAGATTTTTATTTTGAGATGCTTCAGGAGCTTTATCAAGGAGCTGATTTTGATGTCGAACATATTGCATCAGAGCTTTATAGGATTCCATTGAATAATTCGGGTAGGAACACCTTACAATTTTCGTTTAGCACCAAAATGCTTCACATGGTCAATCCTAATCTTCCTATTTATGATTCTATGGTTAGAGATTTTTATTTTTTTAAGGAGCCAAATAGTAAGTTATCCATAGATATTCGATTAGAGCAGGTTGTTGGTTTTTATGATTTTTTGAAAGCTGAGTATAGTAGAATTTTGAAGGAAGCGTTGCTAGAGGAAACCATTCAACTTTTTATAGAGAAAAGAAAGCCCGCTCATTTTACGAAGGAGAAAATAATAGATACTGTAATTTGGGGTTTTGTGGCTTGCTTGAATGGGGGTGCGTTAGTTGTTAATAAAATGAGCTACCGATAAGTTCTGTGTACGTAGCTTACAATTAGTTTTCCTAGCTTGGTCATCTACGGTACTATTTCTTAGGCTTTTGTAGCAGGGTTTTCAACTGCTCTTTCTTTTGGTTGAGAGAATAGATTTGGAGGAATAAGGTTAAACCATTAAATTGCCGTTCAATACTAATGTAGTCATTGAGATACGGTATAAAAAAAATACAACAATGTGGAAAAAGAAAATTGAGCAATACATGCCTGAATTTGTTTATGGTGGAATTGACGGCAGTGTAACGACCTTTGCCGTTGTTGCAGGTTCGGTAGGTGCTGGTATAGATAGTTCTATCATTGTGGTTTTGGGATTGGCTAATTTACTGGCAGATGGCTTTGCCATGTCGGTGGGAGCCTACTTGTCGTCTAAAGCAACACGAGACAATTATGAGAAGCATCGAAAACAAGAGGAGGCACTGATAGCGGCACAACCAGTAGTGGAGCAAGCAAAACTATTGGCGATGTACCAAGAGGCTGGGTTTGAAGAGGATTTATCAAAAAACATTGTTGAGCAGATTACGACCAATAGGGCCAACTGGATTGATGTAATCATGAAAGAAAAATACAATCTGGTGTTGGAGGACAAAACGCCGCTCTCACAAGGGGTGAGTACTTATATTTCTTTTATTTCCGTAGGTTTTATCCCTTTAGTTGTTTACATCTTAGATTTAACAACAACCGTTTATTTTAATTTGTTTTTATTTTCGTCCTTACTCACCTGTATGAGTTTTGCAATTATTGGCTTTTTGAAAGCAAAAATCAATGCAACTAAGGTAGTGAATGGTATCTTGGAGACGCTTTTTTTGGGCTTGGTAGCTGCGTTGGTTGCTTTTTTTGTGGGAGATATTTTGGAAAACATCATCCAATAAAGCCACCAATTCAAAACTTTATCAATGTTAAAGACATTATAAAGACAATTCTAGCCCCTTATTGCCAAAGGAATTAAAAATAGTGGTGGTATGGTATGGATGTTGAAGCCTTATCTACAAACACTCCAAATGTCCTTTATAGTTTATATCAATCTGCTCATTTTGGCAGGTTAATCCAAATTGCCTATGTATACAAAGAGCTACCAAATCTTCTACAAAGTTATACTCTTAGCCCTAATCATCTTATCCTACGCAAGTAGTTTATTCAGTCAAATTGACAACTTAGTGATTAATTTGGATGAACTCAAAAACAATGCTACCACGCAAGAAATAGCTGTTCCTATTTCTAAAGAAAATGAGCAAATTGGCAATGTAAAGATACCTATTGTATTGACCTCAGAGCAAGGGGTATCCTATACTTTTATCACCATCAAGAGCAAGACCTTTATTGATAATCCCGATAAAAAACACAGTATTAATTCTAAGGGAGATAGTGGCTTGCTCAACTTTATTGTGTACGAAAAAAACTTAATCAACAAGCAATCTGTTCGTTACTTGCATGTCCATTTCACAGGATTTCCCAATGGTATTGGAGAGCAAGGGATTACCTATAATAAGAAGATTAAGTTGCAGTATGTTTATGCTGATTGATTATCAGCTATATTTCAAAAGTTTTATTTATTGGAATTTAAAAGAGTGTTCCCCTCTCTCCTCTTAATTAGGTGCAAAAAAGTAACAGTAAGACAAATCCTCTGAAACCTATAAAATCTTCCATAAGTCAAGAGAGCAAGGAATTTTTAGATAATTATTTTTATGAAGAGCTGAAAGGTATAGATGAATTGGTTGGTAAGGAAATTTTATCTCATTGGTTTCCTCTAAAAATGGTTGCCAATATACAGGAATAATGGCTTGTATAATTTTTCAAACAACTTCATTACTCAATTTTTAAACGCTTCAATTATGAAACTAATAACCTATTGTTTGCTCTGTATTCTATGCCTCTACACTTCTTTTTTGTTTGCTCAAGATGATGACCAACTTGCGATTGGTACGGTCGTCAAAATGACCTTTGAGGGGCAAATGGTAGAAGCCAAATTGGTGTGTAGAGCCTCTGCTCCCACCAAACAAGAGGAGGAGGATGTTCTTATGAATATCCATAAAATATTATTGGAGGCCGAAAAGGAGGCTTTGATATTGCCTATTAGGTTTTATATGGTAGATGACCCTGTTACTGATGGGATTTTTATATTTGGATTGGAGGCAATAGAAGCAGAAACATTGACCCTAGAACTGTATGAAGAAGAAGGGTTTGTTATGGTTTTGAATTGTGCTTTTGAGGTAGAAGTTGGATCCAGTTATAAGGTGCTTGATCTTGGCGCATTAGAAAGTGGTAACTATATTTTTAGACTCAAAAATAAGCAACAAGCAGAGTTGAATAGGATAATTACTGTTGAGAAGTCTTAGGCGTGGTAATAACTTAATATTGAATCACTAATTCTTACCTAATTATTGCATCATACTGATATTTTTTTATACAATAAAATGAAAATTCCTCACCCAATACCATATCAAGGAAGTAAAAGAAATCTGGCAAGCAAAATTCTAACCTTCTTTCCAGAACATGTAAATAGACTTGTTGAACCATTTGCAGGTTCAGCAGCAATTTCTATTGCATCAGCCTTCTATTTTAAAGCAGATAAGTTTTGGATTAATGATATTAATGCACCTCTTGTTAAACTTTGGGACAAAATCATCAATCAACCAGAATTTATGGTTAAAAAATATCATGATATTTGGTTAGGTCAATTGGGCAGAGAAGAAGCATATTATTACGAAATAAGAGAACTATTCAACCAAAGTCATAAGCCTGAATATCTATTATTTCTCTTAGCTAAATGTGTAAAAGCAGCCGTTCGTTATAATTCAAATGGAGACTTTAATCAAAGTCCAGATAAGAGAAGAAAAGGTAAGAGACCTGAAAATATGAGAGGTGACATTATTCGAGTTTCTCAATTGCTAAAGAACAAGTCTGAGCTGACTGCACTAAGTTATAAAGATGTATTGGATGATTTAAAAGAAGGTGATTTAGTGTATTTAGACCCTCCCTACCAAGGAACAGGTAAAAATGGAGGTTTTAGATATTTTGAAGATGTGGGATTTGATGATTTTGTACTCTCTTTATTTCAACTCCATAAAAAAGAGATACCTTTTATTCTTAGCTATGATGGAAGAACAGGTAAAAAAGTCTTTGGACAACCGCTCCCCAAAGAGTTAAATCTAACCAAGATAGAAATTGATGCAGGTCGATCTTCTACTGCAACCTTGCATAGTAGAAAACAAAACACTTTTGAAGCCTTGTACATTTCTGAGTACCTAGCAAATAAGATAGCCATTCAAGAAATACTCCACCCCAAAGAAATCAAAACACCAACACTTTTTGACTAATATGGCTCAACAAAAATATCCTAAAGATTTTTTAGATTTTATCCAGTCTATCACCAACAAACGGGCAAGGATTGTTATTGATCATATTTTGAAATACGGGCATATTTCAACAGAAGAAATAGAGAAAACTTATGGCTATAGCCATCCTCCAAGAGCAGCACGCGATGTGCGAGAAGCGGGTATTCCATTGCAAACATTCAAAGTAAAATCAACAGAAGGTAAATCCATTGCAGCTTATAAATTTGGAGATTTAACACAAATAAGAAAAAACAGATTCAGAGGGCGACAAACATTCTCCAAAAAGTTTAAACAGCATTTATATGGATCAAACAATGGCAAGTGCTATGTCTGTAATGGTGTATTTGAAATAAGATATTTACAAATTGACCATAAAGTACCATACGAAATAAGTGGAGATGGGGATAGTTTTCAACAAAATGAAGCAGATTATATGTTATTGTGTGCTTCCTGCAATAGAGCCAAATCATGGTCTTGCGAAAATTGTGAAAACTGGAAGTCAGCAAAAGATATTGAAATCTGTTTGAAGTGCTATTGGGGAAACCCTGAAAATTACGACCATATTGCATTAGAGAAAATCAGAAGACTTGAATTAATATGGCAAAGAGAAGAAGTAGATTTTTTTGAACTATTGAAGTTAGAAGCTCAAAAAGGGGAAATTGATTTACCAGCTTATATCAAATCACTTCTTAGCAAACATTTAAAAAGCAAGAAATAGAATTCTTACAATTCACACTTCTCTAGCCTATACTATGAATTAACACAATCAAAACATGAAATACACCAACATCACTCTCCTAACCCTACTACTATTCCTAAGCAGTTGCACCAATGAGGAAGAGAAAGAGATAACCATTACCAAAGAAGCCCCCAAAAGCAACTATTTTGATTATTCCAATAGGGATGACCAAGTGATGGGTGGCATCAAAATGGTGCCTATCCAAACACCCAAAGGCACGTTTAAGGTGTTTACCAAACGCATGGGCAACAACCCCAAAATGAAGGTCTTGCTCTTACACGGGGGACCGGGTGGCACACATGAGTTTTTTGAGAATTTTGATGGTTATTTGCCCAAGGAGGAAATAGAGTACATTTATTACGATCAGTTGGATAGTTATTACAGCGACCAACCCAATGATTCTACGCTATGGACTACGGAGCATTTTGTAGAGGAAGTAGAGCAAGTGCGCCAAGCCTTGAAACTTGATAAGGATAATTTTTATTTGTTGGGACAATCTTGGGGTGGTATTTTGGCTATGGAATATGCCTTGAAATATCAGCAAAATCTCAAGGGCTTGATTATCTCCAATATGGTATCTAGTATTCCTGAATACGAAAAATATGCTGCTGAAGTATTAGGGCCACAGCTTCCGCCTGAAGTTTATAAAGAAATTAAGGCTTTTGAGGCCAAGGAAGATTTTAGCAATCCAAGATATGCCGAATTGGTAGAGCAGCATTATTATACCAAACACATCCTGCGAAAGCCCTTGGATGAATGGCCCGAATTTATCAATCGTGCCTTTAAGCATCTCAATCCAAATATTTACATCTATATGCAGGGCTATAGTGAATTTGGAATTACAGGAAATGCGACCCTAAAAGGTTGGGATGTATCGGATAGATTGCCTGAGCTTTCTGTGCCTACCTTGATGCTGGGTGGAAAGTATGATACAATGGACCCTGAGTACATGAAGTGGATGAGAACACAAGTACAAAAAGGGCGCAGCGTAACTACCAATGGTTCTCATTTGTCGCAATTTGACGATGCCAATACCTACTTTACAGCATTGATAAAATTTATCAAGGACGTAGATGCTGGAGCATTTAAATAATTTTTTTTTATCCTAAAAACTAACCACTATGTCTGGAGGCGACTGGAAAGCTATGTTTAAAGCTGTTCAACAAAATGATTTGGAATTGGTAAAATTTTATCTTCGTTCGGGCGTAGACCCCAACTACCAACACCCCGAATTTATGGCATTGCCCTTGTCCGAAAGTATTCGTTACAATCACTTGGAGATAGCCCAAGTGCTGCTCGAAAATGGTGCGGAAGCGCTCGCCACAGAAATGGAAAGTGGCACCACGCCACTGGATTTAGCCAAACGAAAAAAGATGCCCAAAGCAGTGGATTTGCTGGGGCGTTTTGTTTGATTTTTTTGCCACCCCCAACAGGATGTTATACACAAAAAAGACCACTCCAAGGAGTAGCCTTTTTTGTGTTTTTTATATCCCTTAACGCAACAATGTAAACTCACCTCTAAGTTGACTCACATCTTGTGCTGGTTCTTGGTACTCTATATAATAAATATACACCGCTGTAGGCTGTGCTGTTCCTTGGAAAGTGCCATCCCACTGATTTTCAAAATCAGTACCATCATACAAGAGTTGCCCCCAACGATTGTAGATTCTAAACACCTTTACAAATTTAGGATTGATATTGGCTGGACGATAATAATCATTGACATTATCTCCATTGGGGGTAAAGGCAGTAGGCATACCCAAGAAGGGCTGTACTTCTACTGTAAGAAAAAGGCTGGCTGTATCTACACAACCGTCGGCTGAAGTAGCTGTGAGCAAGAATTGATAGGTGCCACTGCTGCTGGGCTCTGGTGTGGTGGTTGTGCTTGGGGCATTGGCATCATCAATATTAGGATTGTCCAAGGCACTGATATTTTGCCAATTGTAGGTGGCACCTTGGGCTGTTTCGTCGTTGCCTGCATCCAAGACCACGGTACTGCCCCAATTTACTGTGGTATCTCTGGTTCCTACCTGCCCAATAAAAGGCGCAATGGTTGGGTTCAATTGTGGCACAAAGAAGCTATCTACCAATACACAACCCTCGATGTCTGTAATGGTGACCGTATACCAGCCCGAGCCTAGATTATCATTAAAATTAGTCGTATCTCCATTATCCCATTGATAATAATAAGCATAATAAAGGCTGCTGCTAGGGTTGCCTCCTGCTGCAAAGACCCGAATACCGCCACTATCTACGCTATCGCATTCTACACCAAGTATACTAGAGGTGGTGCTAAGTGGAGCAGGCTGATTGACCCCAAAAGTAGTGGCTACCACACAGCCCAAACTATCCGTAACCGTTACGGTGTAACGGACAGAATACTGTAATCCTCCCATTAAACTATCAGCAACATTAGTCGTATCGCCAGTATCCCAATTATAACTATAATTGCCAACGCCCCCTGTTGTACTCACACTCAAATAGCCATCCATACTACCAAAACAAGAGGCATCTCTAGTGCTGTCTAATACGGTGGTCATATTGGACAAAGCAGGCACATCAAAGAAGGTAGTAGCTGCACAATTATTGGAATCTACTACTACCACATAAAAAATACCTGTTCCAATATTGGTCAAACTATTGGTAGTAGCAGCAGGAAAACCTACCCAATTATAACGATAAGGCATGGTTCCCCCTATGGGCATAATGGTAATAGAGGCATCTCTAGTACTGTCCAAACAAGTTGCGGGGCTTATATTGGCTGGTGGTATTTGCAAGGAATCGGGTTCTTGAATCACCACAGTATCAGATACATAAGTGCAACCATCTCTGGTATCGGTAAGGGTAAGCATGTATATTCCTCCATCAACGTTTAGCAAGTCTAAGGTAGTAGCACCATTACTCCAATTGTAGATATGAAAAAAAGAATTGCCTGTAGCAGATACGAAGGCATTGCCATCTTGATTGCCATAACAACGCACATCGTTGGTGCTGTCTATGGTAATGGTCACTAAAGTTGGGTTGTTAACAAGGTATGTTTTGACCACTTGACAACCAATACTATCCGTAATTGTAATTGTATAATTCCCCCCTAACAAATTGCTAATATCTTGGGTAGTATCTCCATTACTCCAATTATAGACATAACTCCCTACCCCATTAGAAACACGGAGATAAATAGCTCCATCGGCCGTATTGGCACAAGTAGCCGGCACAACACTATCTACATCTACTTGTATATCCGACAAGGCATTCAACACATAATCATTGCTCACTGTACAATCATTCGCATCTGTTACAATTAGCCGATAAATACCTATAGGCAACCCTCCAAGGCTATCACTTGTACCAAAGGTAATGGTTTGAGCGGTATCTTGCCAACTGTAGGAATAAGGGGCTGTTCCTCCTTGGACTTGCACATCAATAAAGCCATCTAGGCCATCATTGGCACAGGTTTCTGGGCTTATGCTATCTATGATAATGGTTAGAGGGGGAAGTGCATTAACAGTGTACAAACTGGAGACTACACTATCATTATTGCCATCTGTAACCGTGACGCTATACGTACCAACCAGCACTCCTATTAAATTGGGGGTAGTTGCTCCTGTAGACCATTGGTAGTTTAGGGGCGGCACCCCTACTGCGGTAATAAACACCCCTCCATCACTATTGCTAGGACAAGATACATCTTGTATACTATCTAATGTGATGACTGTTTGTGCTTGCAAGTTGCTCCACCCTATACAAAGCGATAGTCCTACCAAATACCAGATTGCTCGAATCATAATTGTGCTATTCAAAAAAGGAATTAATTAGAAATTATCTGAAGCATTACCAATGCTCCTATTGTTACTCAAAATCAGGATAAAGCAAGTATTTTTTTCTCATTTTTTTGTAGGCTGCTAGTTCTTTTTGCCAGCTTTTGCGAATAGTAGCAGCGTCTTGGCCTGCCTTGATTTGTGCTTGCAAAGTGGTGGTGCCTGCCAATAAATCAAAAAAGTTATTGGACTTAAAAAAATCATCCTTAACCGTTGCAGAGGCATTCTTATAAAAATCCAACAAATAGCTCAATTCCAATTGTTTCTGTTGTTGCAAGGTGGTTATATCCAAGGTAGACAAATCATAACCTTGGCATTTTTTGCCCTTGTGTTTGGGATATTTAGCACCGGGCTTAGGCACTGGAGTAAACTCAAACTTGCCCTGTTGGGCATTGGGCTGCCCATAAACTTGAAATTGCTTGTTGGTGCCCCGCCCTACACTCACCGTTGTCCCCTCAAACCAACAAAGCGAAGGGTATAAATAGATGCTGTGCATATTGGGCAAATTGGGCGAAGGCGCTATAGGCAATTGATAAAAATCTCTATGGCTATAATTGGCACATTCTACATGATACAATTCACAATACAAACCATCCGATAACCAACCTTCTTCATTAATCATACGGGCATACTCGGCTACGGTCAGACCATGTACAATAGGTACAGGGTGCAAGCCTACAAAACTCTTTTGGCTGGGTTCTAGTACTGGGCCATCTACATAGTGTCCATTGGGATTGGGCCGATCCAATATCAACAGGGGTACTCCAGCCTCGGCACAAGCTTCCATAACATAGGTCATCGTAGAGGTATAGGTATAAAAACGTGTCCCAACATCCTGCACATCAAAAATAACCAAATCTATATCTTGCATTTGGCTCTGGCTTGGTTTTTTGTTTTTGCCATATAATGAAATAAGCGGCAAACCTGTTCGGGCATCTAGCTTGTCCGAAAGACGCTCGCCAGCATCGGCTGTTCCCCTAAATCCATGTTCAGGTGCAAAAACTTTTTTGACTTGGCATTGAAGACTTAACAAAGTATCTACCAAATGCTTAGAACCTACTGTAGAGGTATGATTAACCACTAAGGCCAAGCGTTTATCCTTAATAAAATCATAATACTTAAAAAATTGATCAGCTGCGGGAACTATAGGGCTAACTTTGGTTGTTGTTCCTAAGCTAGACAGTTCTGATTCTGATTGATTGTAAACATACCAACCAATAGGTACTTGCAATAAGAAAATAAGAGTAACCGTAATCCACTGCATAAAACAACAATTATATGGGTATTAACAAACAACTGAACGCACTCAATTATTCTAAATTTAATCCAATAGAATAGTAGAATAGATGCTTACAAAGACAATCTACATCATCCTTAAAGCGTTTTTAATAAGACCTGTAGACAAACAATAATACATAGAAGTTACCAAAAACAAGACAGATCAAGTTCCCAAAATTCTTTATTTTATTTTCATCCTAAAAACGGATACTTGAATTTGTATTTGCTAATTGTCCTAATAAATTACTACCAATGACCTTACCACCAAACCTACTAGAGGTCTGGAACAACAAGAAAGAGAATAATTTAAAAGCGAACAAAAAATTTGCTCGAAAACTGCAAACGCACCGAGGCAAACACTTAGACAAACTTGCAACACAAACACATCACAAAGTCTTTGAACAAGTAGACTGCCTTAATTGTGCAGGCTGTTGCAAAGGTCTACCACCCATCATCAACCACACCGACACCCAACGCATTGCCAAACATTTAGGATTATCCATTGCGGCTTTTGAACGAGATTTTCTGACCATTGATGAAGACAAGGATACCGTACTAAAACAAACGCCTTGTCCATTTTTGTTGGAGAATAATCATTGTTCTATCTATGATTTTAGGCCCAAAGCCTGTCGTGCTTATCCGCATACCGATGAACAATTTTCTAAAAACATATCTTATCATGTAAAAAACACCTTGCATTGTCCCGCAACTTTTTTCATCATGGAACAACTAAAAAAAGCCGTTCCTGTTTAATAAGTTGTCTTATCAAAGCTCTTTGTCCCTTTTTTATTAAAGATGCTTTTATAGGTAGAACAACTTTTTTATTGATCTCTCCTACAACCTTTGTCTCTATTTTTAGAGAAATTTTAGTCCCCGACCAGCTACTTGGCTTTGTTTTAGTATTCTATTTAACACACACAGAATAGCAAACAGCCTTTCTTTTTGGATTGGAGCTATACTATTCCGTTTCATACGACTATCATTTATGAAAACAAATATCTTCATCATTGTATTAATACAGCTGTTGGTGTTTTCTTGTCGAGAAACAACTACTCCGACAATGGACATAACCACAAAACGCTCTGCTGGTACTGGTGCCTTTTCGTACGCTCCTTTGGACGTAACACCTACGCAGTTTACGTTGGACAATAGCCGCGATACATTTTTGGTGGGCAAAACAGGATTGATAATTTATGTGCCTGCACGTGCATTTTTGGGCCGTGGCAGCAATACCATAGTCGATTTGTATCTCAAAGAATACAAACAGCCCCACCAATCTATGTGCCAACGCATCTCTACTTACAGTCGCAACCACCAGTTGCTCTCTGCCAATACCATTGTACACCTAGAAGCCAAACAAGGCATGAGTACAATGGCATTGGCCCCCAACAAAGAACTGCTGATCCACTTCAAGAGATTGCCCAAAGCCAATCAAATTCGCTTGTGGCAAGGAGCACCACAGGCTTGGGAAGCCATGGACATTGACCGTCCAAAATTATTCAATCACATGCTCAAAATTGGAGCCTATAATGAACGTCTATTCCAAAATGGCAACTCCATTGATGCTTGGGAAAAACAACACTTAGCCATTTCAAATCAAGAACAAGAGGATTTGTGGAAACAAGATTTAGCTTACTTACATTTATTGTTTACAATTGATAAAACAGGTAAGCTTAAAAATATTCGTTTCGAAGAACCAATACAACATGATTTTCAGCGAAAAATACTGAAAGCCATGCAAAACTATCCACTCTGTAAACCACATATAGTTGACGGCAAAGCACAAGAGGTAACTCGTAAGTATGCCTTTCATGTACACGAGGCAGAGCCAAAGTACAAAGAAAATTTACATTATTTGCAGTTGTTAGAGAGTTCACACTCTCCCCTACAAGCACAAGGAATCAACCACATTGACCAACTAGAATTAAAATATCACGTTTTTAATATCAAAAAAATGGGCTGGTTGGCAGCTGCACAAGCTGTTAATGTGCCTAAGACGGTAGATTTGGTAGTAGAATTGGAACCTGCATTTTTAGCCGAGGTCAAAATCTTTTTGAAAGACTCCAAAGCTGTATTGATGGGAAAAGTGCAAGGCAACAGCATTCTTTTTGAGGACTTGCCCCAAGATGCTCCTTTGAGTATTTGGGCGTTTACACAACAAGGTGGGCAACCTTTGTTAGCTACTGCAGAAGCCAACTCATCAGATGGGGTTATAGCAAATTTAGAATTTTCAGCAACTAGTTATGAGGATATTCGACAGGCATTACAGGCTGTAGATAAGTAAATATTAAATTTAGGAGAGATACTAGTGTCTCTCCTAAAATTTTTCCTATTTCTTTTGTTGAGCATTTGCTAGACAGCATAGGACTATCTCATTTGTCTTTTGGGCCATAGCTTTTCGGTCTTTTGCTCCTTGCTCTAGCCATACTCTGGCAGCACTGCTTACACTTGTTTGTGCAACCGTTTGCCACAATTCCAAGTCCGAATAATTGCGCCAAGAACGTTCGCTATAGTCTTTCATATAGACCTTTACCCAATACCCTATTTCTTGTAGAAATATATTGAGGTTCTCACCTTGTGTGGTAGTATAAGCCTGTTCTGCTCGTTTAAATAGTAAATTTAATAAATTGGTCGCCTTCTCTTCTAATAAAGCTGTCTCCAATTGGATATGCCAATAGTCTTGGACATCTAAACTATACAATAAGGCATTTTTGCTTGGGAAGTACGTGTAAAGAGTTGAACGATTAATGTTGGCCTGTTCTAGAATTTGCTGAATGCTAATATTCCTATACGTTCTTTGGCCTAATAACGTCACTAAACTTTTTTGTAATAGTGTTCGAACCTGTTCAACCTGTAAATCTGAGGTAGGTGTCATCAATGATTTTTTTAGTCAAATATTTTGAAAATTAATTTTTATTGGTGAAATAACACTCTATATTTTTCTGTCTTTTCACAAAATTATCTTTATAACAAGATAACAATCAACTAATAACAGTTTATAACAGAGCATTGATTAAGATAATAGCAATCTAAATTTAAGTAATCTTTTTATTAATTAAAAATATTTCTTTATAAAGTTACTACTGATAATTAGAGTTCATATTAATCAATGTCACAAAATAAAAAGCATAGGTATAAGACTCTTTTATCAAATAAACACTACAAACATTTTATTACAATAACACGCTTTCTTTCCTAGCTACAATAATTGATTATCTTTGAGATATAGTTTGATCTTGCCGTAAATTTTTATTTTGAATATCACCACCACTGACATCCAAACAATGCAATCTAGTAATACATCCACTGCTTCTTTTCTCATTTTTTGGTTAAACCCCCCCCCCCTTCTTTTTCTATTTTTAAGCTTTAGTGCTTGCAATTCAGTCCCTCCTACTACTGAAGTAACTACTCAAGATGAGGTTAAGGTGGTACTACTACCCGATAGTAGTTCTGTGCAGTTGAATAGAAATAGTAAAATCTCTTTTCCCGAAGAATTTGAGGGGGACGAACGCAATGTTACACTAGAGGGAGAAGCTTATTTTGAGATTAAAAAACAATCTACCAAAAGATTTAATGTATATGCTGGCAATACCAAAACTACTGTTTTGGGAACCAAGTTTGGTGTCAATGCTTATGAGGATGTAGAGGAAGTGGAGGTAACTGTGTATGAAGGCAAAGTGGCCTTTGAAGATGTAAGCACACAGGAGGAAGAAAAAACACAAGTGATCTTAGAAAAAAATGACAAGGTAGTCTTGAACAAAAAAAGCAGAGCCATCAAAAAAAGAAAACACAATGGAAAGCCATTGCAATGGTTGCTAAAGAATATTGGTAAAGAGATTAAAAAAATCGGAAAGGGAATCAAAAATGCTGGCAAAGAACTCAAAAACTCTCTCAAGAAAAAGAAAGAAGATTAATCCATTCTTTCTGTTCCTTTTTTGTGTTGGTATCGTCCAAACCTTAACGGCTCAAACTCCTAAGCAATTAGAGGGCTTGAGTTTTAAGGAATTGGATAGCATTATGATTTTGCATCACGCTCAAGGCAATTTTAAGGCAGCTATTCCTTATGCCAAACAGGGCAGCCAAAAAGCCAAGTTGGAGTTTGGAGCTACCGACTCTGTGTATGCAGAATACTTGAGCGATTTGGGTTATTTCTATTACCAAACAGGCCAATATCAAGAAGTAGAGGCAGTGTTTGCCGAAGTGGTTGCCATCAAGACCCAAGTTATGGGCAAAAATCACCCCTCTTATGTCAAATCTGTGAATAACTTGGCGGCAATTTACCAACAATTGGGCGAATACGAGCAAGCTTTTGAATTGTTGAATGAAAGTGTACAAATAGAAGCTACCAATCCTGATTTTGTAGACTATGACTACTCTTTTACCCTCAATAACTTGGCAGCCCTTTATCGAGAACTTGGCCAATTTGAAAAAGCAGAACCCTTGCTCAGAAAGGCTCTAAAAGCCATCAAAGGGAATAAAAAATATGCCTTTGAGTATACGGTTACACTGAATAACTTGGCCTTGGTTTACCAAAATATGGGCTATTATGAAGAAGCTGAACAGTTGTTTTTGCACCTGCTTTATCTCCGAGAACGACTAGTGGGGCGAGTACACCCAGAATATGCCAGTACCCTCAACAATTTGGCAGCTCTATATTATACACAAAACAATTATGAACAGGCCGAAAAGCTCTATCTCCAAGCAGTTGATATTGACAAAAAAACATTGAGTGCTCAACATCCTTCTTTTGGTGTTAATCTCAATAATTTGGCAGAGTTGTATAGAAAAACTGGCAAATATAAATCTGCTGAACAGTTGTATCTGAATACACAAAAGATATGGGAGGAAACACTCGGAAAAAACCATAGAAAATACGCACTCAACCTCAATAATTTGGCTTTGGTGCATTTTAATTTAAACGAATGGGACCAAGCAGAACAACTATACTTAGAAGCCCAAGCATTGTGGATAAAGAATGTAGGAAAAGAGCATCCCGCCTATGCCAACACCCTCAATAATCTAGCAAATTTGTACACACAACAGCAGCAGTATTCCAAGGCTGATAAGCATTATCAACAAACCATTGATTTGAGAAAACAATTGCTTGGCACCCAACATCCCGATTACATCAAAAGCCTCAATGATTGGGGAAACATGTTGGTACAACAACAAAAACTAGATGCTGCTTTAGCCATTATTTATCAAGCCTTGCACTACAATTGTAGTAATGATAGTTTGAATATTTCCAATACACCACTAACACAACTCTCTAATTATCGTTTCTACTCCAATAGAGAATTGATTCGATCATTGGATTTGATTTACCAAGTTTCCTATCAACAATACCAACAATCTGGATTGTTAGAAGCACTAAAAAAAGGGTATACGGCCGTTCAAGTAGCCATGAATTTTACCGAACAGTTGCGGCATAGTTTTAATGATGAAAAATCAAAATTGCGTGTCTTGAACCAGTCAAGTAATTTGGCTCATCTACTTATTTCTACTGGACTGCTTATTTATAAACAAAGTAATGACCAAAGATATTTGGCCCAAGCTTTTGGACATTCCGAGCAAAATAAATCCATTCTACTAGCCGATGCTGCCAAAGGCCAACGAGCACGTACCCTGAGTGATTTGCCCGATTCTATTGCCCTTCAAGAAATAGCATTGTTCCAAAAGAAGAAATTATTAGAAAAAAAAGAAATAGAGACTAGCCACAAACAGGCACATATTATACGTTCCCAAATTAATGCACTAGAGCTGGATATTGCCACCTTTCTAAAGCAGTTAAAAAATCAATATCCCAAGTATTACAAACTCAGATACGAAAAAACAGAGATTCAATTGGAGACTATCCAATCCAAACTAGCTGCTAATACCATGCTTCTAGAGTTTTTTGTAACAGATACTTTGGTTTATCTCTTTTGCCTTACTACAGATAATCTCCAAGTATTTCCATTGGCTATTGACAAACCATTTTTGTATAGGCAAGTTAATCGTTTGAGAAAAACATTGAGTGATTATAAGTTTATAAAAAATCAACCTCAAGAGGCTTATGAGTTGTATGCCCGAACAGCCTATTGGTTTTACAAACAACTATTGGAGCCTGTTCTTCAAGATACAACCATCCAAAATCTACTGATTATTACAGATGGAGAATTGGGCTACTTGCCCTTTGAAACATTCTTAACAGCAGCAGCTCCTCCCAAACTTAGCAATTATGCCACACTCCCCTACTTACTCAAACAGTACAATATTTCGTACAATTATTCGGCTACAGTATGGCAAGAGAACACCAACACCATTCAACAAAATAACCATCAAATATTGGCTTGTGCGGCCAGTTATGGTGCTATAGATTCTGTTTTTATGAGTCGTCATCGCTCCAAAACATTGAGAAAAATTAGAAATTCATTGGTGCCACTTCCAGAAACACCCACAGAAATTCAAGCTATTTCCGATTTGTATGATGGTACTTTCTTGGAGGGCAATGCTAGTGGTGAAGCCTATTTTAAAAATCATGCTCCCAATTATGGCATCATTCATTTGGCCATGCACGGCATACTGCACCCCAATATTCCTATGCTATCTTCACTCGCATTTACCGAAAATCAAGATACTACAGAGGATAATTTTTTACAGGCTTATGAAATTGCCCATCTCAATCTAAATGCAGATTTGGTGGTGTTATCAGCTTGTGAAACAGGATATGGAAAGTTTGAACAGGGAGAAGGGATCATTTCTTTGGCACGTTCGTTTATGTATGCTGGGACACCCTCTTTGGTGGTATCCTTGTGGCAAGTCAATGATTATTCAACTGCTAGAATTATGGATCATTTCTATCAACAATTGGCAAAAGGCCAAAACAAGGATGCAGCATTACGACAAGCCAAACTAAATTATATAGCTTCTATTGATTCGTCAAGTATATACACCCACCCTGCATTTTGGTCGCCTTTTATTCAATTGGGAGACAATACCCCCATTAGCATTGCTGCCAAAACCAACTATTACCCCTACCTTGTGCTGGTTATTATTATGATTGTTTTTATAGTCTTAATTGGCCGCATCAGAAAGAAAAATGTTGCTTAATCACCTACTTTATTACTACCAATTTCTATGTCTTTTACACCACAACGCCTTGCTATCAAATTAAAACCAGCCGCTCAACGCATGGTCAAGAAAGGACATCCTTGGGTGTTTGAAGGGGGCATTACCAAACAAAGTGCAGCAGGGCAAGCAGGAGATTTGGCTATTATTTATGATAATAAAAAGAATAAATTTTTGGCCTGTGGACTCTATGACCCCCACTCTCCTATTCGAATAAAAATATTGCAAGTACACCAAGCGGCTACCATTGATAGTGCTTGGTTTGCTCAAAAAATTGCCCTTGCCAAAGAAAAACGCACCCCTCTACTCGCCACAGATACCAATAGTTATCGGCTGATTTATGGAGAGAATGATGGCCTGCCCAGCTTGATTGCAGATGTGTATGACCATATATTGGTTATAAAACTGTATGCGGCCACTTGGCTTCCTTATTTGGACACCCTCCTCCCTTTGCTACAGGAACAAAGCCAATGCTCCGTAGCGGTTCTTCGTCTGAGCCGAAGTTTGGCTCCTATAGCCGAGCAGCAAGGCTGGTCAGATGGTCAGGTGTTGTATGGCAATTTGGACGAGGAAGTGGTGGTTTTTAGGGAACATGGTATTCGCTTTTCAGCTAATGTTATACATGGGCACAAAACAGGCTACTTCTTGGATCATCGCCACAATCGCCTCAAAGTAGGCCAATTAGCCAAAGGCAAAACCCTATTGGATGTATTTGCTTATGCAGGAGGTTTTTCTGTACATGCCTTGGCACAGGGAGCAACAGCCGTGAGCAGTTTGGACATCAGTACACAAGCCTTGGCAATGGCACAAGCCAATGCCGCCCTCAATCCACATACGGGCAAGCACGAGATATTGGCTGTAGATGCCTTCAAAGGCTTGGAACAATTGCTGCAACAAGGCCAACAATATGATATAGTAGTCATTGATCCGCCCTCCTTTGCCAAAAAGGAAAGTGAAGTAGCTGGCGCACTCCACAGTTACCAGAGATTGGCAGCCTTGGGGGTACGCTTGGTCACTACAGGTGGCTTATTGGTCTTGGCCTCTTGTACAGCCAGAATTGCAGCCGATTTGTTTTTTGAAACCGTCGAAAAAGCCCTGCAACAAAGTGGCAAAACCATCCAATTGCTAGAAAAAACCTACCACGATGTAGACCATCCTATTGGATTTCCAGAAGGTGCTTACTTGAAATGTGGTTATTATAAAATTAGCTAATATGCCATTTCATCCACGCAATGCACACCAAGGGGTTTATGATTTAGAACAATTGGTACAGGCTTGTCCTGAGTTAGCCCCCTTTTTGATTACCAAAAAAGATGGTCAAACCAGCTTGGATTTTGGGCAAGCCAAGGCAGTTTTTTGGCTCAATAAAGCCCTGCTCCAAACACAGTATAACATTTATAATTGGAGCTTACCCAAAGGGGCGTTGTGTCCTCCTATTCCTAGCAGAGCAGATTATTTGCACCATCTAGCCGATTTATTAGCTGGTGATTCCCAAGCTATTCCAAAAGGGAAAAAGACTAAAATTCTGGATATAGGCACGGGAGCCAATTGCATTTATCCACTCTTGGGAGCCAAGGCTTATGGCTGGTCTTTTGTTGGTTCAGATATTAATTTAGATTCTATTCAGTGGGCACACCAGTTCTTGGCAGCACAGCCTTATTGGCGCAATAAGATAGAATTGCGCCTGCAAAAAAAGCCCCAGTACATTTTTGAAGGAATCATACAGCCCAAAGACAAATTTGCAGCCAGCATCTGCAATCCTCCTTTTTTTGGTTCTGCCCAAGAAGCACTCGCCCAACAAAAACGCAAATGGAAACAACTGCACCCCAATCAGCCCAGCCCCAATTTTGGCGGCCAAGCCCACGAATTGTATTGCAAAGGTGGAGAATTGGCCTTTATCCAACAAATGATAAAAGAAAGCAGTGCCTTTGGGCATCAAGTACAATGGTTTACCAGCCTTGTTTCACAAGAAAAACACCTGCAACCACTCTACAAAAGCTTAAAACAAGTACCAACTACTCAAGTAGAAACCATCACCATGCAACACGGCAACAAAAAAAGCCGAGTGCTTTGCTGGCGGTATAAATAAGCTACACAAATGCCAAAACCGCATCATAAACCTCCTGTCCTTGCAGAGAATGTCCAAGCCCTCGTGTAACCACCAACTGGCTATTTTTTAGGTTTTTCTGATACAAATAAGCATCTTCTATAGGTGCAAGATCATCTTCTACATCATGTATAACTAAAGTAGATGTAGGAATACGTTTGCAATAGGTAGCAATAGAAATGTGATCAAAAGTCAAGTGGTATTGTTCCTCAAAACGCCTTTCCATTGCTCTATACATACGCTCCGATAAGCCCACAATTTCGGCAAACGTATCGACCATATCACGCAATTCAGAAGGCACCCCTAGAATAGCCATTTTTTGGAGCGGCGCATCAGGGTATTCATACATGTACATGGCTACCGTTGCCCCACCAAACGAATGCCCCACCACGCTATCAGGTTCAAATTGCTTCATCAATACACCCAACAAACGGCTGTACTGCAACAAATTACACAATTTGCCTGTAGACGCTCCATGAGCAGGCGCATCCACAGCCAGCACCCGCTTGCCCTGTGTTAACAATTGCTCAATCAGTGGTTGCCAACGTGCCGAATTCGACTCCCAGCCGTGCAGCAATAAGACCGTATCTTCTTGCTCGGCATTCCACTCGTACAACACTACCTTTTCCTGCTCAAAATCAATTTGATGTACCTTTTCCGCACTTTTTAAGAATGCCTTTTCTTTGGGCAAAAGTCGGCCTTCTCTGGGCTTTCCAAAAAAATATAAGGCCATATCGCCTGCTCTACGAGGTGAAACATAGCTGGCTTGGTGCATAGTAAAACCAATTACTTTGGGAATAGACATGGTATTGAATTTTTTTTGTTATGCTTTGTGGTGATGTTCGTTTTTAGGGTGTGTTCAATAGTGTTTATGATATACCTAACCAATCCAAAACCTTATAGATTTCTGCTTTAGCAGATTCAGGTTCCTCAAAATCAAAATCTCCAAGCAGCTTTGCATGTTTTCTTGCATCCACCTGATTAGGCTTTAATTGCAAATATAAGTCATTGTTTTTTTTCTTGTAATACTCTTGCGATTTTTTGTAGTCATTTAAATGATTGTTCTTCAAATCCTTCTTAGCATTATCACACTTAGAATAGTATTTGCCTGTTTGCTTAAAATGAAGCAAATGCCAAAATTCTAAGCAAGGAGTATTCACCAGCACCTCTACCTGTTCATATTGGTTTAGTTTATGGTAATAATGCTCAAACTCTTGTAAAACTTTGCCCGGTCGTTCTTGTTCTTCCTTTATAATGGTATCAAAATCCAACAACCAAATCACTTTATCATAACTACTCCTAACATTGGCTATAACATATTCATATTGTTCTTTTAGCTTCTTTTTCTTAGGCAATTCTGGTTTTATATCCACCCCTTCAAGCCTTTCGTGTGCTCTCAACAATTGAAAATACCACACCTCAGTTTCTCCATCCACAATTATAGAATAAGCCTTTTTGCCGGTGCCTCTTTTTTTTCTATTATTCCGATTGCGCCCCATCTGTTGTATCTATATAAGTATCTCCCAAATTGGGCACAGCACCCAATTTTCCAATTTTATAAGCATTATAAATCGAACTAGTATTGCGAACTATTGAAGAATCAAAATCCGTCAAGGCATACAAATCAGTACTGCCATCTTCCTTCTTATCCGTAAACCAAATAGCATCATTTCTAAATATATCTTTCTTCATCAAGAATTCACGATAATGCGTGGTAGCAATCATCTGCGAGGATTGGGTATTGACCAAAAAAGACAAAATAAAATGCTCCAACAAATCGGGATGCAGCGAGGATTCCAATTCATCAATGGGAACAATAGCTGAAGCTTGCAGCATCAAATCCAACAAGCCACTAAACTGATAATAGCGTTGAGTGCCTTGAGATTCCTCTTCATAAGGCAACATATAAGACACATCTTTATCATTTCCACGAATAGTATGCTGAAAAAAAACTTTCTTGCCCGTTGCCTGCTTCATTATGGCATCCCTATGCTCTTCAGTAAACATCGAATTATTGAGGAGTAACTCCACACGCTCTTTATTAACTTCTTCCTTGATTACAATATTCGTTATTTTAAAGTCTGCTCTGGCCAAAAACTCCACAACATTGGATTTACTAATCAAACCTTTATCTATTAGGTTGGAAGTAGCATTCAACAAATCCATTTTGGGAGTAATGAGAGAAATTAACCTACGGCCAAACCAATCGACTACTTCTTGCAATTCATTCGACTCAAAATTGGTTTTTAAATAACCACCCAACACGGTATTATTCCACAAAGTATTGGCCTCCAGCACATTTTTATGCTCTTTATTAATCGAAATCTTACTTCCAAATTTGATCGAACTCAGTTGCTTTGCCAAGTCCGTTGCTCTCCTAAAAACAAGTGCTCTATTGGGCTTAAAAAAGTACAACTCTTCTTTAACAATAGCAGTTCTATTCAATTCCAATTCGTACAAGTACTTGGTTTCATTTTGGACAAACTCTAGGGACAAATTGGAGTTTTGGTGCTTCGTCTCCTCATCAAAAAGAAAAGGCTTATATTCAATAGGCGCTGTTTTTTTGTCGGCTGGTTCTAGCACCAACTTTTTCAAAAAATCTAAGGCTTTTAATACAGTAGTTTTGCCTGAGGCATTGCGCCCAAAGATTAGTCCTAGCTTGAGCAGTTTTAGTTTGGGGGTGGCTTGAATGAGGTAATACTCGTCTAGGTCTTTGAAGTTTTCGGCTTCAAAAGAAAGCACGACTTCTTCCTTAATCGAATAGAAATTCTTTATTGAAAAGTTGACTATCATTATTTTTTCCTCTTATTTTTGTAAGTCATTTACAAATATAACAGCAAAAAATCGCAATTTGGTTCTTTTTTACTTTTTTTTAGATAAATAGATGAAGTGTTGAGCTATATTATTACTTCGATGGTGCAGGGTATAGTGGTTACAACTCTAAGTACACTTATATTCCAACAACTAAGAGATGTTGTTTACTAAATCTTTTTTAAAGTATTCAGTATCAAAAACAAATACTTTAGGAAACTCAATGTCTTTTAAGATTTTAAAATCTTTGTCATGGCTGACAATATAATTAGCATTTGCAGCAATCGCACAGTCTACAAATTTATCATCATCCTCATCCCTAAGTAACTGAAACTTAAAATAAGTTGTTATCCTCTCAATATTAGGCAAATTACCAATCACGCCCATCACATTCTCACTGGCTTCATTTCCCATATGTCTTTCAATAATTTCAGCATATTCAGCCAGAATTTCTGTAGTAACACAAAGTGTATATTCTTGAGCCAATAATTTACTAAAGACCCAATGCAAAGGCGATTTGCTAGAAATACTAACTAACAATACATTTGTATCAAGAACTATTTTTTTCAAGGGAATTTACTTTGATTGACGCATTTTAGTATTCAAAAACTGATTAACTTTATCATTATCCCAACCTTGATCTTCCCATACTTTATCTGCTGCTTTTATGGCACGATTAGCAAAATATTGAGCTAACAAAGCTTTGAAATCGTTTAGATCATCCTGATCCAAATTATAAGAAAATGCTTTTAAAATTTCTAATTGAACATTGGTTAGTGGTTGCTGAATCCTTTCCATATCATAAAGTTTTTTCTAAGTTACTTATTTAGTGGAGTAATTATTTCCTCTACAACATCATTTTTTTAAGAATAGTTCCTATCCCCTTTTTTCTTCAACTTCATGGAACACTTACCAACAGCACCAAAAAAATGCCGCCTATTTTTGGTGCAGATGGTAATAAAATCAAGACATTTATCCAATATGACTATAATAGAGATCCATCAAGTTATCTTGATAATCATACCCCTCAAATGATTCTTCCATTATTTTCTTAAACCTTGCTTGATAGGTAGATTTCAGTCCCTTTTTAGATACTTGAGCTGCTATATTATGATACAAAGCAATAAAATAATCATAAAATTCGTCACCAAAAGCACCTCCATAGCTATCTACTAAATCATTCCATTCCTCCAAAGCATACAACCCCAATTCAAAATACTCTCGTATATTTGATTCACTGTTAAATAGCAGTAAAATCCTATCTACTTCATCTATATCAAACCCACAACACCACTCATCATCAGGATACAAAGCCTCTTGAATTTTAGTCTTATATGTTGATAAGTTTTTCTTCTTGATAGTTGTTTTTCTCTGATTAATTTTGAGATCATAATGCACTCGAACATTTTCAAAACTTGAATATAGTTCCTTCAACTCTAGGTTTAACTCATCTTTGGTTTTATATTTTAAATATATTATAAATTTATCCATTTTGTTGTATTAATATTTGTATACTCCATCTTGTAGCTAAAACTAAGAACCTAAGAGGATAGCAAATTCCTACAATAACCATAAAAATAAAAATCGTATATTCCTGTTTTGTTTTTCGTAAAACCCATTTATTGGCTAGTCTTTTTAATACTTTACGTTTTTCAAATAACAAATGATTTAGCTCTTGAATTTCTTTTCTAGCATCTTCTAAAGAAATATTAGATAATCCTATCTTATCCAACTCTTTATACAGATAAATATCCCCAAAAAATTCTTGCTTAAAATGTCTGTACTTTTCATTTTTCCTAGATAAAAAATTTCGAACTTTCAACTCTTGATGAAACAGCATTAACTCCTTCTCATTAGAAGCACCATCAACAAAATCTTTATAACTTTGAGTAACAAGAGCTTTTTCATAAAGAAATGAATACATTTTTTTTCTATTTTCTTCTGGAGGATTTTCAATAACTGAAATCTTGAATTTCAATACATTTATTTTATTCTCAATTTCTTTACTTTCTACCCTTAAATAGAGTTGTTTACTCTCAATATGAGAAGTATACAAATGTAGAAACAAAAAAGTTAATCCGCACAGTGTACAAATTGTAAGACAAATTAAAAACTCTCTGGCTATTATTTTTTTTGTTTCTATTTTCATAATTCGACATTTTTTAGGATAAAAACCATAAATTAAGTTGCATCAAAACAACAATTACTATAAAAAAACACCACACCAAAAACAAAAAAAGCCACCCTCATCCAAAAAGACAAGAACGGCTTCCAATAATTTATTATCTAAAACAACCTAAAGGCTACTACACATTCAGATTGGCATATTTAGCATTCGCTTCAATAAAAGCACGGCGTGGCGGCACTTCATCGCCCATAAGCATAGAGAACACCTCATCGGCCGATTCAAAATCTTGGATAGTGGCTTGACGCAAGGTGCGAGATTCAGGATCCATAGTCGTTTCCCAAAGCTGCTCGGCATTCATCTCACCCAAACCTTTGTAACGCTGAATAGATGCAGAACCTTCGCCCCCCAAAGAAGCAACAGCTTGGTCACGGTCAAAATCATTCCAACAATAAATAGCACGCTTACCTTTCTTCACCTGATACAATGGCGGTGCAGCAATATAGATATAGCCATTCTCAATCAAAGGACGCATATAACGGAAAAAGAACGTCAAAATCAAAGTCACAATGTGGCTTCCATCTACATCGGCATCACACATGATGATGATTTTGTGGTAACGCAATTTTTCGATATTCAAAACACGCTCCCCCTCTTTCTCCTCTATCCGCACGCCCAAGGCCGTAAACATATTCTTGATTTCCTCATTTTCATAAATACGATATTCCAAAGCTTTTTCCACATTCAGAATTTTACCACGCAAGGGCAAAATTGCCTGAAATTCACGATCACGACCTTGTTTGGCCGTTCCACCAGCCGAATCCCCCTCTACCAAGTAAATTTCGGAGCGTTCGGGGTCTTTGGAAGAACAATCGGCTAACTTACCGGGCAAGCCCGAACCTGTCAGCACATTTTTGCGCTGCACCATTTCACGCGCCTTGCTGGCGGCGCTGCGTGCTTTGGCGGCAATGATGACCTTTTCCATCAGCATTTTGGCGGTACTTGGATTTTCCTCTAGGAAAATTTCCAAAGCCTTGCGTACACAAGCCGAAACAATAGAAGTCACTTCAGAATTGCCCAACTCGCCTTTGGTTTGGCCCTTGAACTGCGGATCAGGTACTTTGACAGCCACTACAGCCGTCAAGCCCTCCCGAAAGTCCTCACTAGAGACTTTCACTTTGGCCTTGGTAAACAAGTCATTGTTCTCGCCATACTTTTTGAGAACATGTGCAATAGCTCTACGAAAACCATTGACATGCGTGCCACCTTCTATAGTATTAATATTATTAACATAAGAACGCAACGTCTCTCTATAAGACTTGTTGTATTGAAAACTAACCTCTACAATAACACTCTCTTGTTCGCCCTTCACATGTACAGGCTTGGGCATGAGTGTTTCTCTGTTGGCATTCTTGTCTATATGTTGTACAAATTCTAACAAACCACCTTCCGAATAAAAGGTTTCTTTTGATGGTTGGCCTTTTTCGTCTAGTTGGCGTTTGTCGGTCAAGGTCAAGGTCAAGCCCTTGTTCAAATACGACAATTCACGCAAACGCTTGGCCAAGGTATCATAACTGTACACCAAGTCTGAGAAAATTTCAGGATCGGGCTGAAATCTGATAATAGTTCCCGTGATGTCGGTTTCCCCAACAACAGCCACCTCTGTAGTAGGCACCCCTTTGGAATAACTTTGGGTAAAAATCTTACCTTCTCGGTGTACTTCTGCTTGTAACAAAATAGACAGTGCATTGACACAAGAAACCCCAACTCCGTGCAAACCACCAGAAACCTGATAGGTCTGCTTATCAAATTTACCCCCTGCGTGCAAAACGGTCATTACAACTTCCAAGGCCGATTTTTGTAATTTCTCGTGCATCCCTGTAGGAATACCCCGTCCATTGTCCTTAACATCAATAGAGTTATCCTCATTAATAGTCAACTCAATGTGACTACAATACCCTGCTAAGTGTTCATCAATAGAGTTGTCCAAAACCTCATAAACAAGGTGATGCAATCCCTTTTCGTCTGTGCTCCCAATATACATACCGGGGCGCAAACGTACAGCTTCCAAACCTTCCAGTGCTGTAATATTACTGGCGTTATAATTTGCTGTTTCTGCTTCGTTTATTTTATTGTTTTCCATAACTACAAAGATACAAAAAAGCCGTCAAAGCACCAATACATTCCCCATCAAAAACCGCTGTATTTGTAGGGTCATAAAATGCGCTAAAAGAAGGCAGTATGACAGAAATACACCACTAGCTTCCAATACAAGACTTTTTTATCTTTTGCCTGCCATTTTGTGTATTTTGGTCGTTTTTTGTCAAGAAGCTGTCTTTTTAGTCATAATCTTTATTTTTATCTAAAAACAATATAAATCTGCCTTTCCCCTACTATTTCCCTAGATTATACGGTTGTTTGCTTGTAACAACAGGATAGGATTAGGTGAGAACAAAAAAACAGCAAAGAAATACAATTTACTAATTATCAACACTTTAAACAAAGGCACTATTCTTGCTTATCGTTGTCTTGCTCTGATCGAGCTATCAGAGTGAGCACAGGTTGTCTTTTTTTGAATAAATACAATACTTATCCCAAGCTATAACTGCTTCCCCAATTGAACAGTTTTGGCGTGCTGATGAACCATAGACAACGATAAGGGGCATCCTGAATTTAGTTCAGACTGCCAACTATTTTTTGTATGAGAAATTTATTGACCAATCTAGCCCTTTGCGTAGCACTTCCTTTTACATTAGATTCATCTAATGAAGCGTTTGCAAAAAACGTTACGGAGTTAAACACCCCTGATTTTTCGATCATCGAACCCGAACACGCTAGAGCATACATCAACAAAATTTATCCTTATGCCCAACAAGTGCAAGAGGAAAAATCAATTCCTGTAGCCATCACTTTGGCTATTGCTTGCTTAGAATCGGGTTATGGCACTAGCCATTATGCCCAAACCCGCCACAATCATTTTGGCATTCGTGCCTATCAGAATGGCAAGGCAGGCTATCGCCGTTTTTCGGACTTGGATGAATGTTTTGAATTCTACTCCAATATGTTTTCGCTAGAGCGTTACGCCCCTTTGCAAGCAATTCCATTGGATGATTTGCCTGCTTTTGCACAAGGATTGCAAGATTGTGGGTTTAATCACCGAGATGCCTATACCAAAAAGCTCCTCACTATGATTAAATTCTTAAAGCTGGAAGAACTCACCGCCTCTATGGCGTAAGTATTACCACGCTTGCCAATATACATCCGCTTGCAGCACCCCTTTGGCCAATAAATACGCCTCAAAATGTGCCTTGCTAATGCCCGTTTGGACAACTTGGAGTTGTTTTAACGAACCGTGTACCCGCACCAACGACTGCCGAACATCTATGTTTTGGAGTTGCTGCTCTATGGTTTTCATTTCTTCAGCAGCGTCAAAACGGGCATTTTTTTGGAGTTGCTCCATCAATTGCTTTTGGCGCAGCCACTTGGCTAGGTGCAACAAGACATTCTTAGAATCGGCCGTAAATGCCAATTCTTCCAGATAAAATTCTCGCTTGGCAGCATCAAACTGCGGAATGCCCGACACATAAAGCGTAGCTTTTTTCTTTTGGTTCTGTGCCTTGAGCAAATCTATCGCCACAATAGCACGTGGGCCCTTGGGATAAATGCTGACTTGCCCAATGGTATAGCCATAACTGGCATAGTGCTGTGCCAAATAATCCTTTAGATAGGTTTGCAATTGGGCGGCAGCATCCTTCAAGGGCAATTGCCCCTTGACATACAATTGGCTCTGTGCTTGAGCAGGCTCTACCCCAAAAATAACAGGCGGCAGCTTGCCGATTTTGGGCGCTTGGCGCTGCATCACTACCGAGGGCTGTGCCACGGCACCCACCGAAAGCTCTAGGCGATTCTCACTTCCTGTACCCACACCATGTATGGGCGATACAAAAATCTTCTGCACATTGGGGCTCAACCATATCCCTTCTTGCAAGGCGTAGGGCGTATTTAAGTAGGTAGCCGCTTGGTCTATAATAGGGCGAAAACTGCGGTAAGATTGGCCCTTGGGGCTGTTGATAATTTGCTGCAATTGTTGGGCGAGTATTTTATTAATATTCTTACTCAAATCTATAATAACAGGCTCTACAATAGGTTTCAAAAACTCTGGCCAATTAATTTGTCGCAATACCTTAGAAGAACAAAGCTTGGTGATTTCAAACTGGGCTTTATCTTCGGCTAGAGTAAGTTCTATTTGTGCCTCGTCCGTCAATTCCACCGTCCCATCCATCTGTATGCGTAATTGTATTGGGCATAAAATATCCTTACTAAACGTCTTTTTCTTTCCTTGCCACTGTATGCCATTCTCCCATTCTGCTTCCAAGCGAATGTCTATTATCAAATTGGTGTGTGCTTCCGCCCCTTCAAACCAAATATCCAAGCTCGATAAATCCAATTCGTATTTAAAAGTGGCCGAAGCATCTAGGGTTTCATCTACCCATTCGAGCAAGGGCTGTGCCCAACGATCCAACCAGTTTTTATCCTCAGCTCGTTTTCTATTCGCTACCTTAAAATTGTACTTGGGCGTGGTGCCTACCAATAAGGGCGAAGCAATATGCCGTTGCAATAGGTTTTTGAGGGTAGCACTAGAGAGTGTGATGGGTGCTTGAATGATAGAAGCCTGAATATCGGGCAATACAGGCATTTGTACCTGCTGCTTGGGAACGGTCGTGCTAGGGGTAGCACAAGCCATGATAGTGCATACATATAAAAGCAGGCCATATTTTACAATATCATGTAGTAGGGTTCGTTTTAGTGTTTGAATGGTCATTAGGAATACTATATATTGGTAATAATTGGCAAAGTCTATTTCGTTTACATAATATACCAATCCCTACTACTTTTTCTCTTTTTAATCTTGCCTTTTTTTTATAATTCTTATATTAACAAATACTTCGTGGATTAGCTCGCTTCGCTCGTGAGCCAGCAAGCTGGGTTAGTGCGCTACGCTTATGAGCTCACAAGTTCGGTTTTTTACTTTACTGATTCCTTTGTACACTGTACAAAGGAAGTCAGATCGCTTTGCGAGTACAAAAAAGCTAAAAAAACATCTTGTATCTAATTGATTATCAGGCTTTTATGACTTTGGTTTATTTTCTGTAATAAACTGATAATCAATTAGATACGATTTCCAACGAAGTAAGGATTAACAACATTAGACGCATATACACACCACTCCCAACAAACACCTTCAGCCAATGTCTAGCACCAAACACATCTACGCCCTACTTATTGGTATCAACAATTACCTCAGTTCTAGCATTCCCAATCTAGGTGGCACACACAAGGATTTGGACGATGTATACCAACATATTGTTGCCAATTATCCACAATTCACCCAACACATCAGAGTGCTCAAAGATGAAGATGCCAGCAGAGCCAATATTGTGCGTTCGTTTGAGGAGCATTTGGGGCAAGCCCAAGAGGGAGATGTAGTTTTGTTTTATTATTCGGGGCATGGCTCTTGGGAAACCACCCACCCAGCTTTTCTAAAATTTGACCCCGATGGTCAATCAGAAGTGCTGATTTGTTACGATAGCCGTACGAACAATCAATTTGACTTGGCCGACAAGGAATTGGCGGTATTGCTTCACTATGTAGCTCGAAACAATGCCGAAGTGGTCATGCTGGTCGATAGTTGCCATTCGGGTTCTATTTCTCGTTTTGCCGATGATAAGGTAAGAATGACAGGCAGTGCCCATGTAAAAAGACAACTAAAAGATTATCTCTATGATGCTACGGTCGCTACCAATCAATATTATTATCAGCAATTGGCAGCCAATAATGGGGGCGAATTGCCCGCCATTCCCATGTCTAGGCACATTGCCTTTTCTGCTTGTAGCGAGCACGAATTGGCTAGAGAAAGCTCTAAAGGCGGCTGGTTTACCCAATCCTTGTTAGAAGTATTGAGAAGCAATACCGATTTGTCCTACTTTCAGGTATACAGCCAAATTTTTTCGATTATTGCCCAAAAACCAGCCAAACAAACCCCTCAATTAGAAGCCAATGGCTTGTTTAATGCCAATCATGTCTTTCTGACAGGCCAAAAAAGCAATGCAGCCGTTACTCGGTTTAGAATAGGATTTTCACAATCTACCCGACAATTTAAGATTGAATTTGGCGCACAAGTTGGCTTTCCATTGGATGTTAGTCGTCCTATTAATTTTAACATCTACACAGAGCAGACAGGAGAACAAACGGTAGGTATTGGGCAAGTGCGTTCAGTAGGCTTAGTAGATAGTGCCATTCAGATTTCCTTTCAACAATCTTCTAATGAAACGGTATTTTGGGGCGAATTGCTAGATTATGCCCTCGCTCCTGTACAAATTTGTTTTGAAGGCGCACAAGAAGATTTGGACATACTCAATCAAGCCATCAAACAACGCCCCTTGCAGCAAGTATTGTTTGTAGCCAATGATGCGGTTTGTCCTTTTGTATTGGCTTGGGATAGCAAGGATGCTTGTTATCGCCTCAGCGAACGCCAACAAGAAGCCGTTTGGAATGCCCAATTGGAGCGTTATGAGCCATCCGCTTTTAATCGCCCTGTTTTTATTTTGGAATTTGGCAAAGCCGACCTGAACGACCCCTTCAAAATGACCACCGTTATCGAAACGCTGGAGCATTTGTCGCAGTGGAAGTACACAACCGAACTAGACAACCCCAAATCTCGCATTAACAAAAAAGATATAGCCGTTACCTTCCGCCTCGAAAACCCTACCGATGCCCAAAAAGCAAGGTGTTGGGTCTATGAGGGCCAGGGAACAACGCAATACAGCTTGGACGAGGCCAATCAAGCCCCTCAAAAAGATTATCACAAAATCTGCTTGGATTATACCGAGGAGCAAGCCATACCATACGCTGTTCGTATTCAAAATAACTCAAGAGAACAATACCACTTGGGCATTGTATTAATATCGGCCAATTATGGGGTTATTCCATTACAATCCAATATCATCCTAAAACCCGGCCAAATACTAGAAGAGGCGATTGATCGGTATTATTGTAATTTGTATATGGATAATAAAGGAGATATTAGTAGTACGAACTACATCAAAATATTTATCTCCAAAACAGAAATCAGCAGCTTGCAAGGCTTAGAAATGCCCGAACTGACTATGGAAACCCAATTGCAAGATTTTCAATTGCTCCATCTCAAGGGGTTTGGCCCAAAGCCTAGCCTAAATGATTGGTGTACCAAAACTATTGCGCTAAAACTCAAAAAGGACCTCCAAACCATAGGAACAAGCAAAGTAGAATTGGATGCCCGAGGGATTATTATACACGAACACCCAGCATTACAAGCCAAGTTGCGGTTCAATAGCCCAGCAAGCAATACCCGCTCCGCCAACCAGTTGTTTGATAACTTAGCCGCCCAAAGTCCTGCTATGCAGCTCTTTTTTATGGAGGATGGCACGGGTTTTCCTAGTGAAACCGTGTTGGAGTTGAGCAATATTAAAAATGAAAGCAGCTTGGCCGAGCAACCGCTCCAAATTTCGGTGCCCAAGATAGAGGGAGAAGTGGTTTTTCCGTTTACAATAGAGACCGTATTGAGCGCTCAGGAGGATGGTTCTTATGTAGAAGAACTGCTCGTATGGCCTATTGGAACGCCTACAGGGGTAGATGATGCTGGAAATAACTTGTACGAAATCCAAACACTGCCCAGCTATTCTAACAAAGGCACCAGAAGCCTTGGCAAAGTACTCAAAATGAGTTTTGCTAAGGTGGTTATGCAGCAAGACAAGGAGGCACTTTCTTGGGTGGATTATACACAAGAGGGCTATAGAGATAGTGAGGGGGTCAAAGAAAAAGTGGCCGAAGCCAACACGATTCTAATTGCTCTGCATGGCATTATGGGCGATACTAGTATAATGGTTCAAAACTTGGAATTTGCACAAGCTTATTATGATTTGATTCTGACCTTTGATTACGAAAGTCTGAATACCGCTATACAGGACACCGCCAGCAGTTTTAAAAGTAAATTAACCGCCGTAGGCATCCATGAGGGAGGCGCACAAAAAGTAGATTTGGTAGCCTTTGGGATGGGAGGGCTGGTTGCTAGAGCCTTTATCGAAAGCCCTGACTTGCGTGGGGATAAAGTTTGCAACAACTTGTACATGCTGGGTACGCCCAATGCGGGTTCTGCTTTTTCCAAAATTGCCGCTTACCGAGATTTGTTGGTAACAGGTCTAACGTTTGCCCTCAATTTTCAGGCCCCAGCCATCGGCGCTATTGCCAAGCTTATTACGGGGTTGACGGTGAGCAAAAAGCTGACCGTAACGCTAGAGCAAATGAGCGAAGGCAGCTCCTTCTTGCAAGCACTGAACAACCATGCCAAGCCTAGCAATGTGCAGTATTACATCCTTGCAGGCAGCACCAAGAATTACCAGAGCAAGGCCAACAAACGCCTAGCTAAATTGACCGAATGGGCGGCTATAAAAATGGGCCAATTGTTTTATGGTAATAAAGAAAATGATATGGTGGTGGCTACGGATAGTATTGTGGGTGTTCCTGAGTATTTTGATGCAATAACACAGCAAATTGACGGCCATCATCTGGTTTATTTTGTAGACCAACAATCTATAGCTATCTTGGAAAGCTGGATGAAGGACAATAGCACCCAATAAACAAACCCTTCTACTTGACTAGGAACGGCATGGACAATACAATTAAGAACCAAGGCAATCATAACATTATCATTCAAGGGGTTACGGATAGTAGCATCACCCTTGAGGTAAACGGCGTAACACAAGAGATTCAAAATGAATTGGCGAATCTTCACGCGCTTATGGAGCAACTAAACGCCCAACAGGTTCAAATGGCCGATACGCTCTACGATTCGAGCCAGCTCTGCCAAGCCGATTTGGGCATCAAAAAAACATTTAATGTTTTTTTGACCAAGCAATTGATGGTAGCCTTGGCAGCTAATGGCCTTGCACCAGCCCAAAAGTTCTTAGAAAAAGTAAAAACCAAGGAGGATTGGGAAAATCACAGCCGTTTTACGGATGTAGCCAAAAATCTCATCACCTTTGCTTTTGTGGGCGTTATTGGCATTCAATTGCGTAAAATTATGGCTATTGGCAAGGAGCCGCCTTCTGAAAATAAGCAACAAACCTACATCAAGAATTGCTACTTTGCCGCACTCAATGCTGTTCAGCTTATCAATTTTGCCTTGCTCTCGGCCTTTTGGGATGCCCAACAAAATCATACTTATGCCCTCCATGAAGCGGAATCTAAAATTATTACGGCATTTTTTGAGGATAGAATCCAATGGGATTTGACCAATCACCTGCTATTGCTTCAACAATTGCTCGCACTTTTTGAACGCCATAACCTCCAACTGCCTTTAGAGGAATTGCAGCAACTTGATACCAAGCGTCTGCTAAAAATCGGGGGGCGCATTCAGAAATTGTACGGCTTATTGGAGCGTTCGCAGCACGCACTCCTGACTTGTTTTGAAATTGAGGGGCAGCTTACGCAATTTCTAAAACAATTGATTTTGTTGTCCAATTATAAAATGCTCTCTGTCAAGAATATTGCCTATGATGAGCGCAGGGCCGCACCGCCACAGTATATACACAGTTATATTGAGTTGGGTATTGACCAAAAGTTTAATGAAAATACAGAGAAGATTAACATTTTGGGAATGCCGGTGGTAACAGATGCGGTTATTATTCACCACCAACATCAAAATCACGAACAAAACATCAACTTGTCGCCTTTTGTGATTGATTACAATACGCAAATGCTAGAAAAGGGGGCTAAGATTTGTTTTTTCTCTTCCAAGCATATTTCTGATGGCAGTCTCAATTATTGTTTTTTGGAAGATAATAGTATCGAAAATATTGTCTTTTCGGATATGTTGCAAAAGTATAAAATAGAGGAGTTGATGCGGAATCGAAGCAATTATATTCAGTTTAAGTTTGATCTTGTTCATATACAATTTGAAGAGGCCAAACAGCATATCTTAAAAAACAGCGCTCAGGGACAAGAAGAGGACAATATTGATTTGGATGACTTGTTTGATTAATTATTATAATAATTATAATAATAACAAACTACAACACAACTAGCACCTAATAGAAACAATAGTTTAAAAACGGCAGCATGGAAAATAAAATATATCCCTTCAAGTTTTTGGATTCGTATACTGCTGCGGATAAGGATTTTTTCTTTGGCAGAGAGGAGGAGGTCAAACAGCTCTATCAAATGATTTATCAGTCGGATACCTTGCTCTTGTATGGGGCATCGGGTACGGGCAAAACCAGTTTGATTCAGTGTGGCCTAGCCAGCCAGTTTCAGAAGCACGATTGGTTGGAGGTGTTTGTCAGAAGACACAATAATATCAACGAATCCTTAGAAAGGGCATTGCTGGAAGCTGGTGGCAAAGGGGCAGCCGATACGACACAGGAGGAAGAGGCTTGGTTGGATAATTTGATGAATGACAGCCCTACTGCCGAATCTAGCCCAACAACTAGCCCTATTCAGCATTGTCTCAAAAATATTTATTTACAGCATTTTAGACCTATTTATCTGATTTTTGACCAGTTTGAAGAGTTGTTTATTTTGGGCGATAAAGCCGAGCAGCAGCAGTTTATAGCGGCTATTCGAGAGATTTTGGCGGTAGAACAACCTGTTAAGCTCATTTTTAGTATTCGAGAGGAGTATTTGGGTTCTTTGTATGAATTGGAGAAGGTGGTGCCGGAGTTGTTGCGTAAGAAATTGCGGATTGACCCGATGAATTTGGAGAAGGCCAAAGCGGTGGTGTTGGGGGCTACGCATTCTAACAAATCTATTGTAAATATAGAAGCGGAGGAGGCCGATGCCATTGCCGAAAAGGTATTTGAAAAAATTAGAGGCAAGGAAAATACCCTTACGATTCAATTGCCCTATCTACAGGTATTTTTAGACAAATTTTATCGGCATGTTTCCAAGGATAACGCACCTACACCATCTACAGAGGCAACATTGACCTTGCAGGCGTTGGGTGAAATTGGGGATATTAGCAATATTTTGCGTGATTTTTTGGACGAGCAAATCATTGGTATTGCCCAAGCGCGCCAATGTGATTCCAAGACTATTTGGAAGATACTTTCTCCCTTTGTGACGGTAGATGGCACCAAAGAACCAACCGCTATTAGTGCGCTTCAGCAACAACTTCCTGACATTGATAAGGTATTGATTGAGCAGGTGGTTTGGGATTTGATGGACAAGCGAATCTTGCGCTATTTGGAGGAGGTGGATTTGTATGAAGTGGCGCACGATTCGCTGGCCTTGCGTATTGCCGAAAAACGAAGCGATGAGGAAATAAACTTGCTGGAAGTCAAGGATTTAATCAAGAATCAAAGTTTGATTAAACAGGAAGCACGTGAATTGTTCTCCGAAAAGCAACTGGAGTTTATTGAGCCTTTCTTAACACGCATCCAACTGAATGAGCAGGAGCAAGCGCTCATTGATGCCAGCAAATTGCAATTGGCCAAAGACCGACAAAGGGCACGCCACTTGAAGTGGTTTGGAATCAGCACTACTGCCCTTGTTTTTATGATAATTTCTGCTTTTGCTGCTTATTCTAAAATGGAAAAAGACAGAGCAGAACAAGCCAATACCAAAAATGAGCGTATTGTTAATGCGATGGATTTTTATGATGATAAATATGCCTTGGCGTTTAACAATGGAAAATATGGCTTTATTGACAAGGAGGGCCATCCCAATCCTCATATTAAGTTTGAGTACGATAAGGGCGAGCCTTTTAATGTGGAAACAGGATTGGCGCAAATGGAAATTAATGAAAATGGCTATTATCAAGAATATTTATTGGATACCTTGGGGCATAGACACAAAGTGATCAAAGTGGCCTCGTTCTTTAATACATCAGGTGCCAGTAATAGCATCTTTTCTAGTGCCGAACTCGATTGGTTAGAACGCAAGCTGCCCAAGGGCAAACAGCAAAAAAATATTCTTAAAACCATCACTGCCCTAGAAAAAAACCACACGCTTGCTCAACAAAAATTAATGGAGTCCATAGGGAGTGATGCTGAAAATCTAGCGTTGGATTTTGCAGGCATTCCAACCGAAAACATTATTACCATTATCAAAAATATAGTAGAAAATCCCAGTATCAAGGATAGGGTTGAAATCTTGTTGTTTAAGAATACGCATTTGAAACAGTTGCCGGCTTCTGTTGTTGCTTTTAAGAATTTGAAGTGGCTGGATTGTAGCGCTACGCCTATCACTTCCCTGCCCAATGCCTTAAACCAACTAGAACACTTGATACATTTGGAATTGAACAACAGTGCTCTGCGTGTTTTTCCGAGTGTTATTGGCCAATTGATTAATCTGAATTATTTAAGTATTGCTGGTTCTTTTGATACAATTCCTAGTTCTATTGGCAACTTGCATCTTTTGAACTGCTTGCGAATAAGTGGCACCTTTGATAGTTTGCCGGCTTCTATTGGCAACTTGCAACAACTCCAACACCTGCATATTGAATCCAACCTACAACACCTACCTGTAGCGCTCAGTCAACTCCAGCGTTTGAACAAATTGGCTATTCGTGGAGTCTTTAAGGAAGTGCCTACTTCTATAGGCCAGCTTCAACAACTGAAGTACTTGCACCTCAATGGCTTATTTACAGCTATTCCGACTACCATAAGTCGTCTACAGCAATTGAACTTCTTAAACCTTCAAGGAGAATTTGAGGAAATTCCCTCATCAATTGGACAATTGCAGCAATTGAGCTATTTGGAGCTTCAAGGAAACTTTTCGACACTCCCTGAAGAAATTGGGCAATTGCAAGCGCTGAAAGAGCTGTATATTTTGGGAGCTTTGCAAACGGTGCCTACAGCCATTGGGGAGCTTGGGCAATTGCAGACACTGGTTATGGAGGGGCAATTTCGCAGCTTGCCAGAATCAATTGGTGCGCTGCAAAATTTACAAGAATTGTCGGTTTTTGGACAATTAGAGTCCATTCCGGGGGCTATTGGTGCGCTGCAAAACCTAAAAAAATTGGATATTGGCGGTCTATTTAGTCGGCTGCCAAACTCCATTGGCGAACTGCAAAATTTGACAGAGTTGTTTGTGTTTGGAAAATTGGAAACGCTGCCAAGCTCAATTGGGGAGCTTACCAAGCTAAAAATCCTAAAGATTGAAGGCGAGTTGGATACTATTCCTAGTACTATTGGACAATTACAAAACTTAAAAGAGTTAACTGTTTTTGGACAACTGCCCCAATTTCCACAAGCAATTCGCCAACTTTCTGAAATTAAAGAACTAAGGATAAGTGGACAATTTGATACGATTCCTGAGTCTATTGGCAAATTCTGGAAGCTCAATCATTTGGTACTCAAGGGAAGGTTTAGTGCTGTTCCTGCTGGTTTTGACCAACTTAGCAGAATCAAATATTTGGAACTCATTAGCCCCAATTTAGAACAATTGCCTGATTTGTATGCCTTCAAGAATTTGCACCAGTTCAAATGTACCTTGGCTAAAAATGCGTCTTATCAGAATAATAAAACAATGTTGCAAACATTTTTTAAAAAACACCCTTATTGCAAGCATTCGTTTGTAGATGAGCAGTTGAATCCTGTTGTTCTAACAAAATAAGTAAGCTTACATTATACCAATCCATACTCAAAATTAGTATTATGTCCTTCGATATTGGCGCGTCTACTGCGTTATTTTTATCAGCCGTAGCGCTGCTATGGCTGATAAAAATGCCTTGTACCCACATCCAATCTCTTTGAACCTATTATCCTACTTCTAAATATAGATTGGTATTATTCTAGCGCAAGCAATGCCCCCTCTTTCCAAACCTCTAGGGGCAATTGTCCTTTGGGGTGCTCTGCCATAACCATAACACGCCCAGCATCAACAGCCGCACTAAACGGCAGCCCATCGCTCAAGCTCAAATAAAAGCCCTTGACAAACGATTGGGCAATGCCGTCATTCACTGGCAAATTATAGCCTACTACATGACAGCCCACCAATTGAGATAAAAATTGCGCTTGGGTGCTAGAGTAGCAGCTATTCAGCACTATAAACTTAACCGTATCTTTGAGATTTCGGAACAGCAACTGCAGCATTTCGTTGGAAAGGATTTGTGTATACCCTTTTTCGTCCTCTAGCACCAAGCCCTTCTTGAGGCCATGCCCCGAAAAATGGATGATATGGGGCTTTTGGTTGAGTCCACGCATCAGCTCCGATAGTGTCGCCGCAAACACAGGCGAAAGCCATTTAAAATTATCCCGCTGGCTGCCTTGGCGCATTTCCTGTTGCAAGGTGCGGTATTCCTTGTTGATGTCCAAGGCTTGAGAATTCTTGGGATTGGCCCCCATAAATAGGATGTTGGTGGTTGGTTTTGTCTTAGAATGTTTATTACCTGCATTAACAGTAGCCTGATTAATTCCTTGAATATTGATGTTGTTGCTCCCTTGGTCATTGATGGTATTATGATTGGTAATGCTTGGGCTGGCCTCCTCTTGGGCATCCTGACGCTCCAATTGCAGCACAAATTTCTTGAGCTTAAACGCAAAATTCTTGGATGGATTTTCTTCGTATTCTTTTTGCAATGCTTGGAATTCATCACTATCCACCCCCAAATCCTCCAATTTATCTAGTGCCTCATAAATTTGTAAGGCATCAATCAATGCTAAAACCTCATCCATAGTATTTGATACAATTGTTTGGCTAGGAAATTATTACTTGTAAGCAATGTTTAAATTAACGTAAACTAAGGAATAAGAACGCTCATTAAGTTTAGATACACTGTGTATAAATAGTCTAACTGTGTGCAGGGTTGGGCATATGAATTCTAAGGGAAAGCAAATTGCTTTTTCAGGAGCTGTTTTTTGCTGGCAAAAAACAAAACTTTTATTGTTTGAGCGTTAGCGAGTTTAAAAGTTTTAGCGGATGAAAAGGCTGTTTGCCCCTTAGAAGTCATCCAGCCCTAGAGTTTTTTGGTTCTTTTTGTGGCAATGACAAAAAGAACACACTAGGTTAACATTTCTTAGTTCTGGTTAAATTACTACTAATTTATCAAAAAGTACGATTGTAGTTGGTTGAATTATCTGCTTACAAAGACCATTTACCTATTTGTAAGATAGAAATAGATACATTTGTAAGATAGAAATAGATACCCTATCAAGCATAAATTTGAAGAACCATGAAGAGTTTGTACCTTAGTAAAAATAAGGAGGTATTAAGTAGTCTTAAAAAAGTAAACGGGCTAAAAAACGATTCTTTTTCCCCA
>CAYULH010000016.1:0-58237 GCA_964445645.1 uncultured Aureispira sp. | reverse complement strand
TGTGTTTGGGTGTTTTTGAAGTCGGAAGGACTGTGTCCTTGCCTTTTGTTATAACATCTTTTCAGGGCTCTGTGTTTGGGTGTTGGGGAGGGTAGGGGTGTTTTTGTTGCAAGGTAATTATTTTTTAGAATTTTTTTTGTTGGTCTAAAATGTTGATAAATAGTTTGTTATACTCGTATCAAGAAATGAATTCTCAAAAAAAAATAAAAAACTGCTGTAGCGGCTGTAACTTTTTATAGACTGTTTCGTCTTTTGGGTAACATGACGCTAAAAGAATTTACATATCAACTAACGGCCATTAAGGATAAGCTGTACCGATTTTCCCAAAGGATTGTAGGAGATGAGGAAACCGCCGAAGATGTGGCTCAGGAAGTGGTGATAAAGCTTTGGAAGCAACGAGAAAAGCGTGGCGAGTACCAAAACCTAGAAGCTTATTGTATGCGCTTGACCAAAAATTTATCTATAGATAAAAAACGGTCTAAGCACTTGCAAAATGTTTCGCTTGATCAAGCGCCCACAGCCGTACAACAAAGTCACACGCCTTATCAGCAAGCGGCCCAAAATGATACCTTGGCCCACATTGCTCGATACATGCAGCAACTGCCCGAAAAGCAACGCTTAGTGATGCAGCTAAGAGATGTAGAGGGCATGGACTACAAAGGTATAGCCGATATATTGGAAATTCCGCTTGCCCAAGTAAAAGTAAATTTATTTAGAGCCAGAAAAACAATCCGCCAACAGCTGTTAACATTAGAATCTTATGGATTATCCGACGATTAAAAAATTAGTAGACAAATATTGGGAAGGAACAACCACCTTGGAGGAAGAGCAACAATTGCGTATTTATTTTAATAGTAAGCAAGTTGATCAACGCCTCAAAAGTGTTCAACCCTTATTTGTATTTTTCAAACAAGAACAAGAGAAAACAAGCCAACGCCCTCTAAGCTTTTTGGAGCTGGTGCGCCAACGCCCAAAACGTGTGTGGAGTTTGGTGGCTGCGAGTGTAGCCATGCTTATCACGGCTGCTGCTTGGTTGTACCAGCAACAACATCTGCCTCAGCCTAGCAATTTGGCCGTTCAGGAAGCACCATTGTACAAGGATACGTATGAGGATCCAGAACGGGCATTTCAGGAAGCCAAGCAGGCTTTGATGCTGGTGTCCAAAGGGCTTAACAAGGGCGTTAAAACTACTAGAAAAGGGTTGAAACAGGCTCAACAGTAGTTTCTCATTCAACTTAAAAACAAAAAAACATGAAATATCTATTTGTAATTAGCTTTTGCTTATTGACTTGGAGCATGAGTGCTCAGAATGCGATTGAAAAATATTTTCAGCAATATGAAGATGCCAGTGGTTTTACCTCGGTTTATATCAGCGAACACATGTTTGGGCTGTTTGCCGATTTGGATATGGAAGATAAGGCCGATGCAGAAATTGTGAAATTGATTGGTGGGCTCAAGAGTTTGCACATTCTCACTACAGAGGACAATTCTAAAAATTATTATCAAGAGGCATTGCAAAAAATTAATCGCAATGAGTACGAAATGTTGATGAAGGTCAAGGATGAAGGCACCAATTTGCAGTTTTTAATCAAGAAAAATGGAAAGATGATTGAAGAGTTGCTCTTGTTGGTGGATGATGAGGAGTTTGTTTTGCTCAGTATTGTGGGCAATATTGACCTCAAGAAAATCTCTCGCCTAGCCAAACATATAGATGTGGATGGACTCCAACATTTGGAAAAGGTGAAAGATGCAGAATAACACATCCCTATTACCTTTTCATTCCTTTAAACAACTTCATTATTAATAACAAACACCATGAAAATACTAACAATTCTTCTCGGCTTATTCTTATGCTTGCCGCTCCTGCAAGCGCAAAACAAAACCATCAATGAATTTTATAAAACCCACCGACAAGGGGACAATGCTTTTGGGATTCGTGTTCCGGGTTGGGTGGTGCAAGCAGGCGTGAATTTGGCAGTAGGCAAGGAAGATCGCGAAGATTTAAAACCCTTTCGACCATTCTTGAGACGCTTGGTCAATATGCGTGTATTGACGGTAGACGACGATGCTCAACTGCCAAAAGGCGCAGTCAAAGAGTTTATTAGCAAGATCAAGCAACAAAATTTTAATACACTGACCCGTATCAAGGATGATGGCACCCATGTAGAGATTTTGATTGGCATCAAAGAGAGAGGGCCCAAAAAGAAAAGGCGCAAAATGGTTAAAAACATCCTTTTGTTGGTACAGGATGAAGGGAATATGGCTGTGATTACCATCAATGGACGTTGGGATATGAAACAAGTCAATCAATTGGTTAATGATAAACAAATGCGTGAACTGATTGCTTGGAATTAGATGCTGTAAATACATAAATCTATCATCCATTCGCAGGCAATACTGCTCCATCAAACTTAAAATAGCTTCTGTTATCCATAGCAGAAGCTATTTTTATGCACCTATTTAATAGGTTTTCATAGTTTAAAGATGTTTTAAGTAAATATAAAATAGGCTGGTAATGAAATGATAATTGTTGTTTGGTGGCGGTTTTGTACTGAAAAATGTACAAAATGTCATAGAAAAGTAAAATAATATACTTAATAAAAGGGTTTAACTTTTTTGTTGAATGAAAAAGTTGCACCAAAAAGATTTGTTTGAATATATTTGTAGCATATTCTTACCTAACAAACATAATTATTACACACACAATGAAAAGTTTATTAAAAACCACGTGGATTTTTAGCCTAACCCTATTATTCTGTTCTGCTCTATTGGTATCTTGTACTGAGGAGAAAATGATGAATGATGCAGAAGTAACTTTGTATTCTACATTGGGCGTAGAAACCAATGAGATTGATCATATTGCAGGTAAAACTGTAATGAACAATCACAAAGTTGTTTATGACGTACAAGATGAAAAAGGAGAGTATTTTATTACTTTTACTATTGATGGTTCTACTTTAGAACTGTGGGTTGATTTTGCAACAGAGACCTTGGTGCAGAAAGCAAACAATGTTGTATTGACGGCCAATCAGAAAGCAACATTATTGAGTTTTTCAGATCGATTTAGTGAGGCATTAGTAACTAGTAATGGCAATACTCCCTCACAGTATGAAATTGGCAGAATGGAATTTGCTTTTGTTAAAGCTGTAGAGTACTGGTCACAAGCTCCTCAAGGTTATGTTTATGACAATAAACATTTTACTGCTAATGTTGATATTAAATCTTTGGGAGATGATATGATGTGTCTTAGTGTAGGTACTTATTACTCATTGGTTTATGATCAAGGAGATGGTGGACGAGCATATAGTGCAACAAGAAGAGCAGGCTATGACGGAACTCGTAGTGACAGACCTAACTACGATTGTATGGGAAGATGTGGGGTTGATTGTGGAAGAAGCTGGATTCCTTCTGCATGGGCATTAGATTGCTTCGAGCATGATGAGTGTGGTTTGAGATTTGGATCTTCTGGTGGAAGTAGTGATGCAGATTGTGGAGATGAGTTTGATGAGGCTTTTGATGATTGGCTATTTGGCGTAGCTAGAGGTTGTAATGGACGCTAGTCAATCAATGACAATACAATATAATTAATAGCCGTAGAGGATGTGTATCTTCTACGGCTATTTTATTATAATCATTCAACCCATTTCAACTACACCAGTGCAAAGTCCAGCACTTCTTTCATCTGCTTGACATAGTGAAACGTTAAGCCCTCTAAGTACTCGGCATTAATCTCTTTGATGTCTTTTTCATTGTCTGCACACAAGATAATGTCGGTTACACCAGCCCGTTTGGCAGCCAATACCTTTTCCTTGATTCCGCCTACGGGCAATACCTTGCCACGCAAGGTGATTTCGCCAGTCATGGCCAGTTTGGAGCGCACGGCACGCTTGGTAAAGGCCGAAGCCAGTGCCGTAAGCATGGTGATACCAGCCGAGGGGCCATCTTTGGGGATAGCGCCAGCAGGCACGTGAATATGCACATTGGTTTCATCAAATACCTTGGTCTCTAGCCCCAAAGACTCGCCATAAGCACGCAAATAACTAAGGGCAGTGGTAGCGGATTCTTTCATCACATCCCCCAAATTTCCTGTCAAGGTCAATTTGCCCTTGCCTTGGCTCAAGCTACTTTCAATAAACAAAATATCGCCTCCAACACTGGTCCAAGCGAGCCCAACCACAACTCCCAATCCTTGTTCTTCCTCAAAAATACTATCTAAGTTTACTTTCTTGGGCCCCAAAATATCCACCACTTGCTCTGGGCTTACTGGTTCCCCCTTATATTGTTTGCGGACTACTTTGGTAGCGAGATTTCGCATGATTTTGGCTAGTTCGCGATCCAAAGAACGCACCCCCGACTCTCGTGTATAATCACCAATTACTTTTTCTAGGGCTTCATCAGTAATGTTGATTTTTTCTTCCGCCAGTCCATGTTCTTTGAGTTGTTTCTCTACCAGATGGCGTTTGGCAATTTGTAGTTTTTCCTCGCTGGAGTAGCCATTGACTTGGATGATTTCCATTCTATCCAATAAAGCAGGCTGTATGCTTTGTAGTGAATTGGCTGTTGCAATAAACAAGACTTTGGAGAGGTCGTATTCCAATTCTAAGTAATTATCATAAAACTCGGTATTCTGCTCTGGATCTAGAATTTCTAGTAGGGCAGAGGAAGGATCACCTTTGTAGCTGCTTCCTAGTTTATCAATTTCATCCAGTATGAATACAGGATTGCTAGATTGTACTTTTTTGAGCGATTGAATGATACGCCCCGGCATGGCTCCAATATAGGTTTTTCTATGGCCACGCAGTTCCGATTCGTCATGCACCCCACCCAGAGACATACGAATGTACTTGCGTCCAATCGCCTTGGCAATAGAACGCCCGAGCGATGTTTTTCCAACCCCCGGAGGGCCAACCAAGCAAAGAATAGGTGATTTCATATCACGGCGCAGTTTGAGCACGGCCAAATGCTCCAAGATTCTATCCTTGACCTTGTGCAAACCAAAATGGTCGTTCTCCAAAATCTCCTCGGCCGAATCCAAATCAAAAGAATCCTCTGTTACTTCATCCCAAGGCAAATCCACTAGTATTTCTAAGTAATTGGTGAGGATAGAATGCTCGGGCGCAGCAGGGTTCATGCGCTTAATTTTTCGCAATTCTTTGTCAAATTTGGCTTGTACAGCTTCAGGCCATTGCTTGTTTTTGGCTTTTTCCTCAATATCCAGAATATCATTTTGAGCCGGAGAATCACCCAACTCCTCTTGTATCTTTTTGAGTTGCTGATTGAGAATATACTCTCGTTGTTGTTTCTCCATATCCCCTTGCACATCTACCTCAATCTCTTTTTTGAGTTCAAGCACTTGCAATTCTTGGTGCATCTGTCGCAAGATGGCTTTGGCCTTGGTTTCCAAATGCTCAATCTCCAAGATTTTTTGTTTATCATTAATCTCAATATTGAGGTTAGAACCAATAAAATTGATGAGGAAATGCTGGCTTTTGATGTTTTTGAGCATCATAGAAGCCTCATTTGGAATACTCGGCGAAAGCTTGACAATGCGATCCGCCAAATCACGCATGGCACTAATCATGGCTGTAAATTTGGGCGTATCGAGCATAGGCTCCACTTCAGATAAGACTACCCGCCCCTTGAGATAAGGCTCTGTTTCTAATAGTTCCTTGAGTTCTAGACGCTGACGACCTTGCAAAATAGCAGTAGTGCTGCCATCGGGCATTTTAATGACTTTCAGGATTTTGGCTACCACACCTATTTTGTACAAATCATCTTGTACAGGATGGCTTACCTCTGGATCTCGTTGGGTAATAACGGCCGTGTTTTTATCGCCTTTGTAAGCTTCTGTCAAGGCAGCAATAGAGCGTTCTCTGCCCACGGTAATGGGTATAATAACCCCCGGAAACAACACGGTGTTTTTGAGTGCTAGAATGGGGAGTACTTCTGGATAATCCTCTTGTTGATGCTCATCAAACCCCTGCTCATTCACAGAAAACAAAGGCAAAAATTCTACTTCTGTATCCTCTTGTAGCTTTATACTAGGGTTCCAAAACCTAGTAGGCGCTGTTGTTACTTTTCTCACGTATCATTTATTTTGTCAGTTAGAAAGGCCATTTTGTCAGTAGGACGGATTATCTACTTATTCATAGCTACTCTAACGAATGTTTATAGGCTTTCATACAACCCTTAAATCATAAATTTGGTGTAATAAATGGTGCTTATTAACCCATAAAGTAATTTTGTTGCTGTACTCTAGGTTTGCCTATTTCAAGTAATGTGCCAGTTGATTTAGGCATTTCAAACTGTCATTTTTGTCAGTTAATCGTAGAAATAAATAGATGCAATAGAGGCATAAGCAGCTGTTATTTCCTCGTGGCTATTAGCTGTTTTGGTAAGCAATTCTATCAAGGAAAAGTTTAAATAAATGGCATCAAACACCCGTGAGTTGGTTCCAAATTTCTACATGCAGCCGTGTGCTCATCCGCAATTGATGCTCTATACACAAATCGGCCACTAGCTTATTTTTTTCCAACAATTGCTCCAAGCTATCAGCCCCCGGCATCAGCACAATTTTGTTCCAATCCAAGGAAGGTTGTTGTTGCCAGTAAGCTTGAATTTCTTCAAAATCCTCTCGGCAAGTAATAACAAACTTGAACATGGTATTGGGGTTGTCAGAGAACCATTGCAATATTTGTGGGTTCCAGCGTTTGTGTTGGGGCATCCCCGAATTGGAGAGCTTGGGAGAGGTATTCCAGAAGTGTACACGCTGGTCCAAACTTGGCAGTGGCAGCAAGGTAGCATTGGTTTCTATTTCTATAATAGGTGTGAGAGCATACTGCGCTTCCAAATATTCCAAAAAAGCCACAATTCGGGCTTGTTGTAATAATGGCTCGCCACCAGTAATAACCAAATGTACCCCTGCTTGCAAACGCTGTACAAAATTGATTTTGCTGTTCAATTCCTGCACCAATTCTGGGAATGTCCAAGTGTGGCCCTGCATCCACACCTCAATGGTATCACAAATCCAAGTGGCCCCATCGTGCAACTGGCCATCCTTTTCGGCGCCTTGGCCACCACAAAGCAAATTACATCCCGCAAGGCGCAAAAAAATAGCAGGAATACCCATCGTACGTCCCTCGCCCTGAAGACTATAAAAATATTCGCTGACGGCTAGTTTTTGATGTTGGTTCATGGTGATTTGAAATTGTGCTGTATGAAGAGTTATTGTGCCAATTGAACTTGCAAAATGTATGCTTTAAACATAAGCAATAGGTTGTAGTTGATGAAGAAACAAAAAATAAAATGCAAAAAACGAAATAAAGTGCTAATTAAATGTTATATTATTTACACAATAGCCCAACAAATCAATCACTTTTTACGTAAAAGCTTAAAAAAAGCTTACTTTAGCTAATCAATTTCTTTTGTAGTAAAATTGTCTTTGATATAGGTGATTTTTTTACGAAAAAATTTCGGCTAGAAGCAATATTAAGAAAAATTAAAATAACTCAACCTAAACACCATTTTGCTTAATTCTTGCATCTGTTTAGATGAATACATGTTAATAGATAAGCAATTGAATCAAAAAAATACTGATTACAAAAAGAACTATTAGTATAAAAAATCTATCCTTATGAGAAAACTATATGCTACTTGGACAGCCGTGGCTGTCTTTGGTCTATTTTCTACAGCTTTGGTAGCACAAAAAGGCCCCAGCGCAAGCGACGGAGGCAATGTACGCACAAAAGTTGTTAGAGACTGTGAATATGAAGTGCTGCCTGGTTTGGCCGAAGTAACTTCTATACGAGTTACTCGTCCTGCATCCGAAAGTGCGTTGAAATACGATGAGCACGAGGTGCTATTTAAATTTACCCCAATGGAAGGGGGAGATATGCTCGAAATGTTGCAAGATGAAGATATTGAATTTGTATTGCGTTCACGAGCTATTCGCGTTCCTGTTGGGCCCGAATACATCAAGCAAAAAAGTGTAAAGGTAGGAACTAGATATGCTATGAACTTGCTTCAAACTAGAAACCGAGAAGCTTGCTTGGAGCGTTATACCTATGAATCGAAGGCACTAGACAATGACTTGTTTGAGGCTTATGAGAATATCATTCCATATACCAAAGTGGCATTTGAGCAGCAATTAGCAGAGCGTGATCGCGCTTACGAAGAAAGAAAAGCCAAAGAAGAAGATGGTGCGGTAATCGAAGCCGCTGATCCTGTTGAAACACCTGTAACAGAGGCTCAAAACATAGAAGAATTTGATTATGGAGGATTATCACCAGAGGAAATTGCCAATCTTACAGAAGAAGAAATGCGAGCATTGGTAGAGAAAAACTTGCGTAAAGAAATTGCAGAAGGAGTAGTACCTGATAGCTATAACAATGGTATCAATGAGGCTGCTTTGCGTGCAGAAATCGAAGCGCAAAAACGCAAAGAGTATGAAGACCAACTCAATGCGGCTAGCCAAGAAACCTTAGCTGACAATCCAAACGCTACCACTACTACTACTGGAGCTAAGAATTCTAGTGCAGTAGATGCCATTCGCGAGGCCAAACGCAAAGCCAAAGAGGAAGAACGTTTAGCTAGAGCAGAAGAAAAACGCAAAGAGCAAGAAGCGTTGGAAAGACAACGCAAAGAACAAGAATTGCGTGAGCAACTAGAGCGTGAAATCGAAGCAGAAATTCAGCGCGAAATTGAAGCCAAACAGGAAGAAAGACGCTTGCAAGCTATTCAAGATCAAAAAGCAGAAGAACAAGAACGCTTACGCAAACAAAAGGCATTGGAGAAAATGAAATCCATTGAGCAAGAGTTGGCACAGCGCATTATCAATGAAACCAAACGCAAAGATTGTGTATTTAGTGAGCGTGTTTCTGGTGTAATTGAAGTAATTAAGGTGAGCAAAGTTAAAGAAGCGAACATTAGCCCACTTAAGTACACAGAGTACGAAGTGACCGTTAATTTCCGCCCAGACAATTACGCCGATTTGTCTAAGAAAGATAAGAAGCAATGGGATGAAAATTATACCTTTACACTAGATCCTAAAGGTAAAAATGCCAACCCCGGAGCAGGATATATCCGCAAGTACAAAGTATTCAAAGCATCCAAATACCAAGGATTTGCAGAGACCCTAGAATCAGGTATTTGTAATCAAGTGATGTTGTATGCACCCGACTTGCCAAACGATCCTTCTAAGATTAGCTTGAAATAAGTTTTGCTAAATTCTGAATACAAAAAGGCATCCCAATTTATTTTTGGGATGCCTTTTTTATGTAGAATAAAATCGCATCTGCTTAAATTATGAAATATTATAGTAAATCGTTTTGTCTTTGTGGATAGATAAACTATTTCTTCTTATTAAGCTCGTGCCAAGTTTTGTACTGCGAAAAATCTTGTACTGGCCGTTCTTTTGGTAATACCGTTAATGGTTCGCAAGGGCGTAGACTAGCTCTACATTCCGCAGGCAATTGTTGGTACAGTCCTGTGCCTTCTCTTTTCCAAGCCACCATTGCATCAGGCAAATCTTTGATGATTTTGGCAGGGTTGCCCACTACTAGTTTCTGATTGGGAATTTTCATATTAGCAGGAACAAAACACAAGGCACCAACAATACAATTATCTCCAATTTCTACATCATCCATTACCACCGCATTCATACCCACTAAGACATTTTGCCCTATAGTGGCACCATGAATTACTGCTCCATGCCCAATATGAGCACTATTATGTAAGTGTACTGTTTTGCCCGGAAACATGTGTATGACACAGTTTTCCTGAACATTGCAACCATCCTCTACAACAATCTGCCCCCAATCGCCTCTCAATACAGCCCCCGGCCCAATGTACACATCCGCACCAATGATTACATTACCTGTTACATTAGCTTGTGGGTGAACGAAAGCTGTAGAATCAACCACAGGTTTATAACCTTGGAATTCATAAAACATAGTATACTGTTAAGTTGATGACAATCAGAATATTTTATCCTTTTCTTAAATTAAGGACTTTAACTAAAATTAACAAACAAAAAGAAGTTGTTTTTGTCCTTATTGTTTGGGATTTTAACATAGTAAATAGAGTGTGATTTTTGATTTTCTTTAATTTTTTATGTAATTAATTGATAATGATTAGATTAAAAGCAAAGAGGTTGCTTTTTTGAATTCAACTTGTTTTTTTTATATATTCTTTTTACAAAAAAAAATGAAATAGAAGAAGAACAGCAACTTAGTAAAGAATGAACAGAAATAGTAAAATTCTTTTTGTATTTTTGTGCGATACTTATGTGTAAACGACACAACAAATTTGTATCAGACTTTGAAAAAAGTTAATAGATTTGAGTCTACTTTATTAGCCCAATATAATTGTAAATCAACAGAATGGGATATTTCATAATGGCCATGCAGCTCTTGTTGAGCTTATCAATACTAATTACCTTGCACGAAATGGGACACTTCCTGCCCGCCCGTTGGTTTGGTATGCGTGTGGAAAAATTCTATTTATTTTTTAATCCCAGATTCTCGTTATTCAAACGCAAAATAGGAGAAACCGAGTATGGTGTTGGTTGGCTGCCCTTGGGTGGTTATGTCAAAATTACAGGAATGATGGACGAGAGCCTAGATATGGAGGCTTTGCGTAAAGGGCCAGATGAACGTGATTTTAGAACCAAACCTGCTTGGCAACGTCTTATTGTGATGCTCGGGGGCGTAACGGTCAATTTTGTACTAGGAATCTTTCTATTGGCTATGGTGGCTTGGGTGTATGGCGATAGTATTTTGCCCAACGAAAACTTGAAATTTGGCGTAAGCACAAGCCCCTTGGCACGACAAATGGGATTCAAAGACGGCGATAAAATCTTGAAAATTGGCAAGGAAGAGATGGCCGAATTCAACCCTGGACTAATTACCAAATACATGCTGCTGGACAAGCAATACGATGTAACCGTATTGAGGGCAGGGCAGGCCGTTAATTTTACAGTAGAGGATAGCTTGGTACGAAAATTACCTGCCTATAGCAAACGCAAAAAGAGTTTATTAAATGTGAGAATCCCTTTTGTAGTGGCTAAGGTCGTGCCCGGTACTGGAGCCGATTCTGCCCAATTGCAGCCTTCAGATTCTATTGTGGCCGTCAATGGTTTGGCTACGCCATTTTATGTAGATTATCAAAATGCCATTCGCAACCTAAAAGATACCTTAGTAGAGCTGAGTTATTACCGAGAAGGCACTTTGAGAACCGCATCTTTACAAACGAGTGAGAACGCTACTATAGGGGTTTATGCCCACAGTTTTGGACGTTTCCTAAAAACAGAACGTCGCCGATACAGCTTAAACGAAGCTTTCCCGGCTGCATTTGCCAAGAGTTATGATTTAATTGAAAGCCAAGTCAAAGCTTTTAGCCAAATGTTTTCGGGGCGATTAAAACCCACGGAGAGTATGGGAGGGGTGATTTCTATTGGTAAACTGTTTCCTTCGGTTTGGGATTGGGAATATTTTTGGAGAATGACGGGCGCACTGTCCTTAATTTTGGCATTTATGAATTTGCTTCCTATTCCTGCCTTAGATGGTGGACATGTGTTGTTTATATTGTACGAGATTATTGCACGCCGCCCTGCCAACGAACGTTTTGTAGAAGTGGCTCAATTGGCTGGAATTTTGTTGCTTATTGGTTTGATTTTATTTGCCAATGGAAACGATATTTACGATTTGTTGTTTCCACCCCAATAAGCCACTAAAATTGTTAGTAGGATGTTAAAACCCCAACTAATAGTTAATGGCTTTCGTTCATGAGTAAAACAAGTAGAACAGAAACTACACTATTCAATATTTCCAAGCTCAAAAATGGCAATTGTTTGACCGTAGACTTGGAATGTTTATCAAAATAGCTTGGTTTTAATACCAAGAATATCCGTTAGAAGGCTTTTACACCACAATTACGTTGAATAATACCGTTATCAATAGAATACAATATATTCTTTTGCACAACCTAAATACAACGTCTTATACCACACGCATTATGTTATTAAGAATTGCATCGATTATAGTATTGTTGTTCACTACATTGGCTAGTAACATACAGGCACAAGAGCCTTCGGATATTGTAGAGGTTTATGGGTTGGTATTGACCAAGTCAACAAGAGGAAACTATGAGTATATACCTTTTGTGACCGTAGCCGTAAAGGGAACGACCCGAGGAACCTATGCCAATTACGAAGGTATGTACTCCATTGTAGTGAAGAAAGGCCAAACAGTTACCTTTTCAGCAGTAGGTTTTGCTCCGCGCGAAATTGTTATTCCTGAAGATATTACAGGTATGTATTACAGCTTGACCGTAGAAATGGAACCCGCAGAAGTAAACTTGGATGAAGTAACAGTGTTCCCTTGGCCTGACCGTGATAATTTGGCCGCCGAATTCTTGGCGATGCAGCCCAACAAAGCAGGCCAATTGGAAGCGCTTCCGGATGGCATGTCCGAAATGGCGGTGACCGCACTGATGGCGCTTTTCGGCTCCTCATTTTGCAGGCCTTCGGCCAGCAAGGCGCTGTTCTTTTGCACTGCTTCGCGTTGATTTACTCGTATCAAGGGCAACAAGCCCCGCAATCTATCCTAGATCCTATTGCTTGGAGCAAATTCTTACAACAATTCAACAAAAAGAAAAAACGCTCTGCTAGAGAAGAAAATATGATCCGAATCCTAGAGGGAGAAAACGAACGTTAAAATAAATTCATCGTTGTTGTGGTAGGTACAAGGCATGCCTTGTACCTACCACAACAACCACCATCCTACACATCCACCAACGCCTCCACAATCTCCACCGCCACCTTATTCAATTGCTCAATGGCTAGAGAAATATTCCAGTTCTCTTTGTTTCTTGGTTCTACATAATTGGAGACAGAACGCACCTGCAAGCAAGGCAATTGATGCTGCAAACAAGCATAATAAAAGGCAGCTCCCTCCATCGACTCCAAATCTGCTTGATATTTTTCCTGAATCTTTTGAATACTGGCTGCTGTGCCATGCACTTTGCTCACGGTGATAGCACTAGCGGTTGGCAAAAAAGAATTGCTCGTATCGGGTGCGTACAGCTTTCCATTGATAAATGGAGGCGTATTCCAGTCAGTCAATTCCATTTCAAACACATCTGTAAAGCTGCCGTCAGCCTCTTCCACCCCCACATCAGCAAATCTATCATTCACTACCTGAAAAACATCCCCCAAGTTGAAATCTCGATTAAACGCCCCTGCAATGCCCATATTCAGTGCCCAATCAAACTGCTGCTGTGCCAAAAAAGTACCCAAACCAAAGGCAGTAGCAATAGGACCAACTCCTGTAACAAGCACGTGAATGTCAATTTGCTTAGAAAAAAAGCGTCGATTATCTTTATTCTTAAAATTTTTATTTAAATACGTCAATAAAGGTAATAGCTCAAATTCAGTAGCTGCAACTAACAATAATTTCATAAGTTTGTTTTTATTTGGAGGAGAAGCCTTAGCACAGTATATGCTGCTCCATCTATTTTATCTGTTCAATTAATGGTGAAGGTATGAACGAAACCTTAAAAAATCTAAAAGAAGCGGTAGCATTATCGCCGAATAATGCAGTATTGAGAAAAGTACTAGCCCAAGAATTTTTAAAATATGGCTACCCCAATGAAGCTGTAGAAGAACTCAAAGCAGCACTTCGTTTGATTCCCAAAGATGAAGATGCACAACTGTTACTGGCACACACTTTCTTATCCTTAGGCAAAGCCTCCACTGCTGCTGTCATTGCAGACGAATTAGAAAATCAAGGTTGTCAACAACCTGCTTATTGGTGGCTCTTGGCACAGTTGGCAGTGGAACAGGAGGATTTTCAAACAGCCAAACAGTATTATGATAAAGCTATAAAGGAAGATTTGGCCCTAAAAAACAGCACTTTTGAGCAGGTGTTGAGAGATGGTTTGCACAAGAGTGGAGCCGCACTGGCCAATAAAACAGCAGGTGCTGGGGCAGAAGCTGAGGAGGAAATTTATAATATAGATGCTCCTGTGGAGAAACCAGCCATTGATTTTTCGGATGTAGGCGGCTTGGAAAGTGTGAAGAAAGAAATTGCCCTCAAAATCATTCACCCCCTCAAGAATCCACAAATTTATGAAGCCTATGGCAAAAAAATAGGTGGTGGGGTATTGCTCTATGGCCCTCCGGGTTGTGGCAAAACACTCTTGGCACGGGCTACAGCAGGGGAGATCAATGCCTCTTTTATCAATGTGGGCATTAGTGATGTATTGGATATGTGGGTAGGCAGCAGTGAGAAGAATTTGCACGAGCTCTTTCAGAAAGCTAGAGAACGCAAGCCCTGTGTTCTGTTTTTTGATGAAGTAGATGCACTGGGAGCTAGTCGCTCTAGTCACCAAGGTTCTGCCAGCAGATTTGTCGTCAATCAGTTTTTGGATGAATTGGATGGCATTCGTCATTCCAATGAAGGGGTTTTGATTTTGGCGGCCACCAATTGCCCTTGGTATTTGGATGCTGCTTTTCGTCGTCCAGGCCGTTTTGACCGTATTATTTTTGTGCAACCGCCCGATGACCCTGCACGAGAAGCCATTCTGAAATTATACCTAGAAACCATTCCTACCAAAACTGATATTAACCTCAAGAAATTGGTCAAATTGACAAAAGATTACTCTGGTGCTGACCTAAGAGCGGTGGTTGATCGAGCCGTAGAGGGTAAATTGGAGGAATCTTTATTAGAAAACAAAGTGATTCCCATAGGACACAAGGACTTGGTCAAGGCCATTAAGCAACAAGCACCCACTACCAAGGAATGGTTGGCTACTGCCAAAAATCATGTATTGTATGCCAATGAAAGTGGTTTGTACGATGATGTACGAGCTTACTTAAACATAAAAAAGTAACATGCAGGAAGAACAGTATTTGCAGCGGGCCAAGGCATTGGTTGATGTTAGACGTTACGAACAAGCGTTGGAGGAATTGCAAAAAGCATTGGGAGTAAATCCAGAAAGTGGCTCGGCATGGTTGCTCACGCTTATTTGCTATACCCAATTGCAACGCCATGGGCAGGCCATCCAACTCGCCAAAGATATGCTCCAGCAGCAGGCCGAAGAACCCTTGGTTTATTATTTGTTGGCCTTAAATTTGGCGAGTGATAATTCCTTGTCAGAAGCTATGGAAGTAGCAACAAGGGGTTTGAGTATTGCGCCTACTTATACGGATTTGTTGGGTTTATTGGGGCAAATGAAAAGTGTGAACAAAGAATGGGAGGAAGCCCTAGACTATGCCAATAGAGCCTTGGCCATAGAACCCAATCACGTGATGGCGCTCAATGTGCGGGTGGCTGCCCTCAATAAGCTCGGACGGAAAGAGGAAATGCAAAGTTCTATGCGCGATACTTTGGCAGCCGACCCCAACAGCAGTTATGCCCACAGCAATGTTGGCTGGGCGCATTTGGAATCTAGAGAACATCTGCAAGCCAAAGAGCATTTTACAGAGGCGCTGCGCCTAGACCCCAACAACAACCAAGCACGAATAGGCTTGCTGGAATCCCTAAAGGCCAAAAATATCTTTTACAGAGCTTTTCTCAATTGGGTGTTTTTTATGTCCAAACAAAGTGAGCAGACCCAATGGCTGATTATTATTGGGGCATTTTTTGGCTACCGATATTTGTACCAATTGACGGGATCCTATCCTATCTTAATGCCTGTAGTCGTGTTTTTAGCCATCTGTTTTTATGCTACTTGGATGATTACTCCTTTTTCCAATTTATTAATAAAATTAGACAAAGTAGCCCGTCATGCACTGACCAAAGAGGAATCAATGGCCTCTAATATTGTGGGGGCAGGGCTGTTGTTGGGCGTTAGTAGTGTGCTGCTGTATTGGTATACTTCGGATGGCTTATTTAGCTTGCTTGGGTTCTTTTTGTTGAGTATTCTAATACCTATAACGAGTTATTTTAGGCTCATTGGCACCAATAAACAGCAACAAGCTTTGCTGGCCTTGGTGGCTATGGTGGTGCTTGGAGTAGGCGGGATAGTAGGCGTGGTTCTAAATCATCCTATTGGGCTTAGTCTCAATTCGGCTTATGTCTTGGGTTTTATTGGTTATCAATTTTTGGCCAATTATTGGACTATGAATGCTCATAGTGTCCGTTAGAGCTATAGTGGATTATCATCTTTAAGATGATTATCCACTATAGCTCAAATTCTTGGAGCAAATCCTCCAAAGCTCGATGTCCATTTATGCTTTTGAACAAGGCAACTTCATGCTTGCTTTGTGCGCCGCCGCCCACTCTGATTAAGGCATCAATATACTGCACAAAATCCTCTGATTCATCGCCAAATTGCTGGCCTATCAGCACCACCTTTTGCACGGGGTAAACCCCACAACTAACCTCTAGGGCTTGCTGGGCCGAAAAACCCACGGTAACAAATCCAAATTCATTGGCCAATTCATAAGCAAGTTTGGGAACTCCTGTATTGGTGTAGCCGCTTACAATTTCTACAGTAGTATTGGGATGCTTACGCTTGATTTTTTCAAAGCACGCTCTTAGGATTTGGGCAGCCTGTTTTTGGTCAAAGTCTTTTCTACTAAATCCTACTATGCCGTATTTTATGATGCTCATGGCTGGAGAGTTCTAACACTAATTTTTTGTTCTCAAACAACTTAACCAAAAATAAACAAATAAAAGTCTAACAAGCGTTCAAAATTTATTAGCTTTGCGGCTCGTGTTTGAATACACCCTATTGAAGTTGTTTAAATTTAGCCTAATGTCGCTAATGAAAGCTAATTTCGCCCTACTCTGCGTTAAAAATTGATCCCATAGCGCTGCTATGAGCTAAATTTTTGCCTTGATTAGAACCAAATTAGTACTCATTATCAACACAATTCCATTTTTAAACAACTTCATTTAATTGATTATACCATTACAATAATAAACAACAAAATGGCTACTAACAGAACGTTAACCATGATTAAGCCCGATGCGGTAAAAGCTGGACACATTGGCGCAATTTTGAATCAAATCACTGAAGCAGGATTTAGAATCGTTGCTTTGAAAAAGACACAATTGACAAAAGCTGGAGCAGAAAAATTTTATGCGGTACACAGTGAGCGTCCTTTCTTTGGCGAATTGGTAGAATTTATGACTTCTGGTCCTATCGTAGCTGCTATTTTGGAGAAAGAAAATGCTGTAGTAGAATTCCGTGAATTGATTGGTGCTACCAATCCTGCTGAAGCCAAAGAAGGTACTATCCGTGCCAAATATGCGACAAGCATTGGTGAGAATGCTGTACACGGTTCTGATTCTGATGAGAATGCAGAAATCGAAGGCAACTTCCACTTTGCAGGTACAGAGCAATTTTAAGCAATTTGCCATATATAATTTGTACAAAATGCTGTTTCAACACTGCTGTTGAAGCAGCATTTTTATTGTTGGGCTATTTTTTATATTTTTAATAAAAAATGAGAGCCATGCACAACAATGAGGTACTAGATGATAAATTGGCTAAAGAGTTGGATCTTTTTGCCAAGTACAAAGGTGCTATTCTCAGCAGACTAGTGCCATTAACGGTACTATTTGCGGCTTGTTTTGCTTTTTTTATGTACAAAGTGGTAGATTGCTTAACCAAACCCTTTATTACTTCCTTAGACTTGGTGTATTGGCTACTTTGGTTTCCTGCTTCTATCTTGGTGGCGGCGTTTACACGCATTTATTTTTTAGATTATGTCCGAAAAGGCATCACGATAAAACGAGACGTTATTCTAAAGCATTACACCCAACGAATAAATGTTAAAGGCGAATCGGTAACGTATTATATTGTATTTGAACAGGCAGGACAAATGCCTGTGGGCGAGCGATTTTACAAATCCTATCCACCCAATACTCCTGTTTATATTGTGCGAGGAACCTATTCCAACACCTTGTATGATATGCAAGCGGTAGCAAAATTTAAAACCCAGTAATTATGGAAAATGAAGACGTATTAGACGATGGATTTGGTATTTACAAAGCAGCCCTTTCGGCCAAAGAACTCCAGAGCTTGGAGGGCAAAATACCTTACAGTATTCTCCGAGGGGATGCCTTGGCAGATATATGCGCCTTGTTTGACGAGCATGAAATTGATTACAGCTTGCAAATGCAACCTGCAACCACCAATGGCACGGGTATCATCCCCTTGGCCAGTACCCAACTCAATATGGTTGATACCTTGGTCTATATTCAAGGCGAACAAAAGCCAACGGCTGACCAATTGGTAGAAGCTTATGAACAAAAGGCGCAAGCGCAGGCCGTACAAGCACCCGAAGAGGATAACTTTAATCGGCTGTATTGGGTAGCTGCTTTCTTTTTGGCTTATGTACTCTGGAAAGCTTATGTCAAAGCCCAAGAAAGTGGAATGTTGTAGGGTATGAGTGATTTATTAGACGACTACCAGCACCAAGATTATCAATTGGGCAAAGATGAAAATCGCCTCAAGTTTGAGGGGATGGTGCCTCATGCCTTGCTTAATGGTAGTATGGTGGCCGCTATCTGTATGGCATTAGACAAAGCCAATATAATTTATGGTATAGAAAACCCAAGCATACAGGGCAATGCCAATTCGGGAATTATCAGTTCTAATCATCCGTTGGATGTACTGTTACACATTAGGGAAACTGACAAAGTAAAAGTCGATCAAATCTTGGATAAGTATGAGGAAGTAGAGGATTCGGTCGAGCAGTCTCGTAGTGCCTTAAAGCTTTTTGGATGGATGGCCTTAGTACTAGTAAGCCTTATTTTGGCCTTGTTTTTATTGGTGTACGGGGGATTCTAATACATTATTACAACTATAAACAGCAATACCATGGCAGCACCTGCATCCATACAACAAGCCACCCAAAATTGGCTAGAAAACATAGTTATTGGCTTCAATTTTTGTCCATTTGCTCGAAAGGTGTGGCTGCAAGACAAAGTGGCGTATCGGGTTTGTGCTACTGATAGCATGGAAGCAATGCTAGAGGCTCTGGTGGCCGCTTGTCAGGAATTGGATGCCAATGATGCTTTGGAAACCACCTTGCTTATTTTTCCTAGTGGGTTGGATGATTTTGGCGACTATTTAGAGCTATTGGATATTGCTGAGGGCCTGCTCGAAAAAATGCAATACACAGGCATTTATCAATTGGCAAGCTTTCATCCCAATTATAGGTTTGGAGGCACTGCCGCCGATGATGTTTCCAATTATACCAACCGTTCGCCTTATCCCATGCTGCACCTGCTCAGAGAGTCCAGTATAGAAAAAGTCTTGGAGCATTATCCCAATCCCGAAGTCATTCCCGAACAAAATATAGCCTTAGCCCATCAAAAAAGCTTAACGACTTGGCAAGCATTACTACAGGCTTGTTATACTTCTGAATAATTTCCTAAAGAAAGTTATCTTCGCAACCATACGCCCCAAAGGCTGTTGTTCTACTTTTACTGAATAACAGTATAAGAACATTTTAAAACATTTTACAAGTCTAGTAGTACACTTTCATGGAAATTACACGATTGGATTATGCAGCTGTAGCTGAATTTTCGACTTTAGACAAGGCTTATGCTGCCTCGGAACCTACTTTGCGTCCTTTTTATGAACATCCTGTCAATTTGGAGCAATTTGAGGCAGTTATTGCTGCCAAACAGGGTTTTGATGGTAATAAGAGAACTATTTTAGCAACAGAATTATTGGCACAATACCAAGCTATAGAAGCCTCAGAAGCTACACTAAATAATATCCATGCCTTGCGTGACAATAATTGTTACACTATTATCACTGCCCACCAGCCTAGTTTATTCACAGGGCCTTTGTATACGATTTACAAAATTTTGAGTGCCATTAAATTGGCCGAGCAGGTACAAGAGCAACATCCATCTATACAGGTCGTGCCTGTATTTTGGATGGGGGGCGAAGATCACGATTTTGAAGAGGTCAATCATTTGCATTTGTTTGGTAATACGCTGACTTGGGACGATGAACAAGGCGGTTCGGTAGGAGCATACAACACGGCTTCGATGCGTGCCGTACTTGACCAAACCAAGGAAATCTTGGGCAGTGGTGCCCGTGCTCAAGTATTGGCCGAAAGGCTAGAAGCCTATTTTGGAACAGAGCGAACATATCGAGAAGGGGTACGGGATTGGCTCAATTGGTTGTTTGCCGATTATGGCTTGGTGATTGTCAATGCAGGTACGAAGGCGTTTAAGCAACAACTCATTCCTATTCTCCAAGAAGAATTATTACAACACAGCTCCAAGGTATTGGTAGAACAAACCGTAGAAGCACTAGAGGCAGCCGGATTTAGCCAACAAGCACATGCTCGTACGATCAATATTTTTTATTTGAGTCCGCACAAACGCAGCAGAATTGTTTTGGAAGACGGGCAATACCAAGTGTTGGACACCAATATTAGTTTTGACAAGGAAGCCTTATTGCAGCATTTGGAGGCACATCCAGAAAAGTTTAGCCCCAATGTCATCTTGCGCCCTTTGTTTCAAGAATTGGTTTTCCCCAATTTGGCCTATGTGGGCGGTGGGGGAGAGTTGGCGTATTGGCTAGAACGCAAAACCCAATTTGAGCATTATCAAGTTCCTTTTCCGATGTTGGTGCGCCGAGCTTCTGTCCTTTGGATTCCCAAGAGCATTTCTAAGTTGATGGACAAATTGGACTTGGGTATTAAGGACATTTTTATAGATACCCACCAGCTTATTAAGCAATATGTCATTGATAATGCCAGCGAGGAATTATCGTTTGCCCAAGAAATAGAGGCCATCAATGAAGTGTTTGAGCAATTGATTGGCAAAACGGTGGCCGTAGATCCTGCCTTAGAACGAGCGGTCATTGCCCAGCAAGTCAACACCCAAAAAGCCATTGGCAAACTAGAACAACGCCTTATTAGAGCCGAAAAACAAAAACAGGAAAACAGCATCCAACAGATCGAAAAAATCAAAGATACTCTTTTCCCAAATCAAGGATTGCAAGAACGCTATGATAATTTTATGGGCTTTTATACCCGTTATGGCAATGAATTTATCAACACATTATACCAACAAATCAATCCATTGGATAAACAATTGTTGGTGGTGCGTGACAATTCCTAAAATTGATACACCATATCAATTTTAGGAATTGCTCCGAACAATACTAGTCCACAATTACCAAATTCATTTATTTATTTTTGGCAAATCCTATAATAATCAATTGGACTTGCTTAATTTATGGCACAATTTTATAAGCTTTAACAACGTTAGCAATCCAAGGCAGTGTTGTCCCATTTATAAACCATGCCCTACAAACGTTGCTACAGCCAACTAAACCACTAAACTTCTTTTGTTACCTACAAAGCTCCCTGACATGATACAGCGTTTATACACCTTCTGTTTTTTCTCTTTATTCTTTTTATTATTAACACAAGATATAGCCGCCCAAAAACTGCGTTTTAATGGGCATTATCCCTTGGCCACCCCCAATGGCAAAGAGTCGCAAGTAAAGGCAGAATATGAAAAAACATTGACGGCCATGTTGGGGGGAACTGAATTGATGGCAAGTGACAAAACGCCCACTAAGGAGCTAGACGAAGAAGCCTATACCAAAGATAATTACAAGGCCATTGTTGAAAAAATGCAAACGTATGCTGGCGAACTCAATGTGCAGTTGAAATTGGGCCACGATGCTGAACTCAAGAAAATAGCCAAATCCTTAAAAGGTAATAAATATTCGGCAGCTATGGAGGATCTCAAGGATTTGGGCGCAAGCAGTACCGATGCTCAAGAAGTCTTTTTTATTTGGAAAGATTACATGCGTGACAAAGAGATAAATGCGCCTTGGGCCGACCCCAAAAATATTCAAGTGACCCGTGTATATCGTGCTATGCTCCAATATGTGAGCAAGAACCACGATCGGCCTTTTGGGGTGCAAGCCGAGCAAGGGGCGATTTTGGCCGATGCTGCCCAAGCACTGAGCAACTGCATGGAAAACCCCGATGACATGGCTTGGAAGGGCGAGAGCCGTTTCAAAATGCGTAAGGAAGATGAATTGAGGCGGCTGGCCAGTTTGGTGGCCTATTATCAATGGCGCAAGCACACGCCCGTTAGTGGTATGCGCTCTGCCCACATCGATCCCGAAATTGTAGACCACGTACAACAAGCCCTCTTTGATATTGTACGCACCACCCTAGAGCAAAAAGAGCGCTGGAACAATGATCCCGCCCACGGGGCCAATTTGCGCCGCCTGTTTGAAGACACCAAAAAAAGCGGCTGGACGGTCGATGGCGAACGTGCCAAACGTCGGTCATAGATGTTTTGGTGGTTGGTGGTGGTGGTAGGGACAAGGCATGCCTTGTCCCTACCACCACCACCAACCACGCCCGAACCAACCAACCACGCCCGAAATTCACAACACAACATTCCCCTCCCCACCATTTAATCTATCGGCTGTCCATTTTTTTGGATTGTTAATAATGTATTGGCTAATTCGGTAATAGGCATCTTTATCACGAATGATGTGATCCCAAAATCTAGGCTGCCAGGCAAATTCATACCCCAATCGCCGTACATGGCGGGTCACGGCCGATTTGTACGACCCAATAATGGACGAAACGGTATTTTTTCCCTGATTTTGAAATCGTTGTTGCCCAATGGTTTTTGGGGTGTCCGAATCCGAACCGTCCAAACGTAGGGACAAGGCATGCTTTATCCCTACGTTTGGACGGTTCGGAACATTTGGTTTATCCAATATCAAAATACCATGAATGTGATTGGGCATCACCACAAATCGGCCCAATTTTACATTTTTTGCATGATTTTTTATTTCGTGCCACAATACATCTGCAATGGCTCCCATGGGCGATAATTGCATTACCCCATCCACCACCTCCCCAAAATGATGCAGCCGATTTTTGGTACAGATGGTTATAAAATAGGCTCCATTTCAGCCATAATCCCAATTTTGTAATCGTATAGAGGTTCTGTTGTATTTACGGTTGCATTTATTCATGGGGTGCTAGGTTTATTGTACAGTGGGGTGGAAGCATGCCTTCGCCTTACTGTACCCTTTACGGACGGTTGGTAATTTTGTTGGGATAGGCTTTGTTTTTTTTAGAAAAAAATTGGGTGCAGAACAAAAAATCAGTTCCAAGCAGGCACAAAAAAAGGCCAGACCAAACGGCCTGACCTTGCTATAGTGGATTATCATCTTTAAGATGATTATCCACTATACTAAGATGATTATCCACTATACTAAGATGATTATCCACTATAGCACAAGGGTTACTTTTTTCTAATTAGCCCCATTATCTTGTACCGAACTATTTTCTAGCCATTGATTGGCTTTTTTCTTTTGGCGTTCGTTCCAGAGTTGGCGAAACTCTAGGACTTGTTCTTTGAGTTGGAGGTCACGGCCGTGTAGGTGGCGGTGATAGGAGCGGATGATAATACCAATCATATAATCGTAGTGTGGCACTTTCATTTTGCGGAAATACTCCGATAGGCGAGAACCCTCACTGAGCGACCACTTGTTTTCGAGCCAAGCACCTAGGCTGCCGTGGGTACGGCGGTCAACTTCCTCATCAGAGAAGGCCATAAACGCCTCTTTGGCGTGATCGTCCATGAGTTTGTCCAATTCGCGAAAAGCATCGTACAAATCCTTGGGAATATACATGCCATCCAATTCTGATTGGAGTACACGGGCTTGATAAATGCTATCATTGACCACATCGCCACGTTTGCGTTGTGTTTTGATGATTACTTTTTCAGTATCTACGGGTTTGGGTTGTTCAACAGGCGCTTGGCGGGTGCTGACTTCACGTTGTGCATTGGCCGAAAGGCAAAACAACAAAAGGGTAGGGAACAAAAGTAGGCGTAGCATAAGTTGGTATTTTTTTGGTAATAACTAAATTCAATACAGGGTATCAAACTAGCATGGTTAGTTTTTATTAAACGCTGTTTTTACAAATTATAATACGAATGCTGTACCAATGTTACAAAAAAAGTAAAAAAAATGTTTGGAGTGCTTTGGTCTTGTACAGATGTTACAAATCTATCGTGCCACAATTGCACGCTTTGGACAAAATGAGTAATTTTGCCTTCTATGGACTTTTGTTTCCGTTTTTTCTAATTTACAGTGTTATAATATCATGAAAAAACAATTATTTCCTTTATTGGTTTGGGGTATATGGATTGGGTGGAGTGTAGGAGCTACCTTACAAGCGCAGGTATTGCAAAATATGGTGAAGAATCCTAGTTTTGAGCAGTATGATAAAGTCCCTACAGATTTGGGGCATGTCAGTGCGATTGATTATTGGTCATCGCCTACGGCAGCTAGTCCAGATTATTTTCACAAACGGGCGAGCAGCAAGGATGTGGATGTTCCCATTAATAAAATGGGGCGTTGTTATGCTCGTTCGGGTTATGCTTATGCTGGAATTTATGCCTATGCCAGTCGTTATATCAAGCAAAATTTTAGGGAATATGTGCAGGTGGAGTTGAAGCAGCCCCTATTGGCTGGGCAACACTATTGTATCAAGGCGCATGTGTTTTTGGCTCAATCCTCCAATCGTGCTGTTGGCGCATTGGGCATGATTGCCACCCCACTCAAAGTAAAGGAACGCCACGAGGCCATGCTCATTGGACACAAAAAACACTATTTGATCCAAGAAGATCGCTCGCCCTTAAATGATCGCCGTTGGGTAGAAATTTCTTGCCAATTTAAGGCGCAAGGAGGCGAACGTTATTTTACGATTGGTAATTTTGACGATGACCGAACGACCAAAGTATCGGGTGCTGTGCCCAATGATACCTTTGCCAATCCACACGTAGATTTTGCCTATTATTATATTGATGATATTTGTGTAACGAATAGTAGAACGAATTTTAATTGCGATTGTGGGTCATTTGATTTGGTGAGAACAAGAGGGGAGGAGCGTATTGTTATGGATTTCAGAACCCGTAAGAAGGAGTACAGTTTGGGGCAGGTTATTATTATGAAAAATCTAAAATTTGAGCGTGGCAAGACGACCATGTTGCAAGGTTCGCAGGCAGCAATAGAGGATTTGGTAGCTACCCTCAAAATGCACCCAACTTATTGTGTAGAAATAGCTGGGCATACAGACGATAGAGGCGACCCACAAAAAAATCAAATCCTTTCCAAGAATAGAGCAAAAGCAGTGTATAATTATTTATTGTCTTCTGGGATTGCCAAGGAACGTCTAAGTTATAGAGGTTATGGACAATCTAGGCCCATTGCTTTGAACAAGACTGCAGAAGGCCGTCAAAAAAATGAGCGTATTCAATTTAAGATTACCAAAAAATAACCTACATTTGTAGACACAAAAAGCAGTATCTAAACTGTCTATTACTAAGTTAGAATAGCAATAAAAATGATGAAAAAGCCAGTTGAAAAAGACGTGATGAAAGCGGTTAAGGCAAAAGTTGAGGCGTTACAAGCTGCTTACAGCGATCATAAAAATGTTACGCCTGCTATGATTGAAGACCTCAAGGCATTGCGTGAATTGTTTAAGGAGCTTCAAAAGCCTACTGTAGTGAAATCTATTCGCTTGGTGTATGAGCACATTGAGGCTTATGGCAGCTTGGATAATTTGAAGTATTGGGAAGAAGAGGAAATTGAGCTGGATGATGAAAATTCTAGCTTTGCTTATTACATTGGCTTGCTCACCAATCCTACCAATAAATACAATAGAGAAGAAATTAAGGAATTGAATGTATTGCTCAAAACCTTTGGGCAAGAGGAAGAGGAGTAGTAGGGGCGAATAGCATTCGCCCATGCTACTACGAATAGCATTCGCCCATGCTACTACGAATAGCATTCGCCCATACAAAACCTGCATAAAACATAGAGCCACCAACCCAAGGTTGTTGGCTCTATGTTTTATGCTTTATTACAAAAAACAAAATCCCCTCATAAACACATTTGAGCAGCATAATAATCCCCACCAATACAACAGGATTTTGCAACTGGGCAAAATAACTCAACGCCCACCAGCCCACAAACCAAACATACTGCATCACAAATTGGGTGTGGTGTACCATCACTCTGGTAGACATGGGCAGTTTTCTATAAGAGGGAATGACTCCTTGACGTTCTAATAGAAAAGTAGGCAATAAATAGGTGGCCAAAAATAAAACAGCCAACAACAACAAGCTTTCTTTCCACAACTCGGCCGGCAATTGTGCCAAGGTCATCAAAATGCCTTGTGAGGTGTCCCAACTCCCTACATTGCCCAATTCTATTAAAAATATCAAGGCCCAATAATGAAAAACGAGCGTGTAAATGCTCAGTAGAATGATTCGGAAAGCAGGGCGACGATATTCTTCTAAATACCGAGTACCTGGACGGCCGTATTTGATGGGAATGACCAAGACCAAATAATTGAGTACCACAATGGCAGCCAGCAATTCTAGCCAAACCAAAAAGAGCGAGGCAAAAAGGCTCCAATCCAGAAGCCAGACCCCCAAAAAGACAAAAAGATTGTTTAGAAAAATGCTATAAAATTCAAACTTTTGTAAGTGTTCGGGTGTTATTCTAGTCATACGATTTATGAATTTTCATTATTTTCTGAAAGTTTTAAAAGTTTGCAGGCACAGGCATCAAATTATTACTATATTTGCCTATAAAGGTACAATGATTGTGTCCTATACCACTATGAGAACGGCTTTAGGATTTTAGGCCAAGTTAGCCATTAAAATAATTATACATGAACAGTGATGTAAAGGTTCTATTGAACGATAAAACATTGGATAAAACGTTGCAAGCAATTGCCCAAAAGGTAGTACAAAAAAATCGAATTAGTCCAGACGAGGGTTTGTATTTGTATGAGAATGCACCTTTGGGCTATTTGGGTGCGCTTGCCAACCACATTCGGGAACGCAAACATGGCGACAAAACCTACTTTAATCGGAATTTTCACATGGAGCCAACCAATGTTTGTGTGTACACTTGTACATTTTGTTCTTATTCTCGTCTCATCAAGAAGCGTTCGGAGGGCTGGGAATTGACGCAGGAGCAGATGATGGATATTGTCAAAAAATATGATGACAAGCCTGTAACAGAAGTGCATATTGTGGGGGGCGTATTGCCCCAATACGATTTTGATTTTTACATCAATCTGTTTAAGGCCATCAAGGCACACCGCCCAGAATTGCACATCAAGGGCTTAACCCCTGTAGAGTATCACTATGTCTTTAAGAAGGCCAAAATATCTTATGAAGAGGGCATGAAGGCGATGGTAGAGGCTGGATTAGATTCTATGCCGGGTGGTGGTGCTGAGATTTTTGACCCTGAAATTAGGGAACAGATTGCACGGGGCAAGTGTGATGCCGAGCAGTGGTTGCGTATTCACGAAATCCTGCACGGCTTGGGCAAGCGTTCTAATGCAACGATGTTGTACGGGCATATTGAACAGTATAAGCACCGAGTAGACCACATGGAGCGTTTGCGCCAATTGCAAGACAAAACAGGCGGCTTTCAGACCTTTATTCCACTCAAATTTAGAAACAAAAACAATGAGCTGTCTCACTTAGAAGAAGTTTCGGCCGTAGAGGATTTACGCAATTATGCGATTGGACGTATTTATATGGATAATTTTGACCATGTAAAGGCGTACTGGCCTATGATTGGGCGCACTACAGCACAATTGTCCTTGGCTTTTGGGGTGAATGATATAGATGGAACCATTGATGATACGACCAAAATTTACAGCATGGCAGGTTCTGAAGAACAATCGCCTAGTATGAGCACCCAGCAATTGGTGGAGTTGGTCAAGGCAGTGGACAGACATCCTATTGAGCGTGATACGGTTTACAATGTCTTGCAGGATTATCAGGACTATGATTTTTCGCAAGAGGCACACGAGGGCTTTTTAGCTTTGCCTGTTATTCAACAGTCACAACAATAGCAGTAAATGAAGATTTATTTATACCGCCACGGCGAAACCGAACACAACAAGGCTGGTCTGATACAGGGCAGAGGCATTGATTCCAACCTCAATGACAAAGGCAAGGCACAAGCGGCTGCTTTTTTTGAGGCGTACAAAGATATTCCATTTGATTGTTTGTTTACCTCTACGCTCAAGCGTACTCGCCAAACGGCCGCTCCTTTTGAGGCATTGGGCATTCCTGTAGAGCGTAGAGCCGCCCTAGACGAAATCAGTTGGGGCGATTGGGAGGGCAAATCGGCCAATCAGCAAATGAGCAATGAGTATAGGCAACTGCTCCAATCTTGGGGCGAGGGGATTTATGATTATAGCCTTGCCAATGGCGATAGTGCCTGGAGCATGGAGGCTCGTTTGCAGCCTTTTGTAGAGGAATTGAGCCAATTAGAGTATAAAACCATACTGATTTGTTCTCATGGAGGAACCATGGGTTTTTTGTTGCCCATGTTGCTGGGCGATCCTTTGTCTACTATGCCCGATTACAAGCATTACAATACAGGCTTAGATATTTTTGAGTATGAGAATGGCCAATACAAGATGATGCTTCAGAATGATCGTACACATTTGTCCTAATTTGTGTCCGTGATAACCAAACCATTGTATCTATGAGTACCATTAAACTATCAGCGGTGTCCTACCTAAATACCAAACCTTTCTTGTATGGTATTTATCAGCATGGATTAGAAAAAAGCATCCAAATTAATTTGGATATTCCTTCGGTTTGTGCCCAAAAACTAATAGACGGCCGTGCCAACTTGGGTCTGATTCCAGTAGCGGCTATTCCACAAATTCCCAATGCACAAATCATTACCGATTATTGTATTGGTACAGAGGGAGCGGTCAAGACGGTTTGCATTTACAGCCATGTGCCTATAGAGGAAGTAGAAGCCTTGTATTTGGATTATCACTCTCGTACTTCTGCGGCGTTGACACGTTATTTGCTGACCCATCACTGGAAAGTTAGCCCCCAGATTTTGGCAGCACAAGCCGGGTTTGAAAACCAAATCAACCACAAAACAGCAGCTTTGATTATTGGTGATCGTACCATTGGGCTGGAGGAACAATACCCCTATGTATATGATTTAGGGGCAGCATGGAAGGCACATACAGGACTTCCCTTTGTATTTGCTGCTTGGGTCAGTACCACCACGCTAACAGACACCTTCCTAAAAGAATTTAATGCCGCCCTCCAAACAGGAATTGACAAACGGGCGCAGGTGGCACAGATGTTTCAGTCTAGCCACCCCAACTTTAGTGTATATGATTATTATCATAAATACATCAACTACGAGCTAAATCCTGCCAAGCAAAAAGCCCTGCAATTGTTTTTGCAACACATAAGCCCCAAGGCTAGTGTACACGTTTAGTTGTACTCCATTAAGATTTGTCGGCCAACAAACGTTTGATTTCTTTTTTGACACTAGGATGACTCGGCGGCATGGCATTGCTATCTATAATAGAGCCATCTGTTCCAATAATCATATAATGGGGGATAGAATAAATGTTGAAAAAACGCAAAAACTCAATCATTTCATTTTGGTTTCTTTGATAATGCTCTCCTAGCTCTGTTATTTCGAGTTGCTTCATACTGCGCTTCCATTGGTCGGCATATTTATCAATAGAAATATAAACAAAAACCACATCCTCCTCTTTGAGTGCTTTGTGTAGTTTTTGAGAAGCAGGCATTTCTTGACGGCAAGGCCCACACCAACTCGCCCAAAAATCTATGTAGATTACTTTACCTTCATGTTCTTTAAAAATTTCCGTTAGGGTGTGTTGGTTTCCGTCAATGTGGGTAAAGGGATTGTTAGCCACAATTTGCTTCCCTTTGTTTTGGGCAAAAACCGAGCTTGCTAAAAAAAGACTGATAAGCAGAGTGTAAAAACGCATAATGATTAAGAGTTTAGTAGAAAATTATAGTGCAATAATGTTCAACATTAAATAGATTGATGTTAGAGTATAATTTGAATAGTGTTTGAGTGTTCTAAAAAAGTGCCAGACTTGCAAATTAGCTCAATAATACACAGGAATAGTTCAGAAGTTTTGTTTTTTCTATAGCAAATGTAGAAAAATATCCTAAATGTATTAAATATACAGTTTACTAAATTGTTTGTTTTTTTAATAGTCACTTAAATAGTGATTTTTAAAAGAAAGATACAAACAAGTAATAGCGTAATAGCTGACAAGGGGGAGGACACAAGATATTTAGCAGAATATGCCAATACTTCTATTTATCTAAGATTAATTTACCGCAAATTTTATGTAAATTAGAGTTTAACTTATCTCAAAACAAAAAACAAGTACAATGAAGCATCTTTTTATACTCTCATCTTTATTTCTTACCACCTTATTGGCACAAGCACAAATTCATCCGACCTGCGATGGTAGTCGCTATGTAAGTGAAGTATTTACCAATGTGGACACGACTAGAAGTATACTTTTTGGTAACAATACGACCTTTGGTGGTAACAATCAGGATTTGTATATGGATATATACCAGCCTGTAGGCGATGTGGCTACCGCACGTCCAGCTATTGTATTGGCATTTGGGGGTTCTTTTATAACAGGCGATCGGGGCGATATGGCACCGCTGTGTCATTATTATGCCCAAAGAGGCTATGTGGCTATTTCTATTGATTATCGCTTATACGATGGGCCGCTTTTTCCATTGCCCAGTGCTACTACGATGACCGATGTAGTTATTAAGGCGGTGGGAGATATGAAAGCGGCGGTACGTTTCTTGCGCCAAGACGCAGCGAATGCCAATAATTATAAAATTGACACCAATTATATTTTTGTAGGAGGCGTTTCGGCGGGTGGTATTGTTGCCAACCATACTGCTTACTTGGATCCAACCGATAGCATAGGCGCAAGTGAGCAAACGGCCATCAATAGCAATGGAGGTTTTGAGGGGAATAGCAGCAATAATGTAGGTTTGCATAACTCTTCGGTACAGGGCGTGTTAAACTTTTCGGGAGCTTTGCGTTCGGCTACTTATATCAATGCCAATGAAGCTCCGCTTTTCTCTGCACATGATGACGGCGATGGCGTAGTGCCTTATGGTAGTGGTTCGGCTACTATTGCTGGTTTTCCAATTATTGCGGTAGACGGAAGCCAGACTATGGCTACTAGAGCAACTAGTGTAGGCTTGGCCAATTTCCTAATTACCATTCCCAACAGCTCAGGGCATGTGAGTTATTTTAATGGGGCAAATGTAGCCCAATGGTCGGATACGGTCAGCAGTACTGCGAGTCAATTTTTGCACGATGAGGTTATTTGTCCGCTTATTGTAGCCGTGAACACACCCTTGCCGCAAGAGCTATTGGCCAATTTTTATCCCAATCCAAGTCCAAGTGATGTGATGATTGCATTTGACGAGTTGCCCAGTGCTTATAGTTTGGTGTTGTATGATAATATGGGGCGTGTAGTACGCAACATTAACAACATTCAGGCCGATCGTTATGTATTGGAGAGAGCGCAATTGCCAGCAGGGGTGTATCATGCCCAATTGCAGTTTGAAGACCCCAATATAGTCCCTGTTCAGACTAGTATTGTGTTTCAATAGAAATGGTAATCAATAAAACAATAAAGCAAGGATTAGGGCATAGTTGGTCTTAATCCTTGCTTATTTTTTGGACGTATACTTTTGTTGTGTGCAGGGTGGGTGTGCCTGTCAATTGATTTAGAACAGTTTGCAATTATAGAAAAAAATAAAAACGAAGTATTATGATTAAAAATAGTAATAGGAGAATAATTGTCGTATATTCAGAGGTATTATACTTAACCTCTTAAATTTTAAGAATGAAAAACTTTACAATACAAATGGCTCTGGGTAGTCTATTTTTCTTTTTGGTTGTTTTAAATCCATTGGCAGCACAAAATTTTCCTATTGATTTTGAAATGGGGGGCAATGGTGCTACTTGGAATTGGACGGTCTTTGAGAATGACACGAATCCATCTTTGGAAATTATAGCCAATCCCGATATGAGCGGCATCAATACTTCTGCTACTGTTGCTAAATTTACAGCATTGCAAACAGGACAGCCCTTTGCAGGCTGCGAAACACTGCACGGAGCAGGAACAGGTACTTATGTCATTGATAGTTCCAATATGATTGTTCGCATTATGGTTTGGAAAAATACTATCAGTGATGTGGGCATCAAGTTGGTGCGTGCAGATGGTTGGTCTTTGGGTGAAATCAAAATTCCCAATACCGTAACAGGACAATGGGAACAATTGGAGTTTGATTTTTCGGCACACATTGGCAATACCTACGATCAAGTGGTTGTTTTTCCAGATTTTATAGCCCGAACTTCAGACAACGTCATCTATTTTGATAATGTATTTGGTGATACAGCAAGTGTTGTTAACACTTCCACACAAACGATTGCCAACCAAACTACTTCTGTGGAGGTATTTCCCAATCCAACCTCTGGGCTTATTCAAGTACAAAGCGAGGATTTAACAGATGGTACCATTGTTTTATTGGATGTATTGGGTAGAACGATTCAAACCCAAACTATCACTGCCGATTGGATGGCTATCACAATGGATGCTAAATGTGAAGATGGGCTTTATTTGCTTCAAGTAATGAATGCCAAAGGGCAACTAGTAGCAACCAAAAAAATTAGTTATTCCAAGTAATTGAAAGAAGAATAGCATTGCAACAATAGAAGCGGTCAAGTAGTGTTTTACACCTTACTTGACCGTTTTTTATTCAAATAATAGCCTTTATTTATGCCTGAAATGGCAGAATATATTATCCTTTGAGTAGTAAAGTATTTCTATTGCCTAACAAAGCCTTACAATTTCAAAAAAAGTGTTAACTTAGAAGATGTTTCAAAATAAAATTCGGACTAATAAAAGACAAGTGCCACAAGCTGTAAAAACTCAAAAACAGTAAGAGGAGAGCAGAGCAACACCACAAGCTGGTATGGATAAAAATTATGTTGTAAACAAATCAAAAAAACAACGCTCGTTGTCAGTGTGCATCTCTTTGGACTACAGCGCGCAGTTCTTGGCAGAGTGGCCTGATAAAATTGGAAAAATATCCAATTTAGGGCATCTTAATGCAGCAGGGAACGCCTTTGATGAGTTGTCAGAAATGGTTTGTCAACAGTTGCAACTGGAGTATCTTAATATCAATGACAATTTCATCTCTTTATTACCCGAAAAAATAGCCAATTTTCAACGCTTACAAGAGCTGCATTGTGCCAATAACCAACTCAAAGAGCTTTGCCCCTCCATCGGGCAGCTAAAAAAACTACAGACCCTCTGCCTCAAGAACAATCAACTATCTACTCTGCCCGATACCTTATCTAATCTAACAGCACTCCACTGTTTACAATTAGAAGGTAATCCTTTGGAAGAATTGCCGCCTGTTGTCTTAAAATTGCCCCACTTAAAACAGCTAAATTTGGTAGATACCCAGTTGTCTGACTTGCCCGATTGTGCTGCTTTAGGCGCCTTAGAATATCTGGATATTTCTATCAATGCCTTTGAACAACTAGAAACAGCCTTGTCCAATTGTACCCAATTGCGCTATTTGGATGCGAGTCATAACCAATTGACTAGCTTGGAGCCTGCCTTGGCAGGCATGAAAAGCTTAGAAGAGCTGTACTTGGAGGGCAACCCTTTGAGTGCTTGGCCTGCTGTGCTCCAGCATTGGCCACAACTCAAGCGGCTGAATCTTGCCAACACCAAATTGGTAGCTATAGCTGCCGAAGTAGGCCAATTGCAGTCGTTGGAGTATCTAAACCTCAATGCCAATCGGCTCACAGAATTGCCGGCAGAATTGGGAAGCTTACGAGCATTGATACAGTTGGATATTAGTGATAATCAATTGCAGCATTTGCCCGATACCTTTGAGCAACTAAAAAGCCTACAAGTACTAAATTTGGAATACAATCCATTGGAGTATTTGCCCTTGTCAGTTTGTAGTTTGTTAGAACTCCAAGATTTGGATGTTACGGATACCGAATTGAGCCAGTTGCCTTATTCTATCGGAAACCTAACGCAACTTAAACGATTGGATTTATCTGAAAATTACTTAGAGGTCTTGCCCGATTCTATGTCTGCCTTGGTGCAGTTGCGTATTCTGGATGCCCGAGAAAATCAACTTGATAAGCTTCCAAAATCAATGAAAAAGTGTGTCGCCTTGCGTGAGTTGTATTTAGCACATAATATTTTTACGGAGGTGAGTCTGTGTATAGGAGAGTTGGTCAAGCTCAAGCGTTTGGATTTGAGTTATAACGAATTGTCGGAAATACCTGACAATTGGGCGCAATTGCAACGCCTCGAATGGCTCAATTTGGAAGGCAATAGTTTTACGGAGTTTCCAGAGGAAGTGTTGGCTATTGAGCGTTTGCGAGAGTTGGATTTGTCGGACAATGAGATTGATAATGTGCCAGAAGGTATTGCCAAATTGAAACAACTCAAATGGTTGGATTTACGCAACAATCAATTGACGGAGCTGCCTTTTGAGTTGGGCTTATTGGCGGATGTATTGGAGGATTTGTACCTAGAGGGAAATTATTTTGATAAATACGAAAAAGAACAAATCGTGGCTTTATTGCCCAATACCAATATCTACTTTGATGTAGAGGAGTATTAATAGAAGAACATACCATACCAATTATGAGTAAGAATCAACAAAAACAGATTGCCCAAGACTTGGAGGGTGGGCCTGTACGCCAAATCAATTGGGGGAGAAAAGGAATAACACAATTGCCGGCTGCTGCTATACAAAAAATAGGAGAGTTGGAAGAGTTGAATATGGAAGGCAATGAGCTAAAAACATTACCGAGCGAAATTGCACTGCTCAAACAACTCAAACGCTTGGATATTTCTGATAATTTTATCAAGGAATTGCCCAAGGCATTGGGCCAGTTGCGTCAACTGGAGTGGTTGGATGCTTCTGCCAATAAACTCAAGGCGCTGCCTGCTGCTTTAGCTCAATTAGAACAATTGGAATGGCTTGATCTCAAAAGCAATCAATTGGAGCAGTTGCCTGATGAATTGGAACATTGGCAACAACTCAAAAAATTGAACCTAGAGGGCAATGAACTCAAGGCTTTGCCTGCTACTTTGGGTAGCCTTCAGCAATTGGAATGGCTCGATGTTTCGGACAACCAGCTCACGCAGTTGCCCCCAGAAATAGCCCATTTAAAAGCATTAACATGGCTCAACCTAGAGGAAAATCCCTTGGGGCAACTCCCCGAAAGTGTCTGTGAACTGACCCAACTCACGGGGCTGGACCTCACGGGCATTGATGCCGAAGAACTTCCCACTGCTCTAGGCAATCTAACCGCCTTGGAATGGTTAGATTTGTCCGAAAATCAGCTCAAGGCACTGCCCGAAACCATAGGGCAACTCACGGCATTGGATTGGCTCGATGTGCGTGATAATCAATTGACTGCACTGCCTGATAGTATGGCCAATTTGCAACAATTGACTCGCCTCAACCTAGAGGAAAATCCCTTGGGTGGCTGGGTGCCTGTAGTGGCTACCATGACCCAACTCAAAGAGCTGGATCTGACTTTAACAGGCTTAACTAATTTGCCTGATACGGTGACTCAATTGCAAGCTATGGAGTGGTTGGATTTGTCGGAGAATACGCTCACTACCTTACCAGCAGTTTTGGGGGATTTGGCCAATCTGAATTGGTTGGATTGCAAGGAAAATCAATTGACCAGCATAGAGGAGGGCGTTTTTAATGCCACCAATTTGCGGGAGTGGTACTTGGGTTTTAATCAATTGGAAAGCATCAGCTCGGCCATTGGCAATCTGACACAACTGGAGCGTCTGGATTTGAGCCACAACCAATTCAAAACCTTGCCCAATGAAATTGGTGATTTGTCCCAACTGATTAGCCTCAATTTGGAGTACAATTTGCTAGAGGAAATTCCTGTTGCGGTGGCTCGCCTCAGCCAATTGGAGGAGTTGGATCTTTCTGATAATGCTTTATCAGATGCCGACCCTGCTTTTGCGAACTTAACCAAGTTGCGTTTCTTGGACTTGAGAAATAATAAATTTACGCACATTCCAGCTTGCTTTGATGCCTGTAGTGACCATTTGCAGGAGCTGTATTTGTCGGATAATCCAATGGATGAATCTGTATTGGAAGAGGCCAAGAAGCGTTTTCCGAATGCAGTTGTTGAGTTTTAGGGCTTGCCCAATATCCCCCCACAAAAAAATCCCCCAAGGTCAGATGATCTTGGGGGATTAAAATTTGTAGTATGAGCGTTTTTTATCCAAAAATATCTTCTTCTCGTTCTCGTTTGGTTTGTTTGATTGTTTTAGAGTCATCATTTAATTTTTCTGTGTTCTGTTGTTTGCTGGCAGGTCTGGCTCTTGTAGAAGCCCATTCTCTTAGTCCATCAATTTTATTTTTCATGGTTTGTGCCAAGGGAACAATTGGCTCCATTGCTTGGAGCAAATGACCAATTTTGAGTTGGGAAGTGTCAGGGTTTTCGATATAAGCAAGAAACATGGCCTCTTTGACTGTTTCTTCAATTTCTGCTCCATTAAAAAATTTAGATTTTTGAGCCAACTCCTCCAAGTCTGTAATGCTAGTTTGGTTCTTTTTTTCTAGGTGTATTTTAAAAATATGCTTGCGCTCTTCTAAGCTTGGTAAATCCACAAAAAATATTTCATCAAATCTACCTTTTCTTAAAAACTCAGGAGGCAACTGGTCTATATTATTAGCTGTAGCGACAACAAAAACAGGTTTCGTTTTTTCTTGCATCCAAGTCAGAATAGTAGAAAAAACACGAGAGTTGGTGCCGCCATCTTTCTCGCCACTGCCAACATTCAAGCCTTTTTCAATTTCATCAATCCACAAGACACAAGGTGCGACCGCTTCTGCGGTTTGAATGGCTTGTCGAATATTGTTTTCACTAGCCCCCACTTCGGCCTGAAACACTTTGCCCACATCTAGCCTCAGTAGTGGCTGTTTCCACAAGGAAGCAATGCACTTGGCCGTCAAACTCTTGCCACATCCCGGCACCCCCAAGAGCAAAATACCCTTGGGTTCCTTTAGTCCAAAATCTTGAGCTTTGCTCTCAAAGGCTCTGCTGCGTTGCTTGAGCCAATCTTTTAGATTTTTAAGTCCTCCAACGGTTTTATCCAAGTCTTGATGGACCTGAAAATAATCGAGCAAGCCACTTTTTTTGATAATTTGCTCTTTCTCATTGGCAACGATTCGGGCTGCTTCGGTGGTGTTCAGTCCTTTTTTTTGTTGAGCCAATCGAAATGCCAAATCTGCTTCCATATCCGTCATACCCAAGGCAGAATCAATCAATGATTTTTTTAAGTCTGCATGGAGTTGTTCTTTACTAAGAATTACATCCAATCGCTTCTCTAAATCTTTTCTATCAGGAAGTGGAATGTTGACCACAGTGATAAATTTTTCTAGCTCGGGCGGAAGTTTGACAAAGGGCCCAACAATCAATACATGTTTGTCATAGAACTTGAGTTGTTCGGCCAGTTTGCGAAGTAGCACTACCACATCAGGCTCTCTGAAATAGGTATGATAATCCTCCAAGAAATAAATCTCTTTGTCCTGTTGTTCGGCTCGTTTGATGTGCTGAAGTACATCTTTATAATCTCTAATTGTATCGGGATGCTCTTGGATTTGTAGTTGGCCTTTCTGATTTTTATCATGTATTTCCAAACCATCAATACAGTTCCAAGTATTGAACGTACATTGACGGCTGTGTGCAATTTTTCGCACATACTGTAGCGTTCTATTGTACTCGGTAGTTACCAAATAAATCAAAGGATAATTGGCATTAATCATATCCTTTAAATCATCAAAAAAATTGCGGTTGTTGCTAATATCAGGCATAGTAATTATCGTTTTAGGTTGATTTTATTAGTGTCAGAATGTTGTTGTTTGGCTCTGATTTGCCCCGAAGTGGAGCAATAAGTTTTGCCCTTGTATTTTTCTGGAATGGGCTTGCGTTGGATTTCAATACCCTCTCTGCGTGTAGTGCCAAATACCTCATCTAATACCTCCATAGCTTGGTCGGCTAGTTCATGCACATCTTGCGGAATATAGTTGGAATCGCTTTTGACGCTGCCATCTTGCAGAATGGAAAATTGAATAATGGTTTCCCGCTCTTCCACTTCTTGCATTCGAGTGTTGGCAACCATAAAAAATTGCTTGGCAACTTCTGCATTGGCCTTAAAATCCCAATCTTTACGCCTTCTAAAGCCTACCTTTTCAAAGGCTTGGATAATACTTTGTTCGGCGTAAGCCACATTGAGTGCATAAAATTGAGTTTGCAATTCTTTGACGAGTTCTTTGCCGTTTTTCATATAATAGCGGTTGAATGAAACCGTATTGCCACGCACTTTTAGGGCGTATTCTCCATGCAAATTAGTTGTTTGGTTGGCATTATAAACAATCAGTTCTTCACGTTTGACGACATATTTCCAGCCCAATTTTTTGCAAGCTTCAATTAGCAGTTGCTGATTCATGACTAGTGGATTTTTCAAAAAAGTAGAGGATTCAAAACAAGACATAGTTTAGTGTTTTTATGGTTTAACGATGGGATTTTTTTCTTCTTTGGGAGTGGGATTTGGAGTAGTTTTGACGCTGATTTTTTATTTGTGTTTGAATGACAGTGAGTAGTGCTTGACAATCGGAATGAAGTCCTTGATTGTTGGGGGCAACCTCATGGAGTAGGAGGGTGGTTTTATCTGCCAAATCTTTTAATTTGGAAAGTGGGAGTGCTGGGTTGGCACTTTTCAGTTGTTGTTTCAGTTGTTGTAGTTGCTTTGATACATTATCTTGATGCGTGGCTTGTAGTTGTTCTAATTGTTGTTCTGTTTCTTTGTTAAATTGCTGAATAGCAGGGCGTATGCTTTTTATATGACTAAAAACATCCAATTGTTGGCTCTTGATTTGTATTGCTGCAAGTGTGGCCTTAGATATATTTGCAGGAGTTTTTATTAGGCTCAGAAGTGCAGTTTCAACAGCATGTTTATTATTTTCAACATAAGACTTTCCGATAGCAGCCTTAGCGTTTTTGTACATATTGGTTGTATCCGTATTCCATGCTGACTGCTTTACAAAAACCTCTTTTTCGGCCTTTTTTAATGCTCCTTGCTGCATGACTGCTGTAGTAATGGTTTGTTGAAGCCAAGCCTGCTTTTGAGTGCCTTTTTTGGATAAGAAAAAGGATTGTTCTATAGTTTCGGTTATTTCAACAAATACAGACGGGTTACTTTTGTTGTATTCATGCAGAGCATCCTGATATTCAATAGACGTATCACGTGGCACTACAATAAATAAGCATTGTTGAGGCGCAAGCTTGTTACAAATGATGGCATTTATTTTAGAAAAAACATGTTTGTTTAGTTCACTTAAAAACATCCAAAACTCTTTACTTTCTGCATCAAAAATCTCTTCCAAGTGCAATTCTAAAAAGGCTCTATCTAGTATTTGGGCTTGGAGATAGAAGGTTTTGCTTTTTTGAAATGCTGCCTTGGCTTTCTTTTGAGCAATTAATTGCTCAATATCTGTTTGTGTACGCCTTGCTTGTTCTTCATACGCCTTTTGTACTTCATTTTTTTCATTTAATTGATAATTATCCCAATCAAAATGATTTAGAAGCTTGGCTTTTAGTCCTTCATTGGCCTGAATCATTTTGGTGATGAATGGTTGCACTTTTTGTTGTTCATCAAAAGCCAAAAATCGAAGGCTGTTATCCTCAAAAGACAACAATACCACAACATCAAACTCAGCTTCATATCTATTGACATCAATGAACTCCAAATCGGTAAAATCGCACAATTGTTCAGGATTATAAATTTCAGGTAGTTGAGTTTTGGCAACTTCTTTTACAAAGGATTCTGCTTCCACATCAAATTCCCAGTCATAGATTTGGGAGCGATGAGCATCCATTTTTCCAAATCTCTTTTTGGCTAGTGTATGGTCGCTGTCGGTCAAGTCAAAGTAGAGTTCAAAATCCTGTTCTTGGGCAGGGAGTAATTTTTTTCCTTGTGCAGCATAGCGTTTTCCTAGCTCGGTCAATTGGCATCTCGAATAATAAGTATCTCCTGTGGTTATCATATTGAACTCAGCAAGACTATCCAAGGCAAATTCTAAAATCTCTTTTTCGCCATGGTCTATATAGCGTCTATCATTAGGGCGATGTACAACATTGAGTCCCAGTATATCGGCAATTTGTTCAAAGTTCAAGACTTCATCCAATTGCAAAATTCCACAGATCACTTTATCAAGCAAAGTAAAATCAATGGCTCTGGTACAAACAGCTTTGTAATGGGCTTTTACAAAAGGAAAGGAAAAAGAGGTGATGCCCAAGATATATTCTGTTAATGCTTTTTGTTGATAGACGGTTTGGTAAATTTTTTTATTGTTTGAATGGACAATCATAGGTACTGTTGGAGTTTTTTGTAGTCAATAATATTTTCGGCAGGAATTTGATTAATAACATTCTGATAAATCGCAATGCCTTCTTCGTTTCTGAAAGCCTCAAAGTGTTGTTTATTTCCAACAATTATTAGCAGTCGCCTTGCCCTAGATAGGGCTACATTGAGCCGCTCTGGCGAATCTGCAAAACCCCAAGGGCTGTAATATTTGCCTTTTCGATTTGGGATGACTTGGCCTGTTGCTGGATCCTTAATTTGATTGCTCCTAACGGTAGAAACAATAATGATATTCCGCTCCATTCCTTGAAATTTATCCACGGTTTTTAAGCGAATCTTCATATCCAATTCCCCTTGGGCATATTTTCGTACTTCGTTTAGTTTGCGTACTTGTTTGCCATAAAAACTAATGATACCTATTTCTTGCTCTTGCAAACGTTTGTCAGCATCCGTTTCATTGTCCCAGTGACGCTGAAAGGCTTCAAAACCATCGCTATGTTTAAGGTAATTCAACACTTGTTTTACGGCTTCCACTTCCTGCTCATTGACCCTCGAAGTACCCTCTTTGGCTTCGGGCTCAGGCACATCTATCCACAACAGATGTTGGTGGGGCTGTATAAAACCCTTGTGATAAAAACCGTGATAACGAGAAGCCTTGTTGTGCAAATCTTTGTTATTTTCTTCTGCCTTAATGCCGCAAACCAAGCCATTTTCTAGCTCGGGATAAAATTGCTGAATTAATGCCCCAATTTGTGAGTGCATACGATATTGTACATCAAACGTAGCTCGAATAGTAGACGATACTTTTGGATTGACAATCAGGCGTTTGAATTGAGATTCTTTGAGATATTGGTGACTAATTTCATTGGCCAGTTCTACCTCTTCGGCTTCTTCAATCAGCACTTCCTTAAATTCTCGTTCATTAATCATGGGTGGCAATTGCTTATGGTCGCCAATAATGATGCTTTTTTTTCCAAAACACAGGGGCAAAACCATTTCTGGTGGTGTGGCTTTGCTGGCCTCATCCATAATTACGACATCAAAAGAGATTGGAATTTTTAAATCTTGTTGATTGCTGTAAAATAATTCCCTGTACGCCTGTTCAAATTTTGGACTGCCACAAGAGCTACAAGTACTTCCAATAACATTGGCATATTTGAAGTATTTATCTCTGAACAAGGCTTTGATTTCGGGGCTGGGCATAGCCAAGTCTTTGTGCCAGTCTTTTAGGACATTGGCATATTTAGCAGATGCCCTCTTTTGTGCTCGATTGCCAATGCTCAACATCCATTTTTGAACGGCATTATTAGACAAATCCTCCACTACATCCTCTTCTAGTTCCCTATCTATTGGTTCGTGCTTGGCATCATATTCTGGACTAAGTTTTTCATCAGCCCACCTCATAATTCTATCTTTTGAGTATTTCTTGCCCTCTTCTTCCAATCGGTCACTGTTGCCAAATCTAAGTGGTTTGACAATAGTGGTGTGTTCATGAATCAGTCTTTCTAGTGCATTGTCAACAGCAAGATTCGTTTCGGAGGTTAATAAGATTTTATAGCGCTGCATTTGCTCGGCTTTTTGAAGGATTTGCTGCCAAATAATTTCAGCAATAACGGTTGTTTTGCCTGTGCCGGGAGGCCCTTGTAGCAAGCACAAATCAGCACTGTGTATGGCCGACAAAATAGCCTTGATTTGAGAATTGTTTAAGGTGTTGGATAAGCTGTGTTTTTTTAGGTTTTGCCAATGTTCGGAATCTTGCTCCAGCTTTTGGGTATCATAGATAGGTTCTGCCTTGGAAGAATCAAAAATAAAGTCCTTTAGTTTGGGATTGCTGGGCTTGCCATTGAGTTTATTGCTGGGCTTTGTCAGTTTTTTAATGGCTTCTCTAAGCCACTTTATTTTGGTTGCCTCACCAACCAAGTTGGGGCAAACCTCTTTGATAGGAGCTTGCTGTTCTAGTAATGTGCGTAATTTTGTAAGTGCCTGTTTGTGTTCTTTGTAATGAGTATTGAGCACAAAAACCAAAGCATCGGTATTGGATTCTTTGCGGCTAAGGCTACCTATCAATAGCTTTTTGGGGCGTTTGCTATCAGGAAAAAACCACTCACCTGTATCTTGCTTTTGTTGAGGCACAATTATTTCAAAATCGACACCAGCTAGTTTTTCTATTCTTTCCTCAATGGTTTGTAAGTGTGTTTTGCGTGTTACGATAGAGGTGCGAACTTTGTATTTAAAATCCTTAGGAGTATATTTTAAATCAAATAAAGGATTGTTTTGCAATACTTCAATATTCTGTTGTAATACTGCCCTAGATTCAAATTCAAAAAAGAGTGTTTGGGAAGAATGGTTGTACTCGACCTTAAACGGCAACTTGTACAAATATCGTTTTAGTTTTTGTTCAAATTCCTCAGAGGCAAAAGGCTCGATAGTAGACGAGTAGGTATAAACTTCGCACAGTTCTGGCTTGTTGACCCCCGTATAACCCTCTTGATAAAACTGCTTTCTTGCAGCTACCATTTGTTGAAAAAAAGCTCTTTTTTCATTTTCTAACCAACTACCATAAAGCCCTTCGTCAATTGCTGTGTAATGTTCTTTAAAGCTTATTTCACCATCTGAGTTCTTTAATCGGAATTTTGCATAAAAACCCTTTCGTTGAAGCTGGTATTGTTCAATAATTTCTTTGGGAAGCAGAATGAGTTTGGCATTGCTGTTTGAATTATAAAAATGGAGTTCTTTCTTATCCCAATTATCCTGCACCTGCACATTCCAGTTCAATTGTTCCAAATCTGCTCTAAGTTGATACAATACGGATATAGGAGTTACCTTGACAATACAGCCAATGGCTTTTTTCCGAACTATGCTATCTTGAAATTCGGTTACTAAAACAGGATCTAAAGCTTCAAAAATATCATCAAGGGTTAAGTAAATGTTCCCTTCTTGATCAAATTTTGGCTGCGCCATATCCAGTTTTTCTAATTTTTGCTCCAGTTCCTTGTACTCTTTGTCTATTTCAATATTTAAATCAACCTTGAATTGGAATTTGGTAGCATTTCCCTTATTGCCAATGGCTTGTATAGGATAATGCTTTCTAACCTCAAGCGGCTGCTTCCTTTTTTGTATAATTTTCTCTGTCGCATCAATGTATTTGAACCAAATCTCACTTTCTTTCTCAATATCAATTTCTGAGGGGCAATCTAATGCTTTAATGACTTTGTACAGCTCAAAGAACTCCTTACTAGAGTCGCAATATTCACTTAAGCCAATAAAAGTAAAGGTACAATCCTTACGAATATAATCGGAAGTAGGCAATTGGATAGGGCTTTTTGTTCGGGGCTGAAATTGAGTTCTACTTGGAATTTTATAGCTGCGAGTGTCTGCTCTCCAAACAACAATCAATTCTATTTGGAGTTGCTGAGACTCTATTGGTATAATTATTTTTTGTTTGGAGCCATCCAAATTCTGAAAATAACAACGCATATTTTTTGTAGGCAAATAGCTTTGGAGATCTTCGATAGACGAAATTTGAGAGCGATTGTTAGTTGTTTTAATAGATGATAATGAATGTCTTATCACCAAGTTGATGGGTTCATTCCCAAAAATATCTTCATTGCGATAATCCATAAATATTGAAGTAGATGAAGGACTTGATTAATTATAAATATCATTTGAATGAATTAAAGTTATGAAATTAAATTAATGTTTGAAAGGTAGAATTAAAATAAAATCAAAATTATTTTTAAATAAATTGTTTTGATTGTTTATATTTGAACAATAATCAGTATGATAATGAGAGCTTTGAACCCCAATCTCAATACTCCATAAAAAAAATCCCCCAAGATCATCTGACCTTGGAGGATTTAATATTTACAGCATGGGCGTTTTGTACGGGCGTTTGGCAAAACGCCCCTACAAATTTATTTTATCACTTGGAACAATTGGCTAGTTACACGCTCACCAGACACAATGCTGATGGTGTAGATACCATTGGCCAAATCATTGGTATTGATTTGAGTAGTGTTGTTGTTGATATTATTGACAGATAATACTACTTGGCCTAGTGCATTGCTAACGATTACCGTTTCCAATTCAGCACCAGCTTCTACCGTCACAAAGCTACTCGCAGGATTTGGATAAACACGTAGTGCTAGAGGCGTTTCTACAGCAGTAGTGTTGACGAAGTTGGGAGAGCCACAAGGTAATACTTGGTAACCTGATGTGTAAGGGTTAGAAGGATCAAATTGACCACCCCATCCAGCAATGCTGAAGGTACCCATTGGAGCAGGTTGGCTGTACAAATCTACATCGTTATCAATACGTACAAGCAAGGTGTCGCCACCAGCATTTACTACACGTACATTAAAACCAGAACCAGAGCCAGTCCACTCATTGGTATCTACTAGAGATACTGTACCCAATTGAACATATCTGTTTTCAGTCATTTCAGATAGCTGCGTTACCATCATTGGGTTAGGTACAGCAACACCTTGAGCAATAACCGCAATACTATCGGGACGGAATTGCAACAAGCCATTGAATTGTACGACCTCTCCCCAGATGTGCAAAGAATCACCAGCCGTGTGGCTGTAGTTGTCTACATCAGAGAAGGTGAAAACGCGAATACCTGCGCTGTTGTCCGATACAGCAAAAGGAAAATCCAATCCGCTACCACCACGCATATCAATACAGTAAGCTACACCACGCAACTCACAAGTAACGTTCAAGGAATCGGCTACACCATTGGCATCTACATCATTTACCATATCAATAGTGTACAATGGGTAGGTGACAGCAGGAGGAGGCAATACAGTGGCACAAGAGTTCATGGCACCGGGAGTAGCATAAATAGAATCACCTGTTGTATTGGCACCAGCAGCCGTGTTGGTAGTTCCCCATTCTGTAGCCAAGTTGCGATCAGCAGCAGCTAAGTTACACAATTGCAAAGAACGACCTTGACCATCAGCAGCCGTTGGCCATGGCGCTACATCGTCATAATTTACAGAATCTACCAAAGCACCATTGGCATCCTCAAGGGAAATATCTTCACCAGCATTGCTCAAACCACCAGTACCACCATTTGTCCAGATGGCATCAGCATCAAATCCAAATGTACTACGGAAAGCAGCAGAGTCACGGGCAATTACAAAATAGCCATTGGGTGGCACTACAATAGCACCAGCAGAAGCAGGAGGGAAGGGGTAGAAAAATCCTTCTCTAAATGTGAAATCATTGAGTGTCACGCTATTGGTAGCACTTGGGTTGTACAACTCCACAAACTCTACATCTTCTGTATTACCCGGAATATTATACATAATCTCCGTGATAATCATTTGATTGGTTTGAGAGAAAGCTGCTACTTGTAGCAGTAATAAAGCAGAAAGTGTAAAAAATAATGTTCTCATAATTGATTTGTTTTGAGAGATGATTGTTATCTGACCTTACTTGATTAAAGCAAATTTTTATTAAATTTCTGTTATGCCAAAATCATGTCCGCAAAGGTACACAAAACAAAGGAATTAAGTATGTTAGCTTGTTTAAAATAGTGCTAGATAATGCTATAGTAATTTTAAAATCAGAATAATATTCTGTTATCATTCTCTTAAAAATGCTTTGGGGAGGGGAAAATAGCATTTTAGCAAAATACTATTTGCTATGTTAAGTTTACTTGAAATTTTGACAAGAAAATAAATAGAGGGATCAAAAGTGCTGGAATAGTAGTTGTACCTTTAAGAACATACCTGTTAAGCCTAAAACTGTATCTTCTTTAAACCCAATTCACTACTGAATACTCAATAACAATAGATACCATGAGACGATATTTTCAAATACTACTAGGATTATTAATGAGCATTAGTGGGTATGCACAAAGCCCTGAAGCACTAGAAACCTATCAAGCAGGAGTGACCTATTATCGTTTGCAGAATTATGAGCAAGCAGCACCTTTTTTTGAGGAGGCTATAGAGCAGGATGCCTTTTTTTTGAATGCTCATCGTTCTTTAATTAGTTGTTATGAGCAATTGGGGCAAACCCAAGAAGTCATTGAAGCCTATCAGCAAGCTATTAAAGTGGCCCCCTCCAATAAGCAGCTTTGTTACAATTTGGCATTGACTTATGTGGAGGTAGAGGATTATGATAAAGCTACGGAGTACCTCCAAAAGGCATTGGAGATTGATCCTTTGTATAAAAAAGCTATACAGCAATTGGAGGAAATCGAGCAATATTTGAATCGGAAAGAGCAAAAAGTGTTGCAAGGGGAGACTATTCAGGTTGGTGCTTCTGAAGAAAGCCGGCATTATCAAGAAGCGTTGGACGCTTATCGCCAAAAACGCTATCAAGCTTGTTTGGATAAGTTGGCGGCGTATAAGGGAGCGGTAACCTCGGCCAATTTTTATTATTTGCAAGCAATTGCTCATCAAGAATTAGGTGCGCGGGCTGTTGCCAAACAAAGCTATCAAGAAGCTTTAAAAATAGATGTAGAACATTTTAACAGCAATCTCAATCTAGGACGAATGTTTTACAATGATAAAGCTTATAAGCAAGCGATAGGGCACTTAGAACAAGCGTATAAGTTGCGCTCTAAGGATAAAAAAGTATTGTATCAATTAGCGCAAGCTTATTATTATAATCAACAGTATAAGCTGGCTAGTGAGCGATTAGAGAACTATGTGTATACGCTAAATATTGTTGATAATGGTGAGGTGTGGCGTTTGTTGGGCAATAGTTATAGCAAATTGGGGCAATTCAAAAAAGCGGCTTTTGCGTTTGAGCAGGCCAATAAATTTGGAATCAAAAACGATGATTTGTACCAAAAAATCACACAAGATGTTGCCGACCAAGGTAATAAGGCTAGAGCCTTGACACAAGCAGGCGCATACAAAGAGGCTATCGAAATACTAGAAAAAGCCGTGAAGGAACATCCTAGAGCGCCTGCTCTGCATTTTAATTTGGGCTTGAATTACCTAAAAATCATGAACATCAAGAAGGCGCAAGCACGATTTATCCGCACCTTGGAGCTCGACCCTGCCCATGCCAAAGCCTATCATGCACTTGGGATGATACACTATGACCGAGAAGAATTCAAGACGGCAGGAGGTTATTTTGAGGCAAGTATAGAGGCGGGCAAAAAAGAGGAATATTTGTATTACCAATTGGGTAGTTGTTGGTTTAAGCTCAAGCAATTTGAGAAAGCTATAGAGGCTTTTAATCAGGCTATAGCACTCAATGATCAAGAAAAATATTTCTTTTTTAGTTTGGGTTCGGCTCAATTGGCCATCAATCAACATTACAAAGCTATCAAGAGCATGGAGCAGGCGTTAGCACTGGACCCACAGTACTGGGAGGCGCAGTATAATATTGCGGTGGTGTATTTCAAAATTAGTGACTATGAACAGTGTAGGGCAGTAGCTCAAAAAATAATAGACCAAAACCCCAATTATGCCAAGGCTTACTTAATTATTGGGCATTCTTATCATAGAATGGGCAAGTATGGTTTGGCATCTGATTATCAAAAAGAAGCACAGCGACTAGATCCTAGTTTGAAATTTTAGAGCTGAGGTTTATATAACTGTTTTGGTAGGATTAGTTAGGTGTTGTTTGTTGGAATAGAAAAATACTAGTTTTAGACTTTGTATTATCATGAACAAGGTATATATTTGTTAGCACATTAGACTTGTGTGAAATAAGAGATTTGATTTTTAAGAACACAGTAATTGTTGTATTAACTACTACAAAATACAAATAGATTACTAAAAACTAATACATAAAACAATGGCTGAAGATACAAAAATAGCGGTACAGCACTTGGCGGATATTCTCGTTCCTGCTTTGGTGAAGCGTAGAGATGAGCGTGTAGAATTGGACCGCCAAACCAAAAAATACTGGACGGCACTCAAAAAACGCCTTTCAGAAGAGCTAATTAAAGGATTGGAAGATAATCCTGAAGATGAAGCGGCTCAAAATGCCTTCAAAGAAGCTTTGGAAGCATTGATGGATAGGTATCAAAATGTGAAAATGAATTCAGCAATCTTCTTGGCGCAAAAAGGCGTGGAGTTGTAAAAGAATAGCAACAAATTGATGTATTCAATTTAGAAGCCCTTGTTAACTACAGTTAATGAGGGCTTTTTGTGTTATAATACAGGTTTTGGAGTGCCAATCAGGTACAGAATTTTGTTGAGTTTTCCTTTTTTCTCTCCAATTTCCCAATCATAAGAAGAGCTGTTGTTCAAGTGCTGCACCAAGTCTTGCATTTCGGCCACTGAATACGTTCTAAAAGAAGAAACGACACCGTCCCATAGCACGCAGATTGGAACGATTGGAATCAGGTATGTAAACAGCAATCTCAAAGGGCTAAAAGGACGAATAAAAGGGGTAATGAACAGTACGGTGAGCGGCGAAAAAAGCATGGCTACAAGACTCAAAAAACTTCGATCTTGTCCCTCAAAAATTCCTATACTAGCACGTTTATCCACGGCATTTTGGAGAATTTGTTGAGCATCGGTAGGCTTAAAATGATGAAAAGATAAAAATTGTGTTCTAAAACCATGAAGGTGTGCTGGAACCTTGCGAGCATCTACAGGAGTGGGAATATATTCAAAATTGTTGGCCAATTGACGGTTGCGTTCAAAGGCAGCGATATTGGGATAATAATCTGTCAATACAATATTCAGATTAGGAATCTCTTTTTGGAGTTCTTGATTGAGCCAGAGTAGTGCGCCACCACCGCCCGATGCCAAATCAATAATAGTATTTGTGTTATTATCTTTTAGTTTTTGGGTGAGTAGGGGGAGTATGGGTTGATAAAGACGACTTTTGTTGGATAGATATTGCAAAAAGTCAGTGAGGTAATTTCTCAGAAAGCTAGGAAACCACGCTTGATCTCCAAATTCAAATAAGTGGATTCTTTTCATAATTGTATAGAATAATTCAGTTGAATGTTTAAGATAAGAATCCTTAGTCAATGTGCCTTGTAAAAGGGCGAATTATGTTATTGTTTTGTTGGTTTACAAGCTTTCAAAAAAGAAACAGACCTCAGAAATAGTTTCCTAAGGTCTATTGTATTCTAAAAATATGGTTTGTTTTTGCCTAAGCAATACCATAATTGGTAATGCGGTGTTTGACTTTGTAAAGAGCAATCACTTCCTGAATTTCTACTTCATAAGGCGGGTAGATTTTATTGTCGGAAATAAGGCGCAGACCAATGGTTTGGTTGTCTTGTTTGATGTTTTGAACGCGTTTGGTAACAACAGAATCTTCTGTTACAATCACATAAACAGAATTATCCTTGATAGAGCCAAAAGGCCCGCTTTCTACTTTTTCGCAAATAACAATATCGCCATTGGTGATATTGGGCAACATACTATCGCCACTAATTTCGATAGCTGTAAGGTCGCCTTCTAAACCGGGAATAGAGAATTTTTGCACTTCAATGTTTTCTTGACTAACTTCGTCATAATCAGAACGTTGAGCACCCAAGGAATTGCCAGCCATGGCCTGTGCATTGACCAAAGAAATATTTTTTTGTCCTTCAAATATTTTTTCAGCGAGTGGAATCGTCACATTTTCTTCGCCGTCTAACATTTGTTGGCTGCCTCCAAAGAGGAAGTTGGCATTGATGCCATAAACCTCAATAAGTTTGTTCATTTGATCGAGGGTAATGTTTCGTTTGCCCTTCAGAATGCTATTGATGACATGGTTGTAGGTTCCTAATTGAGCAGCTATATCCGATTTGCTTTTAATTTTTCCCTGTTCCTTGAGGGCATCATATACTAATCTAAAACGCTGGTTAACAATATTATCAATAAAATTAGACATGTTCTTCAATTTTTGTTCTGTGGATATGGCAAAAGATATTTAACAAGAAATTTTTGCCTGAGGTCTTAAAAAATGCCAATGGATAATGTTTTTGTTTAAAACAAAAAGTTTTACCTTTGTAGCACTTCTAAATTAAACTTTACATTAATCTAGCTCAACTTACCAGTAAAGTTATTAAAAATTTAGTGTTGATGCAAATATTTTTGTTTGTTTTTGAAACATAAAAATGTAGTTATGTCTAGTAAAATCATATTGTTGACCTGTTGGGTGCTGTTATTGTTTGCTTGTCAGGGCCAAACTACTGTTGAAGACGCAGAAATTTACAAAAGTATAGGAGAACAAATTCGGACAGAGCGATTGAAACAAGGTATTTCACAGCAGCAATTGGCCGATGAAGTGGGCATCACACAAGGGAGTTTGAGTTTGATTGAAGATGGTTTGGCCACCCCAATTCACAACAAGTTGTTGGATATTGAAGCCTTTTTGGGCATGACCGTACAACTCAAAGGCCCTCACAAAACCATTCAAGAGTATGTGAAGGCGAAACAGTTGCAAAATCAGTAAACATTCGTATACACCTTGTTATCTACAGGCATTTTTTAGCGAATGGATTATTTTATAAGAGAATTTAGCCTTTTGATTAGTTTTTGCTTTTCCTCTGCATTTAGAGTTTCTGTGTATTCAAGGAACTTTAAAGCAAATTTTCTAATGGCATTATTAAACCACTTTTCACTTTTAGGAGCTTCTTCTGCTTGAATAATTTTTAACCATTCTGATGCTAGATAATCTTGCCAATCAACTAGAAGTTGAATTTTTGATTTATTTTGAGAACTATCGTAGTTGATGAATAGAGTTTTATCTTTTGCAGTTCTGTTTTTCTTATTCCATTTTTGGAGCGTATTAAAGCCAATTTGGGGACGTGGACTTCTATCAGGAAAAGGTAATTGCTCTGTGATGCTATTTATATAATGACCTGTAGAAACAATGGTCTCTTTTTCGCTTCTTTTTACAAAAATAACCCATTCAAAAGGGGAGACCTGCTGCACACTAGAACCCGGAATTTTATTGTTTTTAGTTGATTTTAGTTCTAAAGATTCAAAATATGTTTTTTTGCTATCACTTATTTTTAGATATAAATCTGGATTGGTGTAAACAGAGCTTTTTGTTTTAGCAATTTCCTTTTTTTGACTTTCATCAAGCTCATGAGGTAAGTAGACATTAGTTATTTTAAAATTGCTTAAATCCTCAACTTTTATGCTAGTTTTATCTGAATCAATACTAATACAAAGAGCTTCTAAATTACTCTCTTTAATTTGAGGCTGTTTAAGGATATAGTCTTTAAAATATTTCTTCACAAATTCATCTGTATTAGCTTCTTCCGATTGAAATTTGATGGACTTAAGATCGTCTTTTGTTGCGTTTATTCTTTCCTCAAGGGTATAGAAATATATGTATAAGAATGAATTTAAGGGTGTTATTTCGGGTTCGGTGTTCATATTAGTGTTTTGTATTAACGAAAAGAAACTGAATATACTACGAATCGAAATAAAAGGCCCAATTAGCTTCAATTTTTTTTGCAATATGATAAGCTAATAAAGGGGGAACAGCGTTTCCTACAAGCTTATAGCCCTGTGAAGGGCTTAGTTGGAATTTTTTTCGTCCTTCATTGGCAGGAATTACAAAATTAAAATCATCAGGAAATGTTTGAATCCTCGCACATTCTCGTAAGGTCAATCTTCTTTCTTTTTTTCCCGTTTTCAGTTCCGTATTATATTTGCCTCCATTTTCAACTAAGAGTCTTCTGAATTCGATGTTGCCATGGTGTTCAGCTCTAATAGTAGGAGCTAATCGTTCAAGGTCTATTTCTTTTTGGCCCTGACAATGCTTACCCATAAATTTAGCTTTTGAAAAATATTTTTGAGACAAATCATTGCTTGATTCTGGCTCCACCAAATCCAATAGCACGGTTTTACATTTTGTAAAAGGGAGCATAAGTTTCTCGATGGAGGAGTAGTGCATTTCTCCATTTATTCGGTGCGTAGCAATAGGGTATGGGCTATAGGCTTCTTTTATTTCTTGTTTTGATAATTCTTTGAGTGCCACAGGGGTTAATGCAGATTTCTTGAACCCAATGAAGAAAATTCTTTCTCTTGATTGAGGAATTCCAAAATTACCCGCATGTAATACCTTTGGAGCTAAAACTAAATAACCATCACCATTTATTTCCGAAAAATCAGATTGGATTATTTCTTTTACTTGACCTAAATTAGCAAGTCCTTTTACATTTTCTGCGATAAAAATTTTAGGAGATACAATTTCTATAACCTCTTTCATCCACATATAGAGTTTGCCTCTAGTTTCTTCTGTTGGGATGTCATTTTGGATCAATTGGCCATTGTGGTCTTTATGGGAATTGAATCCTTTTCTTTTTCCTGCAACGCTAAAGTCTTGGCAAGGAAAACCACCTGTCACTACTTCGATATTATCAGGAAAAACTTTTTCGCCTTGACGATGTTTTTTTACTATATCAACAATACTTTCAACTTTAAAAAGCTCCTCTAAGTTTTTCCCTCTTTTTTGGGAGAAATAATTATTCCAAGCAACTTTAGCATGTGAGTTTATATCATTAGAGAATTTTGTCTCGAAGGGTGTTTCTTTTAGATAATAATAATTATCATCTTCTTTTTCAATCCAACTTTCATGAACCTTTGTATTGAGTGTACTTTTTAGAATTTTGAAGCCACCTTCAAATCCTATATCCATTCCACCACAACCAGAGAATAATGATAATAAGTTTTTTTTCATGCTATTTATTGTTCTTTAAGTATTTTATCTTTTGTTCTGCTAATTTTAATATTTCTACGGCATTTTTTTCATCTACCAAAGAATTAACAATATTATCGCTGTACCAAGAAATCAAGAGTTCTTCTTGATTCAAATCAAAAATATTGGCAAATTTAATTACCTGCTCTTTGGAAGGTTTTCGTTCTCCTCTTTCAAATTTGCTTAAAATTGCTTGGTCTATATTCATTAAGGCAGCAACCTCACGAAGGTATAATTTTTTTTCCGCTCTCTTTTCTTTGATCCTTACTTCTTTGGAAATCGTATCGAATTGATTATCAGTTCATTATAGAAAACAAATCAAAATCATAAAAGCCTGATAATCAATTAGATACAAGATGCTTTTTTATCTTACTGATTAGTCTGTACACTGTACAAACTAAGTCAGATCGCTCTGCGAGTGTAAAAAAAGTAAAAAATCCACGAAGTATTATTTGATGATGTGTCTAAATAATTTCATAGGACGTTTTTTGTCAAGACAAAATTAGTCCAACGTATTTTAAGAAGCAAGAGTGCTAATAGTTTTTTGCAAGGAATAGACCAATTGATAGGCGAGTGCAACCTTGCTGATGGATAAAGGCAACATAACTACACCTCCTAATAACCATTATCCTACTACAACAAAACTGTATTAAATGTTGCAACACTGTACGACATTGTATATATTGCAGAAGTATGCAATATTTTCTTTCAGATGCAAATATCCTTTATGAAAATAGAAGAAGAAATACAACAAACCAAACCCTTTCCCAATCCACAAACCAAAGCCTTGGTTAATTTGGCTTTTACGTCTTCTTGGGTAGACGGAGAGCAAGCAAAGTTGTTGAAACCCTTTGGGATTTCGATACAACAATACAATATCTTGCGTATTCTAAAAGGAATGCGCCCCAAGCCGGCTACCGTCAAGTTGTTGATAGAGCGCATGATTGATAAGAACTCTAATGCCTCTCGTTTGGTTGATAAATTATTGAAAAAAGGATTGGTAGAACGCAATGCTTGTGCTGAAGATCGCCGCCGAGTAGATGTAATTATTACAGAAGAAGGGCTGAATATGATTGATAAAGTCGCAGCAGCAATGGAACAAAGTTCAATTTTGTTGTATTTGGACGATGAGGAAGCCAATCAACTCTCGGATTTGTTGGATAAAATGCGTGGGAGCTAAGTGAGTTGGAGCACTAAAACAGCGTATAGTGACCAATCAAAACCCCAAATTGTGCCAATAAAAAAACATAATTTACAAAAAAGGCGAGTGGAATAGCAAATAATAAAATTCATTTGTTATTTTAGCAGCAACAGAGGTTGTATTGCACTCAAATAATACAACCTATTAATTAAGATGATTTTTTGCTCATTAAACTTTAGTTATAACAGTGGGATTTGACAACAAAGACAGCCGTTTTGATAGTGTATACTCTCAAAAGGTAAAAGCGGGAAAAAGAAGAACTTACTTTTTTGATGTGCGCAAAACAAAAGGCGCGGACTATTACATTACAATTACAGAAAGTACGCGTCGTTTTGAGGATGATTCTTACTCGCGTCACAAGATTTTCTTATACAAAGAAGACTTTAATCGTTTTGTAGAGAGTTTGGTAGACGTAGTAGATCATATCAAGAATGATTTGCTACCCGATTACGATTATGATGAATTTGCTCGCCGCCACGAAGAGCGTGAGAGAGAATACAACAACAATTACAATTCTGACGACAATGCTGGGTCAGATGATGGAGATGTAGGAGAGTGGTAAGCAATATATTGCTCTAGTACATACAAGAAAACCAATGCAAGCATTGGCAATTTCTTTCAAAAAAGCGAACAACCAATCTATGGTTAGTCGCTTTTTTGTTGATAAACCCCATCTAATTTTTCCTCCCAACTTGGTCATCAATCAACATTTATCCTACTCTAAACCCAATCAATTGCAACATACATTTTGAGCTACAACAAAAAAAATGTATTTTTAAGTATACAGAAAGCTCTTATGTTGCTTTTTTGAGTTCCCTCAATTATTTTGTTTTTAACAAATACACCTTGTTTGTTAAAAACTTCCTAATTTCCAAAGGTCTGTTATAAGTGATTCAAGAAAGATAAAGACAAATGTTATCTTTAAGTACTGAATTGCGTTAAGCCATCGTTCTAGTAGGGGATTCTTATTATGAAGTTGTTTAAGAATAGCCTAATGTCGCTAATGAAGGCTAATTTTGCCCTACTCATCGTTAAAAATTAGCTCCATAGCGCTGCTATGAACCAAATACGCTGAGTAGTTGTGCCTTTTTTGCTCTAGCTTTTGTGCTACTAGCACAAGCCAGCGCAGACAAGCACCGCAGATCGCTTTGCGAGTGCCTTGATTACTTGCGTGAGCTCGCCTTTGGCTCGGTTAGAACAAAATTATCGCTCATTATACTTGCGTGAGCTCGGCAAAGCCTCGGTTCAACGCTATTCCATTTTTAAACAACTTCTATCCCTATTCAATTATTTTATCGAGTGCCTATAATACAAAATCATGAAAAAATTATTGTTGCTAACCGCTATAGCCCTTGCCCCTTTATTCACCAAAGCACAGTTCAATTGGGGACACAATTACTTTGAAGTAGGTTTAGGAGGAGGTGTTATGAACTACTCTGGAGAATTAACCAATTCCATTGTTGATTTTAAGCACCTGCATTTTGGTGGTTCTATTTTTGGTCGATACAATATAGGCAAATTCCTGAGCTTTCGTTTGCAATTAGCTTTGGGTTCTATTTCTGGCAGCGATGCCGATTCGCCCGATTTACGCAATCAAATCCGAAACTTGGATTTTCGTTCGCACCTATTTGAGGGCGCAATACTAGCAGAAGTCAACTTGATGGGCTTTCAGCCTAGAGGACACGAAAAAATGTTCTCGCCTTATATTTTTGTAGGCTTGGGTATTTTTAATTACAATCCATATACCACGCATTTTGATCCCAATAGAGATGGTGCCCGAGCCTATTTGCGTGATTTGAACACAGAAGGACAAGGGAGCAGCACTTTTTCTAATAGAGCACCTTATGCTACTACTCAATTGTCTATTCCAATGGGAGTAGGCATTAAGTATGCTATTAATAGCAACATCAGTCTTGGTTTGGAAGTCGGTTTTCGCCCAACATTTACCGATTATTTGGATGATGTAGGACAAACCTATCCTGTCAATGCGCTAACAGGAGAGCCTTTCTATGATCAAACGCCTTATTTACCGGGAGAATTTGGGGATAAATCTGCACAAGAATTATTCTCAGACAAAAGTTATGTGTTTATTCTAAACGATTTGCAAGCCCGTGCTGCCAATGGTGACCCCAATTTGGATGCCGAATTAGCCTCTGATATTCAAGGAATGAGCTTGAGCCAATTCTTAAACCAATATGGCGATTATCTTAATGGAACAACCCCCACAACCCCCAATTCTAGAGAAGAAGCTGCCTTGGCAGAATACAACAGCTATATCAATGCTAGAGGCGGCTCGCTGGTAAGAGGCGATAAATTGAACGATTGGTATCTGTTTACTCAAATCACTGTTTCTTATAATTTTATTGAGAATGGTTTGGTAGGGGCCAGAAAACGCAGAAAACGCAAAGCAGGTTGTAGAGGCGCACAATTCTAAGCTACACTTGTTACCTATTTATAATAAAAATTATTTTATTATTAAATGAAATATTAACTTGTTAAAGCATTAGATAAAACAACACAAATTAAAGCACTGTACCGAATCACCCAAAATTGTATTGTTATGAAAAACAAGCTCTTGTATTTACTCTGCCTATTAGGAGGCAGTTTGTTGTATTATGCTTGCCAGAAAGCGCCCCTACCAACAAGCACTCTATCGGCCACCTCGGCCCCACCAAAAAGCAAAACCATTCTGATAGATGGCAGTTCCAACCAACAAAAAACAGGCAATACAGATGCAATAATATTGGGCAATGACTTGCCCAATCCCTATACCCATGATAATGTACTGGTTGCCTTCAATACCATTTATTCCAATCATGCCAGAACCAGCCTGCCCATTACACATCTGTACTTGAAGCTGCTGCCCAGCAGTTGGGAAGCCCTCAAACAATTGCAAGAGGCCATTGATGCCCTCGAAGTGGAGCACAACCCCAAGGAAGCACACGACCCTTATTTGTTTGCCTATCCCATTCACAAAGAAATCCTACAGCAAGGAATTTATTACCACGATCCCAATATTCCTGATGATGCACCAAGCTATCATTATGTGGTAGTCTCGCCCGATTTTCAAGTTCCAGCAGGAATTACCAGCGAAGTATTGGCAGAGTTGGTACAGGTGCCGTATAATAGTTATATTATGGCAGAAGCTTTTAGGCGAGTAGGCGCTGCTTATTATGGCGTAGATGGCGCATTGTTGGAGGATTGTACGCCTAGTTGTCCCAATTATCCCCAGTGTTTTGACCCAACAGTAGACTGTAGTGGAGGAGGGGTAGAGCCTTTGGCTGCGCCATGTGACCCCAATAGCACTTGGTGGTATCACTGCAATCAGGTGTTTATTCCTACCCCTTTGAGTCCCACAGGAGGCAGTACCAATTCTTGTGGTTGTTATATGCCCGAAGCGCAAAACCAGCCCAGTGGCTGTGTGCAGGTAGAAGATACCCAATTGGGCTGGCAAGTCGTACGAAACATCAAAGTATATGTGAAGGATTTGTATTTCTTTGGGCGGGCAACACGGACGACCCATTCGGGCTGTTGGAACATCAACCATGCGTATTTTGGAGGCATCCACCCTTTTGTAGATTGGTACAATAGCAAGGTAGAATTTAGAGTCATGAGAGGCATTAATACCCCAGAATTGGGGCATATTCTAAAACAAAACTGTGGCACGCACGGCGGCGGTATTTACAACGATTTTCAAATCAGACACCATAGATTTACCGACAACAGCAAGATAGAACGCGCCCATTGGGTGGCTTCTACAGGTTTGAATGCCTTGTACGAGTTTGATAATTATGCCCTGCAAGAGGGGATAGGAGGCACTAGTGGCAGTCCTCGTAGCCTTCGAATTTGGTTATTGAATCAGGGAGGAGATGCCTCTGCCCCCATGCTCAAAGATTTGGCTTGGAGCGCTCTAGGAAATACAGCCGTCAATTTGGGTACCAATTTTATTGGGGCTAGAATTTTGCCCACTATCAATGCCAATGTGCCTTCTATACGCCATTATTTGCCTGATGTTATCTTTAGTTATGGCTCTAGCAATCTGCGTTCTGATAATATGAAAGTAACCT
>CAYULH010000015.1:0-60038 GCA_964445645.1 uncultured Aureispira sp. | reverse complement strand
TATTCCGCTTTTGGAATGATATATATTTTTTTATTAAACCGAGAATTGCTGCTTTGATGATGGACATATCCAAAATATTTATTTGGTAGATAAGGAGCATATTGCCCGAAACAAAGTGCAGGTAATCACTCAGTTTGAACAAAGGGGAACGCACACCAATCGATATGATGTCACAATCTTGGTCAATGGATTGCCTTTGGTGCAAATCGAGCTCAAAAAGCGAGGTGTTGCCATTCGTCAGGCTTTTAATCAAGTACATCGTTATACCAAAGAGAGCTTTAATGCCGAAAATTCTTTGTTCAAATACTTGCAGTTGTTTGTTATTTCTAATGGTACCGATAGCCGATATTTTGCCAATACGGTAGAGCGCAATAAAAATAGCTATGATTTTACCATGAACTGGGCAAAGGCAGATAATAAGCTAATTAGAGATTTAAAGGATTTTACGGCGACTTTTTTTCAAAAAAATACGCTTTTACAGGTCTTGTTGCAGTATTCGGTTTTTGATGTCAATGATACTTTGCTTATCATGCGCCCCTACCAAATTGCCGCTACAGAACGAATTTTGTGGAAAATTAAAAGTGCTTTTGAGGCCAAGAAATGGGGAACGACGGAAGCGGGTGGCTATATTTGGCACACCACAGGTTCGGGCAAAACCTTAACTAGTTTTAAAGCAGCAAGATTGGCGACACAGTGCGATTTTATTGATAAAGTATTTTTTGTGGTGGATCGCAAGGATTTGGATTTTCAGACCATGAAAGAGTACCAACGCTTTTCGCCCGATAGTGTGAATGGTTCGGATAGTACGGCAGGGCTGAAACGAAACATCAATAAGGAGGATAACAAGATTATTGTGACGACCATCCAAAAACTAAATAACTTGATTAAGAGCGAAAATAATTTGCCCGTCTATCAGCAACAAGTTGTTTTTATCTTTGATGAAGCCCACCGTTCACAATTTGGCGAGGCTCAAAAAAATCTACAACGAAAGTTCAAAAAATACTACCAGTTTGGGTTTACAGGAACGCCTATCTTTCCCCAAAATGCCTTAGGTGCCGAAACTACTGCTAGTGTATTTGGGCGTGAGTTACATTCCTACGTAATTACAGATGCCATTAGAGATGAAAAGGTATTAAAATTTAAGGTAGATTATAATGATGTCCGACCTAAGTTTAGGGGAATTGAAACCGAGCTGGATGAACAAGAACTGTCCAAAGCCGAAAAGAAAAAAGCATTCCTTCATCCAGTAAGAATCAAGGAAATATCTCAATATATACTGCAAAATTTTAGACTCAAAACCCATAGAACACAGGGAGGCAACAAGGGGTTTAATGCCCTATTTGCTGTGAGCAATATAGATGCTGCCAAATGTTATTATGAGCAATTGAACGAGTTGCAAAAAGATAGCGATAAACCGCTCAAAATAGCCACTATTTTTTCCTTTGCTGCCAATGAAGAGCAAAATGCTATTGGCGATATTGGGGATGAAACCTTTGAGCCATCGGCCTTAGATCAAAGTTCCAAAGAGTTTCTAACGGCAGCGATTCAAGATTATAATGCCTTGTTTGGGAGTAGTTATAGTGTAGAGCGCAAATCCTTTCAAAACTATTATCGAGACCTTGCCAAACGAGTGCAGAAGAAAGAGGTGGATTTGTTGATTGTGGTGGGCATGTTTCTGACAGGATTTGATGCGCCTGCTTTGAACACGCTTTTTGTGGATAAGAACTTGCGCTATCATGGTTTGATTCAAGCTTTTTCGCGAACCAATCGGATTTATCCTACCAAGACCTTTGGTAATATTGTCACGTTTAGAAATTTGGAGCAAGCAACTATAGATGCTATTACCGTATTTGGCGATAGTAATACCAAAAATGTTGTATTGGAAAAGAGCTATCAAGAATATTTAGATGGTTTTACAGAAGTGGCCACGGGTAAAGCGCGTAGGGGCTATCTTGAAGTGGTTCAGGAACTAAACGAGCGATTTCCCGAACCTGATGAAATCGTTAGAGAAAGCGATAAAAAAGCCTTTGTCAAATTATTTGGCGAATACTTACGGGTAGAAAATGCGCTGCAGAACTTCGATGAATTTACGCATCTAAAGGCATTACAAAAGATTGATGTTGATGATCCCGAAGCAATAGAAAAATTTAAAGAAACTTACTTTGTAACGGATGAACAAATTGCTGTGATGCAAACCACAGAAACCCTACCCGAACGAACGATACAGGACTATCGCTCTACTTATAATGATATTCGGGACTGGTTGCGTCGGGAACGACAAGGTGAGGAGGTAGAGGAATCTACAATAGATTGGGATGATGTTGTATTTGAAGTAGATTTGCTCAAATCTCAAGAAATAAATTTGGATTATATATTTGAATTAATCCTTGAGCATACCAAGAAAACAAAAGATAAAGCGGCTTTAATAGATGAAGTACGTCGCATTCTTCGCGCTAGTATTGAGAACAGAGCCAAAGAGACCTTGATTGTGGATTTCATTAATGAAACCGACTTGGAAATTATTCCCAATAAAGAAAGTATTATAGAATCCTTCTTTATTTATGCACAAAAAAGGCAACAAAAAGAAGTCAGTGAATTAATTGTAGAAGAAAACTTAAAAGAAGAAGCAGCCAAACGATACATCAGAACTTCCTTGAGACGAAAACATGCTAGTGAAAATGGGACAGAACTCAACGCACTCTTACCCAAAATGAGTCCTTTGAATCCAAAGTATTTGGGATTAAAACAGCGTGTTTTTCAGAAAATTGCTGCCCTTGTGGAGCAGTTCAAAGGAATTGGGGGCGAAGTCTAAATCTTGCCATACCCACATCTGAGTATTGTTGTATAAATCCTTTTCTTTCAAGTATTACTACCCCTGCTCCTTCATCCACAATTCCATCAACACACACAAGCCCTCTAGCGAGAGCAGTGCTACCTTGCCAGCGGCCTCTGTAGCCGCCTTATTGATGCCCTGTTGGTACACTTGGTTGGAATTTTCGACTATGCCGAGTAGAAGCGGTTGTTTGGCCAATTGGAGTTGGGCTTGCTCTTTGGTGGCTTGTTGGTATTGCGCCTTTAGGGCGAGCATCGTATTGGAGATATTGGGCTTGTTCTTTTTGCCCTTGATATTTTTTCTGGAGAACAGCCCTTCGGTGAGGTTGAACAAATCGTGGCTGCCGTCCTCTTTTTCTAGGAGCAGGTCGATGGTGCTGCCATCGGCTAGGGCTACATTGGCTTTGGCGGCTTGGTAGCCGAGTACATGGGCAATGCGGTGGCCGTATTGCGCCAAGAAATCGGGTATAGCTACGGCTTTGTTGTTGGCCAATTGGCGGAGGGGGTTGTTGAGCTGCAATTCATCGTCATCAATGCCGATGAAGCGGTCACGCTTGGGGAAGGTGTCATTGAGGCGTTCAATGAGGAAATGCACCAAGCGGATGGGGTCGGTGGCTTTGTCTACCACCATCAAAAAGCCGATTGGGCGCACAAAGAGCTTGGGCGCTTCTAGGCGCATGATGGTCGAATTGGCTAAGAGCAGTCCACCAGCATTGGATTTGACTTGCATTGGGATGGAGGGCGTACCAGCCAGTCCCTCTTGGAGCTTGGCAATGTCTAGGCTTTTGTTCTCATTATTATAAGCATCATAAGAGGCGATGTTTAGGTTGGCCCAAATTTCACCGGGGTTGGCTACTTCAATTCTAGGCTGATAATCCGTGGGTTCTTTGATGACCGAGCCGCCATTGATAACGCTGTTGATGGTGCTTAGTTTTTTGATTTTTTTGCCAAAACTAATGCTTTTAAACGTGCTTAGTGCTTGTTGGCCGGTTAGTTCCAAGGCAAGGTAATCGTCTGTTTCATACAGCTGAACGGTATCTTGACAGTAGATGGTATGGGGCGAGGAAATAACCCCTGTTTCTAGGTGTTTTTTGAGGTTTTTGTACCAATTGTCAAAGAGTGGTTGTACGGTGCTGGCTAGTTCCGAGGCGGTCATAAGCGTGTTTAAAAAGTATTGGTGATTAATCGGGCCTTAAAATAATGAAAAAAACGATTTTTGGGTGCTTATGTGGTTGAATAAAACATTGGGGGGATGTAAAAATATGGTGGTGGTAGGGACAAGGCATGGCGGTGGTGGTAGGGACAAGGCATGGTGGTGGTGGTAGGGACAAGGCATGGTGGTGGTGGTAGGGACAAGGCATGCCTTGTCCCTACCACCCATAACCATAATAGGCATATCCTATTATTTTTTCAATTCTATGCTGTTGGTTTTCTGTGTTTTCAGGTCCAAATTATCAAATTTGGCAACAGGTACAAATTCGGCACGGCCATCATCATAAGCCACCATAACCGAATCATTGACGGCTGTAATCGGGAATTTTGGGGAGACAATAGATTCGCTCTTAAATATTTTATTGGGGTATTTGTCCAAGGTAAAATAATAGAGCATTTTGCCATCAATAATGCTGGATTGGATGCGTTTTACACGGCCATAGACTTGGTAATTGCCTTCTCTTTTTTCGTTGGTGCGGCCACCTCGATAAGAGCGCAAGGCTTCCTCTAGGGTTTCGCCAACGCCTACAATGGAGTGGTCACGCACCGAGACCATCGCCACCATTTTGATTAAGCCAGCTTGGTCTTTGAGGGATAGCACGTAGGTCGGCACATTATTAATATTGTACAAAATAGGGAAGGAGCCAATGTATTTTTTCTCTTGAACCTTTCCCATGGCCGAGCGGCGCGCTGCTTCTTCGGTGGCCCCCACTTGCTTGTAGCGTGTGGTTTCTTTGGTACGGGTATTCACCAATACAAAACCAATGGTACCCTCTTCTTGTCCTACCGAAGTTAGACCCGTGTACCAGTAAGATTGGTCGTCTTTGCCATAGACCAAGGAAATACCTCTAGTAGTGGTTTTTTTGTCTAGGTTAGAAAAATTCCAATAGCCGTGAATGTATTCGCCCCAGTATTGAAGTTGTTCTTCAACCATCTCCATCGGTTGAATTCTATCAATCCAAGCGGGGGCATTTTCGGGCGTGTATTTCTGAATGTCGCCTGTTTCGGCATTTACAACCGCCACACCATAGGCATTCATACCACTAAAACCAACCTCGTGCGTATACAGCGTAACGACCCAATAAGGGGTACCTTCGTCATCAATTTCAAAAGTATAATCGGTCAATCCTGTATTGAAATAGCCATTGAGGTACAAGTGGCGGTGCAGGTTGCTATTGAAGTAAGCTTCGGGTTGGTATTTGATGGTAACATCACTGACCAATTCTACTTCGGGGTCGGAGGTAGCCGAAACCTTGATATAGGCCGGTGTACCCTCCATGTTATTAAACCATTTGAAAAACCCAGAGTGGAGCAGTGGGGCTACCCAGTACAATTTGCCTTGTACATTCTGAATTCTAAATTTGCCTACATAGGCTTGGCTACCCAAGGTGCGTTCTTGGCCGGGCAATTCCTCGCCTAGCACTTTATCGCCCAAACGGTGCGCTACCTCTTGGTCTATAATTCTAATTTCGCTCAAATCTACGGGCGGCACTTCCTCGCCAAAATTCTCACTCAATTTCACCTCCCCAATCAAGCTTTGGTATTTCATGGCTCTAAGACCTTCCCAACTCATGACGCTTACCACCATTATGTACACCATAGTAGCCATTGCCGTGAGTGTTGAAAGCCCAAAAAGAACGGTTTTTTTCTTGTTAATAACCCGTAGTTCTAGTATAATTATTACCAATGAAATAAAAAATACGCCCACTGGCAAGCCTATAAACCAAGGATTGAGTACAGGTAAGTTCATGTAGAGGTAAAGGGGCGCAATTACAATCAAAAATACAATATAAATAAATTGCACGAAACGATTAAGGACACGCATAGCTGGAGAGTCAGCATCTGAAGTATTGGCACTCATAAGTGTATGTTCTGTTCTAGTTTTGTAATATAGAATTTGTTTTTAATAACAGGGCAAAGGGGGGATATATGATAACAACATTAAATTAGCAAAATAGGTTTCCCTAAATTTCAAAAGATAGATTATCATAAGCCACTTCAATATGCTTGGGCAATAGTTGCTGTGTAGTTTGGTGGCTGCCCATTTTGTGACTCAAGTGGGTAAAATATGCCTTGGGAACTTGTAGGGTCTCTACCAGCTCGACCGATTCGGTGAGCGTAGCATGAGAGTGGTGAGGTTCCTGTTGCAGCGCACTCACTACCAGCACTTCTAGCCCTTCTAGTTTGCTGTATTCGCTTGTTGGAATAGATTGATAATCGGTCAAGTAGGCCAAGTTACCAATTCTGTAGCCCAATATAGGCAATTTTCCATGATGTACTTGAATGGGGGTGATGGGAATGCCGGCCGCTTCAAAATTAGTAGTATGATGGATGGCATATTGCTGCACTCTGGGCACGCCAGGATAATTGGATTCAAAAATATAAGCATGGCTTTGGCGCAGGCGTTGATGCACGCGTTCTAAGGCATAAATGGGCATGTCCATTTCATACTTAAAATTGAAGGGGCGCACATCGTCTAGGCCAGCCACATGGTCGCTGTGTTCGTGTGTGAGTAGGATGGCATCTACCTTTTGAGTGCCTGCACGCAGCATTTGTTGACGAAAATCGGGGCCAATGTCAATCACAATGGTTTTGCCTTGGGTTTGGATCTGAAAAGCAGTGCGTAAACGCTTATCTCTGGGGTCTGCTGATTGGCACACAGGACAAGGACAGCCAATAACAGGAATGCCTTGCGAAGTGCCCGTTCCTAGAAATGTTGCTTTCATTGAGATGGTGGCTTTGGTTGGCAATGATTAAATAAGAGCGTAAAGTTACGATTATCAAAAAAATTCTGAAAGCCTAATAAGGATAATTCTCCTCGTTGATAATGCAAGGGCAAATAATCTTGTTGGCAAACCATTAGAAACAAATCACGCAACAGCTCTACACAATACAAGGCTTGAGCATCTTGGTCGTCAAAACTGTAGTCAAAGGGTGGGGCTTTTTGCCGATATGCTTGCGCTAATGCCAATAATTGTGTACGCTGATGGGGGGTGCAGCGAGGGCGGCAAGCCACCAAGCTGTGCCTCTGACTTTGCTGGACGTAAGTAAACAAGGGTTCTACTATTATTCCATCGTGTTGCTCAGAGGAAGCGGTGTGCAATACGCCCCAACCAGTTCCTAGTGGCACAAGCAATCCGCAGTGCGTGAGCGGGCAGGGTTCTTCAAGTACTGCCACAATGTAATCACTAATCCAGCCATAACCACGCCTCAAGAGGACATCGCCTGCTTGTAACAATTCATATTCTGTTTTGCTTAGAGAATCGGCGGGAATTGGCGTATGGGGTTGTTGTTGCAAAAAAGCCATCGGGTCGGGGAGGGGTGGGCCTAAGGTTGGCGGGGGCGTGGGAGCAGGTTGGCAGTGGTATAAACAAGAACAAAGGACTATTGTTGGCAATAGTCCTTTGTTATAAGAAAAGATATGGTTGAACAATGACACGTAGACGAATTACTCTACTGTTGTTTCCTTAGGCTGGTGTACTACCCACTGACCATTTTCACGAATAAGATTGAGGGTAAAAGCCTTTGTTTCATCCTCTTGTTGGGCACAATTGCACAGCGCATCATCACCTTTGACGGTACAGCTATAGTTCAATTTGTTGGCATCATCTACTTGTACCAATGCCTGAAAGTTGTTGCCTTCCTGATTCATTTGGCTAAAAATACCAGCCCCTTTGGTAAGGAAATCTAGGTAAGGGTCGGTTGCCGCAGAGGTGTATTTTTTGGCGGCTGCATAGTCTTTGCTGGCAAGCTTGGTAATAAATTCCGCACAAGTTTTTTCGGGTGTACGATTGTTATTGCCTGCGCCACAGCTTGCTAATAAGAATGCCAATAGAGCGATTAAGAGTGTATATTTCATTGTATTGTTTTATGGATGGTTTAGTAATCAAATTCTATTTGGACAAACCACTTGTTGTCTTGTTGAACCAGATTGAGAATGCCTTCGCCCTCGGGCTGATAGCGGAGATTGCAGTTGGTTTTGCCTTGCTGTTCTATGCAATTGATTTGCTCTACAGGCACTTTGTAAGCTGCAAGCAATTCTTTTTTTTCTTCCTCGCCAATCATATTCAGATTGGTTCGGAAATTTTGCAAGGATTCTTTGCTCGATGCACTAATATAGCGTTCTACCAAGTCAAAGTCCTCTGCTTGGAGTGCTTCCAGAAAACCCTGAGCGGCCTCTTTGGGCGAATCCTGTTGGGTGGCCTTTTCAGAAGTTTCACAAGCCAAAACAGCTAATAATAAAAAAAGAGAGAGGGCTATTAATAGACGCATAATTAAATAGTTTTTAGAAATTAGCAGTTCCGCTAAACTGACTGAGAAAACGAACATCATTTTCAAATAGCAGGCGAATATCATCAATTTGGTACTTGAGCATGGCAATACGCTCTACCCCCATTCCAAACGCAAAACCAGAATACTTATCGGGGTCAATGCCACAATTGGTCAATACAGCAGGATCTACCATGCCACAACCCAATATTTCTAACCAACCCGTTCCTTTGGTAATTCTTTTGTCTGCTTCGGTTTCGCAGCCCCACCAAACATCCACCTCGGCACTAGGCTCGGTAAATGGGAAGAACGACGGGCGCATACGAATTTTGGTAGCCCCAAACATTTCCTTGGCAAAGTAATAAATGGTCTGGCGCAAATCGGCAAAGCTCACTTTTTCGGCAATGTACAAGCCCTCCACTTGGTGAAACTGACAGTGCGCTCTGGACGAAATCGTTTCGTTTCGGTACACACGGCCGGGGGCAATAATACGAATTGGCGGTTTCTGGTTCATCATTACATGCGACTGTACAGATGACGTGTGTGTACGCAACAGGCGTGAAGGATCATTGAGAATATAATAGGTATCCTGCATGTCGCGTGCTGGGTGATCCTCGGGCGTATTGAGTGCCGTAAAGTTGTGCCAATCGTCCTCAATTTCGTTATCCTCCGCTACCGTAAAACCCAAACGGTCAAAAATCTCAATCATTTGATTGAGTACCAACGACACGGGATGCCTAGAACCCAAAGGCATGGGTTCGGCTGGAGCCGTCATATCCAACTCCTCCACTTCATTGGCTGCTTGTGCTACCAAGCTATCTTGAGCGGTCTTAAATTTAGATTCTGCTTGTTGCTTCACTACATTGAGCAATTGGCCATATTCCTTTTTGCGTTCGTTTGGAATATTTCTAATTTCACCAAACAAAGGTTTAATTTTGTTTTTAGTACCTAAATACTCAATTCTAAACGCTTCTAATTGTTCTTTATCAGCAATAACAGCCGCTTCAATAGCCTGCTGCATAGTTTTTACTTGTTCAAAAACTTCTAAATCCATAGTCGTCTAATGCAATCCTTCTGATGTAATAGAAAAAGTAGCTGTACTACCCTTTGTTAAAGTAACAAAAATAAGTTTTCTTTATGTACTATCCAAGAAACACTCCACTCCTTCCACAAGTTCCGCTACAACTTTATTATCTAAAAAGCCTCCCCCAGCTTTTGATAAGGTCTAGTGTTAGGATAGAATCGTCAGCAATTGGGATGGAGTCCCAAATGGTCTTTTACAGTGAACATTTTTTATAAATTTAAAATAATATTATGAAACTATTTATGTCTATTGCCATTTTTATAATGGTAGGGAGTTTATTGCAAACAAGTCAAGCACAGGTGCAAGGGAATGCTACCCGTTTTCAGCAGGTACAAAAGAATGATTATCAAGGGGGCTATGGTAAGGAAAAGAGAAAGTTGGAACAAGGGTACATGGATTATTTGTCAGAGGATATTACAGTGACCAACAATGGAACAAAGGTGCCGAGCAATGTTTTGGGGCCTGCCCAATTGTTGAACAATAAAACACTGGAATTGACAGTTCGGGTATTGAGCAATAAGGCTGCTGACCGATATGTTGCCATTTTTAACCTCACACAAATTGCCAGCACGATAGAAGAAACCAACAAGCTGATGAAAGAACGTGCAGAGGGCTTCAAATCGGCCTTAGAAGGTATGGGAATTGCCTCGGAGCGCATTTATATAGATGTTGTTACCTTTATCCCTTTGTACGAATACGAAAAAGACAAGAAGATTTTTTCTAATAGAAATAACGAAATTCCCAAAGGCTATGAATTGCAACAAAACATACACATAGCTTATACCAAAGCCGACCAGTTGCGTTCTATTATGACCAAAGCAGCAGAATATGAGGTTTTTGATTTGATTACAGTAGAATACCAAGTCAAAGACCACGAAGGGGTGTATAGCACTATGCGAGAGCGTGCTATGAAAAATATTGCACAACAATTGAAAGGGTATGAAGAGCAATTAGCCATAGATTTGACCAAGTCTGATCGCTCTTTGGCCGAGTCCAAATATGTCGTGTACCCATCTAGCCGTTATTCTAGTTATAAAGCTTTTGCCAATGTATCTATGGGCAATATCAATGAGCGGAGCAAAACGCAAGATATGTACAAGCCTACTACTTATTATTACGACCAATTGCGTGCCGAAAGTTTTGATATTGTTATAGAGCCAGAGCTGCTTGAACCTGCTGTGCAGTTTGTCTACGAATTGCGAATGCGTTTGATCTTGGATAGTCAGCAAATATCCAAGAACAATTATTTTTGGCTCACGCCCGAAGGCGAAAAAGTGTACATTGAACCCAATGCAAAAAATTGATTTTTACAGAATAATTGGTTTAATAAATCTTATCATTCGTACAGCACAAGATGTATAAATGAAAATAGAAAAACATCTGATTTGGAATATTCTTATACACACTGTGTTTGTACTGAAAGAATAAAACACAGTCATTTTGTACTTTGAAAACTTCATTGTTTAGCTGTGGCAAAAATGCTCCAAACAAGCAGCTATTCTAAAAGTGTTTGAAACTTCAATTAATTGTAAGATATGTCCAATAGTAAAAATAAAATTAGAATGCTTTTCTATTCTGCTGAAGTTGCCAATCGCAGTTTAGCATTTGAATTGGCCAAAGGCATGGCGTGTTATGAGGAAATGTTGGATGAGTTCTACGCTGCTTTGCAAGAATTGCCAACGTTTGAGTCTGAAAAAAGTAACTGGTTGTTGCTCATGCAAGAAAGCTACGAAGAACAAGATTTAGACTGGCCTACAGAGACACTGGCCTTGCAACAACTTCATATAGAAGGGTTTTGCTCGGAATACTTTCAGGAAAAAATGATACTAGCAGGAGATAAAGACAATGACGAAGCTCCCAAATTATCGGTCTTTCCCAAGGTATTGCTCAATTGTACTTTTATTACACAATTGGATTTGTCTTGGAATGACTTGCAAGTGTTGCCAGCAGAAATAGAGCAATTGACCAACTTGGTTAGTCTAGATTTGAGTTGCAATTATAGATTGAGAAATTTACCCTCCAATTTGGCCAATTTACCGTGTTTAGAAGAGCTGATTTTGTATGGAATTGAAGATGTTTTGGAAGCGACTGAATATGAGGAAGAAGACCCTAGAAGAGAACAATACAGTTACCGATTACCTGATTTTTTTCGCAATATGAAGCAACTGAAAAAATTGGATTTAGGGGAGGTTTATATCAAGGAGTTTCCCAATTGGATTGGAGAGTTGAAGAACCTAGAGTCCTTGTTGCTATTTGTTAGGTTAGAGCACAATCCTATGTTGGCATTGGCCAGTAACTTTATACAAGTTATAAAATTAATCTTTGTATGCCTCCAAGATTATATGGTTCCTGTGGATAAAAAACAGGTATGGAATGGTTTGGCACTAGAATCTACCGCTCAATTTTCTAGTACCATTAATAAATTTAAAAAAATGCCTTATCTGGATGTGAGATGTTATTCTGTAGATAGCAAATGGAATAACTGGGAATTCTATGATAACTTGTTGATTTGGAGTGCCAAATGTTTTTTAAAATCGTTATCTAAAGTTCAGGTTTCTGGAAAAGCATGGCTTAAGGAAATATTAGTACTCAAAGTAGTTGTATTCAAATGTTTTAAACCCTTGGAAATGACCGCATCCGAAAGAAAAAAAATTGTGGAAACATGGAGCAATGATGTTTTTGTGTTTGGAAAAAGATAAACTGTATTTTTGATAAACAGATGCACTTATTCCCCAAAGCAAGATATTCCTCAAAATAACCCTTGTCACAGCATGTTTTTTTTCTTAAAATACTATTTTTGCAATCTTAGAGCAGCTTAGTTATGATACTAAGCTACTTTGATTTTAAGACTATTATCTATATTAACTATAATAACAAAATGGCCGAGCAAGCAACCTCTGTAACTTTTAGCGAAATTGTTTCTTATTGTAAGAAAAATGCCTACATCTACCAATCTAGTGATATTTATGGTGGACTTAGTGCTGTGTATGATTATGGCCCTTATGGTGTTCTTCTCAAAAATAACCTCAAGCAGTATTGGTGGCGTGCGATGGTGCAAATGCACGAAGAAATTGTGGGCGTAGATGCTGCTATCTTTATGGAGCCTACGGTATGGAAAGCTTCGGGGCATGTCGATGCGTTTAGCGATCCATTGATTGACAACAAAGATTCCAAAAAACGCTATCGTGCCGATACACTTATCGAGGATTATATCGAAGCCAAAATTATTAAGAAAATCAACAAAGACATCGACAAAGCCAAAAAACGCTTTGGAGATAGTTTTGATGAAGCCCAATTTAGAGCAACCGATAAGCGCACGCTAGAACGTCAAGCAAAAGCAGATGCCATTCTCAGTAGAATGAATGCTTCGCTCAATGCTCAAGACCTCGCCGATGTAAAAGCACTTATCGAAGAATTGGGCATTACTTGCCCCGAATCGGGTTCCAAAAACTGGACCGATGTACGAGATTTTAATTTGATGTTCTCTACTCAAGGAGGAGGTGCTACCAGCGATGACAAACTCTACTTGCGCCCAGAAACCGCCCAAGGTATTTTTGTCAATTTCTTGAATGTGCTCAACACCGCTCGCCAAAAAGTACCGTTTGGTATTGCACAAATTGGCAAGGCATTTAGAAACGAAATTGTGGCTCGTCAGTTCATTTTTAGAATGAGAGAATTTGAGCAAATGGAAATGCAATTCTTTGTGCGCCCTGGTACACAACAAGAATTTTATGAGCAGTGGAAAGAAAAGCGCATGAAATGGCACCAAGTACTCGGTACACAGGTGAGCAAATTGCGTTTTCACGATCACGAAAAATTGGCACACTATGCTGATGCTGCTGCTGATATTGAATTTGAATTCCCCTTTGGATTCAAAGAGCTAGAAGGTATTCACTCTCGTACAGATTTTGACCTAAAAGCACACGAAGAACATTCGGGCAAAAAATTGACGTATTACGATCCTGAATTGAAGGAAAGCTATGTGCCTTATGTGGTCGAAACCTCGGTTGGATGTGATCGTTTGTTCTTGGCCGTGTTGAGCAATTGTTATGCCGTAGAACAAGTGCCTGATGCCAATGGCGATTTGAAGGAGCGTGTAGTGGTGCGTTTTCACCCTGCCATAGCCCCTATCAAGTGTGCCGTGTTGCCTTTGGTGAAGAAAGAAAAAGAACTGACCGACAAAGCCAGAGCTATTTTCAATCAATTGAAGTACTCATTTGAATGCCAATATGATGAAAAAGACTCGGTAGGTAAACGCTACCGCCGTCAAGATGAGTTGGGAACACCTTACTGTATTACTATTGATGGGCAGACATTAGAGGATGGAACCGTAACTGTGCGTGAGCGAGATAGTATGCAGCAAGAGCGTATTGCCGTAGAGGATTTGGAGCGTATGATTAGCCAGCAAGTAGATATGCGTCATTTATTGCAACAATTGTAGAAATGGTAAAATAATTGTTTAAACAGCATTGGAATAAGCTCTTGCCCAACAAAAGCAAGCCTCAAAAGTTTGTTTTGTAGTAATTTGTGACCAATAATCCGTTTTAAATGTTATTTTTGTAGTTGCTTCTAGCTTAATAGGTTACTTTATGCTATCTTTTACTATAAAAAACCTACTATGCACCATCATAATTTATAAATAGAACCATGAAAATACAATTCTTAATCTTTTATACTTTTGCTTTTTCACTGTTGTTGAGTTGTGGCTCCACCAAAGGAACAACCACCAAAACAGACGACAGTACGGTAGCGAGTAATGAGACTAAAGCACCTGACGATGATTACGATGGGGTGCCCAACGATGTCGATCAGTGTCCTTATATTTTTGGAACAGCACGTACCTTTGGCTGTCCTGATGCCGATGGCGATGGTATTCAAGATGCAGAAGATCGCTGCCCCGATGATAAAGGCTATGCCAACTTAATGGGTTGCATAGACCGAGATTATGATGGCATTATTGATCCAGAAGATGAGTGCCCAGATGCTTATGGCGAGCGTGAAACAGGTTGTCCAGATATAGATCCTTCTGATTTGGATGGTGATGGTGTTAAGAATGAGGACGATGCCTGCCCCGAATTGAGAGGCTTGTTTACCGCCAATGGTTGTCCAGACAAAGATGGTGATAGCATCAAGGACGAATTGGATGCTTGTCCCGAGTTGTTTGGTATAGCAGAGTATGATGGTTGCCCTCTAGCTATTGGTGATATGATGGAATTGGCGCGCCTATATGGACACCCTGCCAAGGCAGATGGTTTGGCTGCTCGTGGTTATTACAAGAGTTATGATGGTAAATTGTATGATAGAAATGATAAAATTATCAAGATAGCAGCAGGTGATATTGTAGATGCCAGTGGAACGTTTATTACCAATACTCAAACTTATATGTTGGATAGAGAGGGCTATATCAGAACCATTGATGACCTATTGGTACGTGTAGATGATGAAGGATATGCCTTTACGAGTGAGGGACTCATTAGTAAGAAGAGAGTAAATGGTAGTGCTTCGGGCGGTGGAATTAAATTTGGCGATGGAGACATTCCAGACCAACGTGGTGGCGGTGGCAACATTACTATTGACAATAGCCGATACAACAATGGGAACAACGGCGGTAGTAATGGCAGCGGCGGCAATCCCAACAACAGCAATATTTACGATAATCCCATCAATGAAGTGCCCCTGACACCAGCAGAAGCAGCCAATTGTAATCGCATCAATTTGCAAACCCTAACAGCAGCTATTTATTTTGATTATGATGCCGCACAAGCCGATCAGTCTTCGTTGCGCCAGCTCAATCGTGTGGTAGATGCCATGCAAAAATGTGCTCGTTTAGAATTGCAAGTAGGTGGCCATGCCGATAGTGATGGTAGTGCCTCGTACAACAAAAAATTATCGGAGCGTCGAGCCAAAGCCGTGCTCAAATATTTGATGGGCAAAGGCATTAGCGACCAGCGTCTCAAGTACAATGCTTATGGGGAAAAATATCCTATGAGCGACAACAGTACTGAAGCTGGAAAACAGCGCAATCGCCGTGCGGAAATCAAAGTAACACGCTAGGTTGTTACCCAAACAAAAAAGAAAGATGTTGACCCCAAACAAACGGTCAACATCTTTTTTTTGCCTTTTAGACAGCAAATAATACTTAGACAGCACTAGAAATAGTTGTAAGAATACTTCTTTGGGATTTATTCCTAGCTATTTTAAACAACTTCTTGTAAGTTTGTATCATTATCTTTTGTGCTGCTTTATTATAATAAAAAAATAAGTAGCTAAAAATCATCTGCTTGGCGATGTATGATATAATACCAGCTTTTCTGACGGCCTTCTTGATTACCTATTTTGCAATTCCTTCTATTATAAAAATAGCAGAGGCCAAAAATTTGGTAGACGAACCGGGGGAGCGTCGTTCGCATTCCAAAAGTATACCCACGTTGGGTGGTTTAGGAATTTTTGCTGGATTGATTTTTTCTACTACTTTTTGGGTGCCCTTTCACAACCAACCCTCACATTTGCAATACATTCTCTGTGCCTTTATTGTTATTTTTCTGATAGGAGCCAAGGATGATATTATTCCACTGACACCCTCCAAGAAATTTGCAGGCCAGCTATTTGCCGCTTTTTTGTTGGTCTATTTTGCCAAGATACAACTCACCAGTTTATACGGAATTTTTGGAGTGTATGACATTCCCGATTTGTTGGGGATACCCTTGACCATTTTTACGATGGTTGTTATTATCAATGCCTTCAACCTCATTGATGGTATCAATGCCTTGTCAGGTACAATAGGCTGTATTATTTGTGCCACCTTTGGTTATTGGTTTTATAGGGTAGGGCGGCCCGATTTGGCGATTTTATCAGGAGCGTTGGCGGGTTCTTTGGTGGCTTTTTTGCGTTATAATTTGGCAGGAGAAATTTTTATGGGTGATACAGGTTCTTTGCTCATTGGCTTGACAGCTTCTATTTTGGCTATTTCTTTTATTCAGGACAATGCGATTTATCGCCATGCCTACAGTGTACAATCTGTTCCTGCTGTAGCGGTTGGTATTTTGGTAATTCCCTTGTTTGATACCTTACGTGTATTCACCTTGCGAGTACTCAAGGGGCGTTCGCCCTTTCATCCCGATCGCACCCATATTCATCATTTATTATTAGATTTAGGATACACCCATTTGCAATCAACAGGTATTTTAGGTACTGTGAATTTAATTTTTATAGGGGTTGTATTTACCTTTCAGAGTATTGGCACTTTGCCTTTGTTGGGAGTCGTAGCAGCATTGGGTATTTTGTTAACAGGGATGGTAGAGTGGGCCTTGCATCGTAAAAAAACAGATCAAGATCATGCTTAATTGGTTGGCGGTATTTTTGGGAGGAGGACTGGGAAGCCTCTGTCGTTATGGTATAAGCCAATATATAAATAGCAGCGCTTTTCCTTGGGCTACCTTGATTGCCAATGGCTTGGCTTGCTTGGTCTTGGGCTTGGCAATAGGGTATAGCAGCCGTTTGGGCTGGGCTGCTCCTTGGAAATTATTGGCTGCCACAGGCTTTTGTGGCGGGTTTAGCACCTTTAGCACTTTTGCAAAAGAGGCATTCGATTTGGCAGAGCAAGGCATTCCTTGGTTTGCTCTAGCGTATGTACTACTCAGCTTGCTGGTGGGGCTATTGGCCTTGTATGTAGGGCTTTTTTTGAGCAATAACCATCAATTATAATCCATTGACACCAAAAGCAAAAAGCCCAAATAATCTTTTGTTATTCATTGCTAAAGCCTATCTTTGCCCATCTCCACCAAGGTTGTAGAACCACCCAAAAATGCTGAATCATTATCACAATAAAGACCATTAATTATATGAAAGAAGATTGGGATTTAGTCATAAAACCACACCGAGGGTTACTAGAAGTAGACCTAAAAGAACTGTGGGACTATCGCGATTTGCTACTCATGTTTGTTAAGCGAGACATTGTAACGGTTTATAAACAGACCGTTCTAGGGCCTTTGTGGTTTGTGGTACAACCCATATTGACCATGTTCATGTTCTTGGTAGTTTTTGGAACTATCGCCAAGATTGATGTGGGCACCGTGCCACCCTCTTTGTTTTATTTGGCTGGAATTATTATATGGACGTACTTTTCCGATTGTTTTATACAGACCTCCGACACCTTTACCCGCAATGCTGATATTTTTGGAAAAGTCTATTTTCCAAGACTCATTATGCCTTTGTCCAAGGTCGTGTCAGGCTTGGTCAAATTTGGCATTCAGATGGTCTTATTTTTAGGTGTTTATGCTTTTTATCTCGTTCAGGGCAGTGCCATTAGTTTTACGTGGGCACTGATTTGGCTCTTGCCAATTCTCATTGTTTTGATGGCAGGCTTAGGCTTGGGCTTTGGGCTTATTTTTAGTGCATTAACGACCAAATATCGAGATTTGAAATTCTTGCTACAGTTTGGGGTTCAGTTGCTTATGTATGCTACACCAGTTATTTACCCTGTAGAGGGATTGCCAGCAGGAACATTACGCAATCTAATGTTTTACAATCCATTGGCGCATATTGTAGAAGCATTCAAACAAATTTTCTTAGGAGAAGGCTATCTGACAACAGCAGGCTTGTTGTACGCCAGTGGTTTTACGGTAGTAATAGTGTTGATGGGGGTGCTCATTTTTAACAAAACAGAACGAAGCTTTGTAGACACGGTTTAGCAATAAAAAGAAGCTTATTAAAAATAAAATACATGTCTAATACGGCTCTAAGCATCGAAAAATTATCCAAACAATATCGTCTAGGAGAGATTGGAACGGGTACCTTATCCCATGACCTCAATCGACTCTGGGCAAGAATCAGAGGCAAGGAAGACCCCTACAGCTTGGTAGGGCAAGTCAACGACCGCTCACAAGACAAAGGCGATTCGGATTATGTTTGGGCGCTCAAGGATATTGATTTTAAAGTCAAACAAGGGGAAGTACTGGGAATTATTGGCAAGAATGGAGCAGGAAAATCTACTTTATTAAAGCTAATTTCGCGCGTAACAGCGCCCACTCAAGGCTACATTAAGGCCAAAGGGCGCATTGCTTCGCTCCTAGAAGTGGGCACCGGAATGCACCCTGAGATGACTGCCCGTGAAAATATTTACCTCAATGGAGCTATTTTGGGAATGCGCCGTGCCGAAATTGCACGCAAGTTTGACGAAATTGTAGATTTTGCTGGCTGTGCCTTGTATGTAGATACGCCTGTCAAGCGTTATTCCTCTGGAATGCGGGTGCGTTTGGGTTTTGCGGTGGCCGCCTTTTTGGAACCCGAAATTCTCATTGTAGATGAAGTACTAGCTGTAGGAGATGCCGAATTTCAGAAAAAGGCTATTGGCAAAATGAAGGAAGTAAGCCGTGGTGGTGGCCGAACAGTGTTGTTTGTGAGTCATAATATGGGTTCTATCCGAACACTGTGTACTCGTGCTATTGTCTTGCAAAACGGGCAGCAAATTTATGACGGTACACCTGATGATGCTATTAATTTTTATCTCAATAGCCAAAAGGTAGATGCCAGTCAAGACCTCGCCAACCGTACCGACCGCTTGGGAGATGGCCGATTGAAATTTACGAAAGTAGAAATGTACAGAGCAGACGGCCGAGCAGCCCAAGAACTAGTTTCGGCCGATCCCGTGCGTTTTGTTTTTCATTATAATAGCGATGGCACCGTACAGCCCGAGCGTTTCCTATTGGGCGTAAGTGTTTGGGATAAGGACGAAAATCGCATCTTAGGGTTTTCGAGCGATGAAATGGGCACCACCTTTCACCAATTGGGCAAAACGGGAACATTTACATTGGATTTGCCACAGTTGGCACTCAGAGGGGGCAATTATGAGCTAAAACTCGTGGCCTCTGAGGGCGGCACACAGCCCGAGCACATGCTCGACAACATTACTAGTGCCTTTCCAATCACCATTCTTCCCGGCGATTTTTGGCAAGTAGGGCGTTCCAATAGAAGTAATAATATGGTTTTATTAGATGGTACAATAATACATGATTAAATCTATCCTAACAAAAGCAGGCAATCAAGCACATTATTATAGGCATTTGCGCCCAGCAATATTGGACACGACCTTTATCGCTAGTACAGGCAGAACAGGCACCCAGTTTTTTGAATCTTTTTTTGAAGGAATAGACGCTCATACACTAGCCGTACACGAGCCACAGCCCGATTTATTTGATCTTGGAATCGAAAAACATCGCAACAAAAAAAATACAACGGCCATTGTTAAGGCTATTCGGGCAGCCAGAGAGCCATTTTTGCGGGCGCATTGCCATGCGCGCACCAAGCGTTATGTAGAGAGCAATCCTTTTCTTTCCTTCCTGTTGCCCGAAGCCCAACAAGTGTTTCCAAAGGCCCGTTTTGTTATCATTACACGCCAAGCCAGTTCTTATATGAAATCGGCTTTAAACAAATCACCTCTGGATGATGGGGCTTTTTATTTTTATGATGATAATGACAAAAGAAAACGAATAGCTGCAACTGATTTTGAAGGCGATACACATTATCACGCTTGGCCCACCTTTAGCCGCCCGCAAAAAATTGCTTGGTATTGGAACAAGTGCAATACCATTTTGATGGATTTTGCGGAAGCGAACCCCACAACAACCCTGCATCTCAAGTTTGAAGATTTGTTTTCTAAGAATGCCGCTACACGCCAACAGATGATTGAGCGATTATTGGCCTTTATGAAAATAGAACTAACAGCGGTGCAACTACAAGAACGCTTGAAACTGATGACGGTAAAGAAAAATCAAACCCAAGCCTTGGTTTACGAGGGGGTAGAGGCGTGGACAGCAGCCGAACAAGAACAATTTATGGCCTTAACAAAAGAGGCGCAAACTCGTATTTACGGGAAATTAGCATAAAAATTATGACAACAAAAAATAAACAGCAAAAAGTACTTGTAACAGGAGCCGATGGTTTTATTGGAAGCCATCTGGTAGAATTGCTATTGGAAGAAGGCTATCAAGTGCGTGCCTTTTGTTTGTACAATTCCTTTGGCACTTGGGGCTGGCTCGACAATTTCCCCAAGGAAAAACTAGACCAATTGGATATTTTTATGGGCGATGTACGTGACCCCAATGGGGTGCGTACCGCTATGCAAGGTTGCTCGGTGGTGTATCACTTGGCGGCACTCATAGCCATTCCCTATTCGTACCATTCGCCCGATTCCTATGTTGATACCAATATCAAGGGAACCCTAAATATTTTGCAAGCAGCCCGAGATTTGGGCCTAGAACGGGTGTTGGTAACTTCTACCTCCGAAGTTTATGGTACCGCACAGTTTGTACCCATTACCGAGGCGCACCCGAGGCAGCCACAGTCCCCCTATTCGGCTTCCAAGATTGGCGCAGACTGCATGGCCGAGTCTTTTTACCGCTCTTTTGATTTGCCCGTTACCATTGTGCGCCCCTTCAATACCTATGGGCCCCGACAATCGGCACGGGCTATTATTCCAACCATTATTACACAATTATTGGCAGGTTTTGAAGAAATTCAATTGGGCGATTTGACTCCTACCCGGGATTTGTTGTTTGTGAAAGATACCGCCCGTGGTTTTTTGGCTATAGCCAACAGCAAGGAATTGATAGGGCAGGATTGCAATATTGCCACCAATTCGGAAATTACCATGCAAAAAATGGCCGATACCTTGGTAGAATTGATCAATCCCAAGGCCAAAATTGTGCAAGACCCCAAGCGCCTGCGCCCTGCCAAATCGGAGGTTTTTCGCTTGTTTGGAGACCATACCAAAATCAAAGCACACACCAATTGGTCGCCTGCCTACACCTTAGAGCAAGGCTTGCAAGCTACGATTGATTGGTTTTCTGATAAAGAAAATTTAAGACTGTACAAACCCGGAATCTACAATGTTTAAGGACATCATTCAACATATCAAAGCGCAATTTCCAGAAGGATTTATTCCCTTACATGCGCCCGTTTTTGTAGGCAATGAAAAAGCTTATTTGGAAGCATGTATTGACTCCACCTTTGTTTCCTCTGTCGGGAAATTTGTGGATCAATTTGAAGAAACGATGTGTGCCTATACAGGGGCAGCACATACTACAGCCGTTGTTAATGGCACTAGTGGGCTGCACATTGCACTGCATGTATTGGACGTAGGCCCACAGGATTTGGTCATTACCCAGCCCTTGACTTTTGTAGCTACCTGCAATGCCATTGCCTACACTGGCGCATCACCTGTGTTTGTAGATGTGGATGCGGATACGATGGGCTTGTCGCCCACGGCTTTGGCTAGTTTTTTGGAAGAACAATGCGAGCGGGTAGCTGGACGTTGTATGCACAAGGCTACTCAACGAGCCATCAAGGCTTGTGTGCCGATGCACACCTTTGGTTTTCCGTGCAGAATAGAGGAAATTGTGGCGGTTTGTCAGCAATGGAACATTGCTGTGGTAGAAGATGCGGCCGAGTCCTTGGGCAGTTATATTGGCCAACAACACACGGGTACTTTTGGTACTTTGGGCGTGTTTAGTTTTAATGGTAATAAAATAGCCACGGCAGGTGGTGGTGGTGCGGTCGTGACCCAAGATGTCGAATTAGGAAAACGCATCAAGCACCTCACTACAACGGCCAAACAACCCCACAAATGGGCTTATCGCCACGAAGAAATGGGATTTAATTACCGAATGCCCAATATTAATGCGGCTTTGGCCGTTGCTCAATTGGAGTGTTTGCCCCAGTTTTTGGAAAACAAGCGACAATTGGCTACTGCTTATCGAGACTTTTTTGCAGAACAAGCACCTGATTTTGTTTGGGAGCGTGCAGGTACTACGGCCAATTTTTGGCTCAATACCCTCTTGCTGCAAGATGCCGAAGAGAAAGAAGCCTTTCTGGAAGCGACCAACAGCCAAGGGGTGATGACACGCCCTATTTGGGACTTGATGAATAGTTTGCCTCAGTATCAGAATAGTATTAGAGGCGACCTTGCACAAGCAACAGCATTGGCAGCACGGGTAGTGAATATTCCGAGCAGCGTACGGCCATAAATTTCAGGTACCTGCTACCTTTCTTTATTACAAAAAGCTTATAAAAGACCCACACTATGTATGATTTAAGCCAAATTGACCACTTAGTGATCGATCATCAAGCCAGCTTGATTGAGGCGATGCGCCAAATGGACGAGAACGATTGTAAATCCTTGTTGGTAACAAAAGATGGTGTGTATTATAGTTTGATTAGCATTGGCGATATTCAGCGTCGTATTTTGTCTAAGGGGAGTTTGGATTATCAGGTTGGCAACGTTTTGCGGCCGCATATTACCGTGGGCAAAACCACCGATACCACCGCCAACATTCGGGATTTGATGGAAGAAAAACGGATTGAGTTGTTGCCTATTCTAGATCAAGAGGGCAAGCTCAATGATGTTATTTTTTGGAGAGAGCGATACGAGCGCCGCCAACGCAAGGATAAGCTGCTGGGCAATATTCCTGTGGTGATTATGGCAGGGGGCAAGGGAACACGCCTCAAACCTATTACGGATGTTATTCCCAAACCGCTTGTTCCGCTGGGCGGCAAGCCAATGGTAGAAACCATTATTGATTCTTTTTGTGAGGAGGGTGCTTGTGATTTTTATTTGTCTGTCAATTACAAAGCCGATTTTATCAAGTTTCATTTTGATTCTATTCCTAATAAAAACTACCAAGTACATTATTTTAAGGAACCCCAACCTCTAGGCACCGCAGGGAGTTTGCGTTTGCTCAAAGACACCATCAAAAGTACCTTCTTTGTTTCCAATTGTGATATTATTATAGATCAGGACTATAGAGATATTTTGCAATATCACAAGGATAATAACAATGAACTGACGGCTGTAGCCACTATCAAGGAATACAATATACCGTATGGAACCATGGAAATTTCTGAAAAGGGCTTATTAACCAAGTTGACCGAGAAACCGAATTTGACTTATTATGTCAATGCAGGGGTGTATATTTTGGAGCCCCATTTATTGGAAGAAATTCCAGATGGAGAAGGTTTGTTTCACATCACGCATTTGATGGAGCAGATTATGGCGCGATCGGGAAAAGTAGGGGTGTTCCCTGTGAGTGAGGGGGCTTGGATGGATATTGGCAATTGGAAGGAGTATGATAAATCACAGAGCAGTTTTAAGCAACGATTTGGATGAAAATATTACTGACTGGACATACCAGCTTTGTACTGATGAAGCAATTTTATCCCTTGCTACAGGCGGCCATGCCCGAGGCGGAGATAGCACTGTATGGACTCAACAAGCCGGGCGGTGTACTCACAGAAGAAGATCGCACTCATTTTGGACAATTGATAGAACGCCCTGTTGTTGACCCTGCCCAAGTCAAAAAAACGGTTCTTTTGGGGCGTTGGCTGGCATTCAAAGGCCGCTCTAAGCCTTGGGGGGCTTTTTTCAAAAAATTGCTGCGGCTGCAAATTCGCCCAGCCTATCAAGTTCTGTATCAATGGGTAGCGCAGTATTATAACGATCAGGCACTCCAAGAAATATTTGCGCCTTTTGATATTGTGAACATTCATTATTGTGCGCCGGGGTTTTTGCAGCAGCTGGATTATGTGCAAGCCCACCAAAAAGTAATGCTGTCGTTTTGGGGTTCTGACCTATTTCAAGAAACAGGCCGAGTAGCCTACGACCAACAGCTTACGGCACTAGAGCGGGCCGATGCCATCACGCTGCACACGCCCGAAATGGAACAAATTTTTCTCTCCAAGTTTGGCCGTTCCTTCAAATCCAAGGTGCATCAAGTTATTTTTGGATGCCATCAAGAGCGTTTTGACACCATTGAACGATTAAAACAAGAACAAGAAAAAATACAAGCTTTTAAGCGAAAGCATAATATTCCCAATAATAAAACCATTGTCCAAATTGGCTACAGTGGAGGGGCAGGGCACCAGCATGTAACGGTTATAGAAGCATTGACCCAACAAGTGCCACATCTAAAAGACGAACTATTTTTATTGGTACCTACTACTTATAATAACCAAGATAGCAATTACTTCAATTTGCTAAAGACTACCCTAGAAAATAGTATCTTTGCCCATGCTCACTTGACCAATTACCTAACAGATGAAGAAGTACTCTTGTTGCCCGTAGTAGCAGATGTACATTTGAATATTAGAGATGCCGATGCCCTGAACAATGCTATGACAGAAGCCATTTATGCGGGTTGTTGGGTTATTGTAGGAGCATGGTTGCCGTATGGCATATTAAGAAGAGCAGGATTAAAATACAGCGAAGTTGCCCAATTATCAGAAATACCTACTTTATTGGCCAATCCCAATAGAGGACCAAGTGCAGCAGCCCGTGCCCAAAATGCTACCATAGCACTAGAGCGAATGGTGATGCACCAATGTATTGTTGATTGGGTAGCTGTATACAAACATTTATATTAAAGACTATGAACACTTTACGTTTTGGTATTGTAGGCTGTGGCCGAATTGCCCAACGCCACGCCAAACACATTAAAAATACTCAAGGAATAGAATTAACAGCCGTTTGTGATATTGTGCCCGAACGTGCCGAAGAATTGGGGGCTGCTTACCAAGCACAAGCTTTTGATAGTATAGAAGCCCTATTGGCCGATGCTGCGGTAGATATTGTCTCTATTTGTAGCCCCAATGGCTGGCATGCCAGCCATAGTATTGCGGCGCTCAAGGCAGGCAAACACGTACTTTGTGAGAAACCAATGGCTATTTCGGTCTACGATTGTGGCGAAATGATCAAAGCAGCCGAAAAGGCCAATAAACGGCTGTTTGTTATCAAACAAAACCGCTACAATCCGCCTGTAGAAGCCATCAAAGAGGCCATCGATCAAGGTCATTTGGGCAAAATCAACAGTGTGCAGTTGTCTTGTTTTTGGAATAGAAATGAAGATTACTATAAGAACAGTTGGAAAGGCAGTCGGCAGTTGGACGGTGGCACCTTATACACCCAATTCAGTCATTTTGTAGATTTGTTGTATTACTTGGTGGGCGATGTGAAGGAGGCCAAGGCTTTTGGTGATAATTTCTGTCATCAGGGCATTACCGAATTTGAAGATACGGGCGTGGTTATTCTGCGTTTTCACAACAATGCACTAGGCACCATCAATTATACGGTGAATAGTTATGGGGGCAATATGGAAGGCTCTTTGACCTTGTTTGGGGATAAAGGAACGGTCAAAATTGGGGGGCAATACCTCAATGAGCTAGAATATCAGAACATAGAAGGTCTCAAAATTGAGAATTTGCCCGAAGGCAATACGGCCAACAATTACGGCCAATACAAAGGCTCTATGTCCAATCATGATTTGGTGTATGCCAATGTGGCCGATGTGCTGTTGCGTGGTGGGCAAATCACTACCAATATGTTTGAGGGATTGAAAACGGTGGAGATTATTGACAAAATATATCACGAAATAGAAAAAAATGGCGGAAGATAATCTACCCAAACGCTATCAGGCGCAAGTGAGAGCCGTGCAATTTGGGGAACAGGTGACCATTGTGGAGCCGTGCAATTTGTACGAATGTACTATTGGCGATGGGGCGTTTATTGGGCCGTTTGTAGAAGTGCAAAAAGGGGTGGTGATTGGTGCAAGAACTAGAGTGCAATCCCACACTTTTGTTTGCGAATTGGTCACCATTGGACAAGATTGTTTTATTGGACATGGGGTTATGTTTATCAATGATTTGTTTGAGCATGGTGGCCCTGCTGGTGGCGATGCGTCCCAATGGAAAAGCACGCAAATTGACGACCATGTTTCTATTGGTTCCAATGCCACTATTTTGCCTGTACACATTTGTTCTGGAACCGTTATTGGAGCGGGGGCCGTTGTTACCAAAGACATTACTGTGAAAGGGGTGTATGCTGGAAACCCTGCTAAATTATTAAGAAAATTATGATACCATTTGTAGATTTAAAAGCACAATACAACAGCATCAAGGAAGAGCTGGATGCTGCTATGCAGGCTGTGATTGACAATACGGCCTTTATTGGGGGGAGTTATGCGGCCAAGTTTGAGCAAGAGTTTGCGGACTATTTGGGGGTGCAGCATTGTGTGGCTTGTGCCAATGGCACCGACTCCTTGGAGATATTGCTGCAAGTATTGGGCGTAGGGGCAGGCGATGAAGTCATTGTGCCTGCTATTTCTTGGATTTCCACTTCAGAAGCGGTTTCCAGTTTGGGCGGCGTGCCAGTATTTGTGGATATAGATCCTACTTATTATACTATAGATATAGATCAAATAGAAGCGGCTATTACTCCCAAAACCAAGGCCATTATTCCAGTGCATTTGTATGGACAGCCAGTTGATATGCCTCGCCTGATGGCAATAGCCAACAAACATGGCCTCAAGGTATTGGAGGATTGTGCTCAGGCACATGGAGCCACTATTAATGGTCAAAAAATAGGCACTTTTGGACACTGTGCTTCTTTCTCTTTTTATCCGGGTAAGAATTTGGGTGCTTATGGCGATGCTGGTGGCATGGTGACGAATGACCCCAAAATTGCAACCATAGCCCGAAGAATAGCCAATCATGGCCAAGAGGGCAAGCACAACCACTTGATGGAAGGCCGAAACAGCCGCCTAGATGGTTTGCAGGCCGCCGTATTGTCGGTCAAATTGCCCTACTTGGAGCAGTGGACCGAGGCCAGAATTGCCAATGCCCAGCACTATGACCAATTGTTGGCAGATAGTGGCTTAGAGTTGCCTCAAATCATAGACAACGGGCGACATGTATTTCACTTGTACGTCATCCGAAGCAAGGAAAGAGATGCCCTAATGCAGCACCTGCAAGCGCAAAATATTGGCGTGGCCATTCATTACCCAACGGCGCTGCCTTTTTTAGCATGTTATGCTGATAGAGGCTACCAAGCAGCAGATTTTCCTGTGGCACATCGAGTCACCCAAGAAATTTTATCGCTGCCCATGTTTGCCGAGCTGACCGAAGCCCAGCAAGCAGAAGTAGCTGCCTCTATTCAACGCCTAACTACTGCATAATTGATTTCCGCTTACTATGAGAATATTTCAGGCACTGCATAAGTACGATCCCTACATTCCGCATTTTGAGCAGAAATATCAAGTCCAACACTTGTCCTTTGAGGAGCATGTACAAACCCTCCTAAAAGACCGTTTTTATGCCTTGCACTTGCTCAAACCCGTGTTGGAACGTGCGCCCAATGCGTTTTATGCCTTGTGGAATTACGAAGCCTTGCAATACAAATGGGCCGAAGAACAGGGCTGGAAGGAGCGAGATTTGAAAAAAATACTGTATGCCCAAATAGAAGCGTTTCAGCCAGAGGTATTCTACAATATGTCGCCTACTTTTTTTGAATTGGGCGAGTTGGAGCAAAACCTTGCCCCCAATATCATTAGAATTTGTTGGTCGGCTTCTCCTTTTTATGAGAATGAGCAATTCAAGGCATACCAAACACGCCTGACCAATTTGCCCTTGGATGTGCGCCCAGCCAGTGAAATGGGGTTTAGAAGTGATTTGTTTCAGCCGGCTTATGACCCAGCAATGGAGGCTTATGCCGCCAACCAAGAACGACCCATTGATTTGTTTTTTTATGGACAATATGCCCGAGCCATTTTCAAACGAAGAAATGAGCAACTGGATCAATTATTAGAATACCAAGCCACTTCCAAGCATAGAATTGAGTTGCACTTGCAATACAGAATCGAAAAAGAACCCGTGGTGAATATTCCTTATGTGCGCCGTTATTGGCAAAAAATAAAACACCCCTCGGAGTTGGTACGTTCTAGGGCCTTGCCGCCTGTGTATGGCTTAGATTTGTATGAAAAATTGGGCCAGAGCAAGCTTGTTTTTAATGCGGGGGTGGATTTTAGTAAGCAGTACAAGGTGAATATGCGAAATTTGGAGGTCTTGGGTTGTGGCGCACAGATGCTGTCCGATGAGGGCATTTATCCCAAGCATTTTGAGGCAGGCAAGCATTTTTCTACTTATAAGAATATGCCCGACTTTTTTCAGCAGTTGGAGTATTTTTTGGAGCAGCGCCAAGAGCGGATGGCTATAGCCAAGGCTGGCCATGAAATGGTGAAAACGCATTATAATAAGGAACAACAGTGGCAGCATTTTCAAGCAATTGTCGCCAGTTTATAAACAAAAAATAGCATGTCCAAGCACCAAATTACAACACCAACCATTGTTCAATTTGATAAAATTGGAACACCCAATTTGGGGTACATCAGTGTAGCCGAGATAGAGCATAATATTCCTTTTCCTATCCAACGGGTGTATTGGACCTACTTTACGCCCAACCATGTGGAACGTGGCAATCATGCCCACAAAGCCTTGGAACAGGTGATTGTGAGTGTGTCGGGTATTATCAAATTTGAATTTGAAAATGCAGCAGGAGAGCTGTTTAAATTCACTTTGGATGAGCCGAGCAAGGGCGTGTATGTGCCACCGGGTTATTGGCGGCGGATGCAGTTTTCGCACAGTGCGGTGTTGTTGTGTTTGGCTTCTTTGCCTTATGATGAGGCCGATTATATTCGGGATTATGAGACGTTTAAACAATACAAAAAATGATTCACGAAACAGCCTTGGTACAAAGCCATAATATTGGAGCAGGAACTAGAATATGGCAATTTGTGGTCATTTTGCCACAAGCGGTTATTGGAGCAGATTGCAATATTTGTAGCCATTGTTTTATTGAGAATCAAGTTCAAATAGGCAATCACGTCACTATCAAGAGTGGGGTGCAGTTGTGGGATGGGGTGACACTAGAGGACAGGGTTTTTATTGGCCCCAATGTCACGTTTACCAACGATTTGTATCCCCGTTCTCAACAATATGCTGCCGAATGGAGCAAAACGAAGGTAGAGCAAGGGGCTTCTATTGGAGCCAATGCCACACTCATTGCGGGCATTACTATTGGGCGTTTTGCTATGATTGGGGCAGGGAGTGTAGTGACCAAAGACGTACCGCCTTATACTTTGTGGTATGGCAATCCTGCCCAACATCGGGGCTATGTAACCGAGGAAGGGCTTATTCTAAATCTAGCCTTAGAAGCAGCAGAGGGGCAACAGCAATATGAATTGGTAGCAGGTAAACCTGTACTTAAAAGCAATGAATCATGACAACAACCAGTGTTAAATTTCTGGATTTACAAAAAATAAACAAGCAATACGAACCCGAACTAAGCAGGGCCATTCAGCAAGTGGTAGCATCGGGCTGGTATATTTTGGGCCAGCAAGTGCAACAGTTTGAAGAAGCATTTGCCAAGTATTGTGGGGTGGAGTATTGTTTGGGGGTAGCCAATGGCTTGGATGCTTTGATTTTGATTTTGAATGGCTATATGGAGTTGGGCAAATTGCAGAAGGGCGATGAGGTAATTGTGCCGGCCAATACTTTTATTGCTACCGTATTGGCGGTGAGTGAACGTGGCCTAAAACCCGTGTTTGTAGAACCCAATCCTGTTACCTTTAATATAGAACCAACAGCCATTGAGGCAGCCATTACACCCAAAACCAAGGCCATTATGCCTGTACATTTGTATGGACAAGCCGTAGATATGGCGGCTCTTATGAATTTGGCAGAGCAGCAGCAGCTTTTGGTAATTGAGGATGCAGCGCAAGCGCATGGGGCTTATGCTCAAGACAAACGAGTAGGCAATTGGGGCCATGCAGCAGGGTTTTCTTTTTATCCAGGTAAGAATTTGGGGGCTTTGGGCGATGGTGGTGCCGTCACGACCAATGATCCTGAATTGGCGCAAGTGGTGAAGACCTTGCGAAATTATGGTTCTGAAAAAAAATACCACAATCAGTATATTGGTATCAATAGCAGACTGGACGAAATACAAGCGGCGGCTTTGTTGGTCAAGCTCAAGTATTTGGATGCAGACACCCAAAAACGCAGAGCCATTGCTGCTCGATATAATCAAGAAATTAAAAATACTGCTATTCAGTTGCCAGCATGGGATATGGAAAAGCTAGGGCATGTATTTCATTTGTATGTAATTAGAACGGCCAATAGAGCAGCTTTACAAGCTTATTTAGAAGCGAGAGGCATTCAAACCGTGGTGCATTATCCGATTGCGCCCCACCAGCAAGCCGCCTACACAGAATACCATCATTGGTCGTTGCCCATTACGGAACAATTGCACCAAGAGGTATTGAGCTTGCCCATTAGCCCCGTACTTACCCCAGCAGAAGTAGATTATGTCATTCAGAGCTTGAATGCTTATGAAGGAGTCTAATCGGCCATTGGTGAGTATTGTGGCTGCCTGTTTTAATCATGCCGCTTTTTTGGAAGAAACCTTGGATAGTATTGCTGCCCAAGATTATCCCAACCTAGAATTGATCATCACCGATGATGGTTCTAAGGACAATTCTGTACCGCTTATTGAGCAATGGATGGCAAAGGCTTCTATCCCAACCACACTCCTTGCCAATGAGCAGAATTTGGGGATTTGCAAGACCTTTAATAAAGGATTGGCGGCAAGCAAGGGCAAATATTTTCAGGTCATTGCCTGTGATGATGTTATGCTGCCGCACAAAATTTCTACACAAGTGCAAGCTTTGGAGCAGGCTAGTGCTGCTACCGTATTGGTGCATACCGATGCCTTGGTTTTGGATAAGAATAGTAAATTGATTCACGATTCTTTTCACCAATTTTGGAATTTAAAAGCCATTAAAGGCAAACCTTTGTTGGAGCAATTGATTGTACAAAACAGTATTTTGGCCCCTTCTATTCTGATGAAAAGGCAAGTTTTTGTGGATTTGGGGGGCTATGATGAGCAGTTGTGTTATGAGGATTGGGATGCTTGGTTGAGATTGGCGGCGGCTGGTTATGATTTTTTGTTTTTGGAAGAACCTTTGGTGTATTATCGCCATTTTCCGAGTTCCAATTCTCAAACCAGTCAATTTCAGTTGAGAATGGCCAAAGACAATATAGCTTTATTGGACAAACACCGAGGAAAATCCAAGGATTTGGACCAAAAAATAGCTGAGGCGCAGCGACCTTCTATCACTTTATTGATAGAAAACGATGCAAGTGATAAACGTATGCTGTGGAAAAAATTGAAGTATGAAAAGTCTGCTTACAGTTTGTTTCTGTTGCTGTGTGCTTGTGTGGGGCTAAAACCGAGTCAAGCGCACGCATTAAAAGATAAATTAAAACGAAAATAAAATGGCAAAAATATTGGTAACGGGGGGCTGTGGTTATATTGGCAGCCATACCCTCATAGATTTGTTAGAAAATGGTTTTGAGGTAGTGGCCTTGGATAGCAATGTGCGTTCGGATATTCGCATGTTGGATGCTGTGGAAAAGATTACAGGCCAAACCGTAGCCAGAGCGCAAGTAGATTTATGCGATAAAGAAGCCTTACAAGCCGTGTTTGAACAGCATACTATAGAGGGTATTATTCATTTTGCAGCTTTCAAAAGCGTGCCCGAATCCGTCGCCAACCCCTTGATGTATTACCACAATAACCTAACGGGCTTGCTGCATCTTTTGGAGTGCATGGAACAACACCAATTGTCCAATCTGATTTTTTCCTCTTCTTGCTCTGTGTATGGCAATACGAGTGCCTCGCCTGTAGTAGAAAGCACCCCAATGGAGGAAGCGCAAAGCCCTTATGCTCGCACCAAGCAAATGTGTGAACACATTATTCAAGATTTTGCCAAAGCCAACCCTAAGAGCAGCAGCATATTATTGCGTTATTTTAATCCCGGCGGAGCGCATCCGAGCGGCCAATTGGGCGAAATTCCCCAAGAGGGGGCGTATAATGTGATTCCAATTTTGATGGAAGCCTTGGAGGGCAAACGCTCTATGTTTACCGTTACCGGCAATGACCATCCTACGCCCGATGGCAGTTGTGTGCGTGATTATATTCATGTAATGGATGTAGCTCACGCCCATACCAAGGCATTGCAATATTTATTGCAACAGCAGCAAGCGCAAAATTGTGAAGTGTTTAATATTGGTTTGGGGCAGGGGGTTTCTGTATTGGAATTGATTGCCGCTTTTAATAAAGCTACAGGACAGGAATTGCCGTACAAGATTGGCCCCAGAAGGGCAGGAGATGTATCGGCGATTTATGCCGATGCCCAAAAGGCAAATGAGCGTTTGGGCTGGCAGCCCCAATATAGTATTGATGAAATACTAGCGAGCAGTTGGTTGTGGTATAAGAATGGTTATTTTGCAAGTAAATAGACCCAATCAAACAATAACATGGAAAAAATATACTTGGTGTTATATACTTCTCGTTTGGGAATTGGTGGCATACAGACTTTTGTATTGCAAATGGCAGAGGCTTTGCAAGCTTACCCCAATGTACAAGTAGCCATCTTTTGCCATTATCCTGAATTGTCGGAAGAGGAGGGTATTCCTGAAGGGGTAGAGTTGTGGGTCTTGTCCAAGCGTGCTTTGGTGATTAAGGTTATTAATAAACTAAGAAATTTACTAAAAATAATACGCCCCCAATTTGACCTAAAGGAATGGTTGACTAAACGTTATTTTTTTAAACAAATAAAAAAAGCACAACAGCAGCATCAGGTTGTTATTCATAATAATATCCAAATAGGGGATGCTATGGTCTATGCGGCACAACAAGAATTGGGCGTGCCTTATATTACTACGTTGCATGGGGCATACAAACACATTTTGCGAGAAGAAGTAGGTGCTGAGGAGGAAGAAGAATTACGCCAAGTACTTGTTCGGTTGTTAGAAACGGCTAGTAGTATTGTTTATTTGTCTGCTAAGAATTTGGAGCCTTTTTACAAATTATTACCAGAAGAAACAATAAGCAATTACGCCAACTTCAAACGCATTTACAATGGATTGGCTGCTCCAGCAGTGCCAATTAGAGATACCAGTACAACACATTTGGTTTTTGGGATGGTAGCTCGTGGACACCCCGACAAGGGCTGGATTGATGTGATGGAAGTGGCGCAAGAGTTGATTCAAGAAGGTCATATCAATTTTGAATTGCGTTTATTTGCGGATGGTGAATATGTAAAAAACTTGATGCAAGAGAGAGAGTGGTTGCCACAAATCCAGTACTTGGGGGCAACTAATACGCCCTTAAAAGAAATTATTACCTTTGATGTAGGTTTACTTCCGTCTTATTATGAAGAAATGCCCTTTACTATAATCGAGTATTTGGCTTGTGGCAAGGTGTGTATTGCTACCGATGTAGGGGCCATAGCCGAAATGATAGAGGCTCCCAATGGCGATAGGGCAGGAATTTTAATTGCTGTTGACAAGGAGCTAAAGGTAGATCGAGTTGCTTTGAAAAAAGCTTTCTTACATTTTTTGAAGAATCCAGCTGCTGTAGACCATTATCAACAAGCGGTACAAGGGGCTTTTGAAAAATTTGATTTGAAACATACAGCCAAGGACTATTATGAATTGTATAAAAACGCCATAAAAAAATGAAAACAGTCATCTTTGCGGGAGGTTTAGGCTCTCGAATTTCTGAAGAATCGCATACACGTCCCAAGCCTATGATCGAAATTGCGGGCAAGCCTATCTTGTGGCATATTATGAAAATGTACCAAGCACATGGTTTCAATGAATTTATCATCTGTTTGGGCTACAAAGGCTACATGATTAAGGAATATTTTTGCAATTACTTTTATCACAATTCTGATATTACAGTTGATTTGGCCAGCAATCAGATAGAGGTACACCAAACCAACTCCGAAAATTTTAAGGTGACACTGGTAGATACAGGCTTGCACACTATGACAGGAGGACGCTTGCAACGGGTAGAGCAATATATTGGCGAAGACGAAAACTTTATGTTGACCTATGGTGATGGGGTATCGGATATAGACATCAATGCCTTGGTGGATTTTCATCATGCACACGGAAAAATTGGAACGGTGACAACTGTGCAGCCAGCAGGCAAGTTTGGCGTATTGGATGCCAATGAGGAGGGAACTGTAACGGCATTTGTAGAGAAACCCAAAGGTGGTGGGACATGGATTAATGGAGGCTTTTTTGTGCTTAATAGGAAGGTATTTGATTATTTCAAAGGCAAGGATTTAACGCCTATTATGTGGGAGCAAGATCCCTTGCGTGAGCTGGTGGCCGATCAGCAATTGGCGGCTTATAAACATCATGGTTTTTGGAAGTGTATGGACATTTTGCGTGATAAGCGCGACCTCGAACGCCTATGGGAATCGGGGAATCCTGCTTGGAAAAAATGGTAAATTAAAACAACAATGACAACCGCAGAATTAACCACTTTTTATAAAGGTAAACGTGTTTTAGTAACAGGGCATACGGGGTTTAAAGGTGCTTGGTTACTCACTTTGCTAGAGCGTTTGGGGGCAAGCGTGCAGGGCTATGCTTTGGCTGCAGAACAGCCTGCTCTATACAGAGATATACAAGGCGATCGGCTTTGTCAATCAACTATTGGTGATTTGTTGGACAAGGAATTGTTGAAACAAACAGTTGCAAGTTTTGAACCTGAAGTGGTGTTCCATCTGGCGGCACAACCCTTGGTTATAGAGGCATACAAAAGCCCTGTTTATACCTTTGAGGTTAATGCAATTGGCACGGCAAATTTATTAGAGGCCATTCGGAACTTGTCTGGGGCCTGCACGGTCATCAATATTACCACCGATAAGGTGTACGACAACAAAGAGTGGTATTATCCCTATAGAGAAAACGATGCCTTGGGAGGCTATGACCCTTATAGTGCCAGCAAAGCCTGTGCAGAATTGGTCAGTGCTTCTTATCGTTCTAGTTTTTTTAATCCTGCCCAGTATGAGCAACACCAAACAGCATTGGCTACCGTGCGTGCAGGCAATGTTATAGGTGGAGGCGATTGGGCGGCCAATCGGCTGATTCCTGATATTGTACGAGCGGTACAGGCAGGCGATGAAGTCGTTTTGCGCCACCCAGAGGCCGTGCGCCCTTGGCAGCACGTACTCGAAGCCTTGTACGGCTATCTCATTTTGGGCAAGCTTCTTGCAGCGCATCCCTTAAAATATGGAACGGCCTACAACTTTGGACCATTATTAGATGAAGCAGTCAGTGTAGAATATTTGGTGCAGCAGGCCGTTCAGTTGTGGGGTAGAGGGAGCTATCGAGTAGAACGCCCCGAAGATGCCGTACATGAAGCACGATTGCTGCGTTTAGATTGCTCCAAGGCTACTCAAGAATTGCAATGGAAGCCTAAATGGAATGCTGCTGAAGCAATTGAACAAACTATAGAATGGTATCGTTTAGTACTGGATGAAGGGCGTGCTCCATTGGAGGTTACTCGGTCACAACTTAGTACTTATTTATCATAAAAAGTGTACGCCACACAGGGCTTTAAATAACTTTTGAGAAAAAGAGGCTTTTTTTCTTGGAATTAAGAAGGATAGTACTATCTTAATTTCTTAGAAATTATAATAAATCGGTTTTTGTAAATACTACTAATTAGGAATGCTCTATTCATTTGATTTTTAGTTTTTTATAGATATGTGATGTCTGTTTTAATCAACTAATCGCCAATTGGATGCAATATTTTTTGTTTTTGTTATAAAAAGTGAAAAATTACAAGCTAGTTTGTATAATATTTGAGCCTTTTGACCAAAGAACGACCTATCTCCTAAATTTGTTTAAGTAAGTAATCTTATCTTTAAACAAATTTAATGTTTATTAAACCTTGACCAATATCCACGTTTATGCAGAGTTAGATCAACTCTTGTGAAAAACAATACTAGACTAACTATGAGCACGTTAGACGCTCCAACTCGACTCAAAGCACGAAAAATAATCAACAGCACTTGGTTCAATATGACCATATTAGGTCTGATTGTGCTCAATGGTCTGTTGATAGGTGTACAAACATACAATAATGTACCTCACTATATACAGATCTTTCAACTCTGTATATTATTTGTCTTTTTTATAGAAGTGATTTTGCGTTGGCATGGACGCACAAGCACACGGGAGTATTTTGCTGATAGATGGAACTGGTTTGATGTTTTTATTCTTGTCATTGGAATTATACCCGAAGTAGCTGGTATTCTTTTTACGCACATGGACGATCAACAAAACTCAGTTTTTGCCACACTCCGAGTTTTGCGTATTGTGCAGTTGACGCGTTCTATTCGAGCTATTGAAGAATTGCGAGTGCTTATAGGCGTTTTACTCAAGTCCATTAAGTCCCTTTCTTACATTGCTGTCTTGTTTTTATTGGTCATGTATGTCTATGCTATTATGGGGGTAACTTTGTTTAAGAACAAAGATTACAACAATTCAGAGCATTTAGAGTTGACCATTAGCAACCCTGACCCTTATGGGAGCTTGGGCGAGGCATTTTTTACTTTGTTTAGAATTCTGACAGGAGAGGACTGGACGGATTTGAGGTATAATCTATTGACCAATGAACATACAATTGGCAAGAAAAGAAAGCTCCCAACTGGTGAAATTGCACGCGACGAATTGAACACTGTCCCCAAAACTTCTAATCTGGTAGTCACTATTTATCATGTTTCATGGATGGTCATTGCGGCTTATTTGCTGGTCAACTTGGTAGTAGGGGCTATTGTTAATAACTTCCAGTTGGTATTGGATGCTCGCAGAGAGGAAGAAGAATTATTTAAAGAAAAGAAAGAGCAACAAAAAGCGGAAGAATCAGAAGAGAAAAAAGAAGAATAAACTAGCTTTATTCTTATCAACTTAATAGGAAATGGTGTACTATAATTGTAGAATAGTACACCATTGTTTATAGTATACCCCTTAGGCTTGACCTTTGGGCGTGTTAAAATTCATTGGAAAAGGAATTCCCTGCGCTTGAGGATCTTGAATTACTCCATGGCTGGACTCATAACGACTGATGTTATCACCCAATGCTTGCAATAAACGTTTGGCCTGTTGTGGTGACATAATAATTCTAGATTTTACCTTAGCCTTTGGGATATTTGGAACAATTCGAATAAAGTCCAAAACAAATTCTGCATCAGAGTGCGAGATAATACTCAAGTTGGTATAAATACCGTCAGCAATTTCTTCTGATAGCTCAATATTTAATTCATTTTGTTTGTTGGAAGGCTCTTGCATAAATAACTAAAAGTATAATCGTCTCAAAACGATTTTGTTAATAAAAATAAGTCCATAAAGATACACAAAAGTTGGCACTTCTGCTCTTTGGCCTTTTATTCCTATAATTTGTTTAGTAAAAAAAATACCAAATAATATATGTTTGTTTTGCTGTTTAGGCAGGATGTATTTGTATATTTGTAACTTGATTGCGCTTTTTTTCTTCTGAAATAGCATTTTTAAAAGTGCTTTTTTGATAGTAAATGAAAAAAAAAGCCTATTTTTTGAAAAAAAAATCGCTTTAGCGGTAACAAATTGTTAAAAATGGAGATAAAGTAGTAGAAGCAATAATCTCCGAAAAAAAATAAAACATAATAAGTTATGAAAACCGTCTCACAATTTTTAACCCTTGCAATGGTTCTCCTTTTGGCCATTTCTTGTGATTCTAATAATAATGAAGAAAACGCTGCATCTGTAGCCTCACAAGAAAAAATGGTGGATCTCAAAACTAACCGTGGTAACAAAGGTGGACAACAAGCCATCACACGTTTTGCACTCGAAGACATAAAAGTTGATTTAGATCAGTTAGAAGCTTTTAAATTACAAAAAGCTGCTGCTGCTGATGCTGACGCTATGAAATTGATGCGTATAAGCGAGTCTTTGATGACTGCTGAAAAAGAAGCTCAAATCTTGGATGTAAATTTCTCTATGTCTGATGAGCCTGTAGGAAATGGTATGTTTGTATTCTCTATCGAATCTCCAGATAACAAAGCTATTACTTTAGAAATGTTTGATGAAGAAGGCTATAATTATGCCGCCAACAATACATTTGTTGTAAATGAAGGTAATAACTACAAAGCTCTAAACGTTTCTACTTTAGAAGATGGAGACTACCTATTTCGTCTAAAAGATGATCAGGGCAAGGAATTGGCTCGTACAGTAAGTATTGCACACGAAGATCAATTTTAATCTTTGGTAGATCAACCCAACGAAGAAGAAAACTAAATGTTGACCCTCAACAGAGAATAAGGTAGCCATGTATTAGACGGGCTACCTTATTTTTATACATAACGAAACCTAACAGACCAGCTATCTCCCCAAAGTTCCCGTTTAATAGAAATAAGGATAATTTACAGTATGAATAATTGACCTTTACGAAAAATCTTAGGTCATTGGAGTACCCTATTCCTGATTATCAAAACTCACAGAGCAGCAGACCAATCAAATCTGACGCTGAATGGGATCTTTAATTAGTGTTTAAAAAAGAATCACGCATGAAAACATCACAGGCAATAATCAAAATTTATTTGTTATCAATGGCACTGTTTGCATTTACGGCTTGTCAGCCAGAGTGCAATTGTCCAGATACAAGTTTAACTCGTGAATTGGAAGATACACGCCCTTTTAGACAACGTCTAGTAACCAGTGTGGGCGACCAAGTAGGGCAATTGCCTACTGTTGGGCAATTTAAATTTTCTATGGATATGATTCCAGAAGGCGTGCCTCCAAAGGCATTGGAAGTATTTAGCAATACAACCATTGAAGCCAAAGCTGAAAATTTTGCCAATGTAGAAGCTACAGAGTTGGTTACTAGTATATTCAATGCTTTGATTGCTGCCGAAAGTCCTGCAAGCCAATTGGATGTTAAGTTTTTTGTAGCAGATGCTCCTGTAGAAGATGGGCGTTTGCTCTTTAATTTGCAAACTTCTAAACTGCAAGACTTGACCTTGACCATGTATGATGAGGAAGATTTTGCACAGGTAGCCAATAACAAACTAAATCTTGTTGAAGGCAATAACTATAGAGCATTAAATGTGTCGAGTCTAGAGCCCGGTGATTACATTTTACGACTAACGGACGAAAGCACCAGCAAGGAACTTGTACGTCGTGTAGAAATTGCCGAAACAACAACAGAATAAAATAACAAACTGCTAACTAGTTGAAGCTATCCCAAATCATTCTGGGATAGCTTTTTTTATTTTTTGCTAGGCAATTTGTAAGACAATGGAAACATAACCCGACCATCATAAGCAAATCCTCGACGATACTTAAGGGGCAATTTGTTATTGCGTATAAACGAGCGCAAAAAAGCCTCCCATTCTATCACATCAATATTAATGGAACGATCAGACAAGACATAAACAATGTGATCTACATTACCATCTTTGGCCCAAAAAACTTTCATCCACACCTTTACGCCTCGTATATCAAAATCAATCGTTTCTGAATAGTCCTCCATCAATTGCAAGAAACTCCTCCAATTATTAATAGTAGTAACAAAATTGGTATCAGAAGCCGAAAATAGAGAACTTTGGTATTGGTTGCTCAATTCTTCTAAGGCATCTGAATTTTGAGCAGCATTGATGATTTTAGGCAAAGCCTTATTGCTACGAGCTTGCTGTGCTTGTATTGGAGCTATTACAAAACAATACCCGAGTAGAAGCACGGTAATAAAACGCATGTTAAATGAATTAAAAAGTGTTTAAAATGTTTTTGGGTAGAGCAGAACGCCTATTTTAAAAATATGCTACAAAATAGTTATTTTTGTAAGTTCTTACTCAACAACTGCTGTTTCTAGCATTGTTACCAGTGTCAATTTTATACTACCTGTTATGACTATAAAAAATCAACTCCTTCTGGTTTTCCTTTTTTTGTTGTTACCCCTTGGTATTTGGGCTCAAACAACTGTCAACGGAACCGTTGTAGATGCCTTATCCAAAGAACCTTTAATTGGCGTAACCGTACAATTGAAAAGTGAACCCAATAAAGGAGCGGTTACGGACATAGATGGCAACTACTCCATGAGTATTGCCACTGCCCCAGACACCCTTGTTTTTCGTTACACAGGCTATGCCATTACAGAACGCTCAGTAACAAGCAGTGATTCCTCTAGCCTCACCATTGATGTAGAACTACCCTTGGCTAGTCTCACGGCCACTACGGTTATTGTAACCGATGGAAAATATGAGAAAAAACTAGAGGAAAGTACCGTTTCTGTGGATGTTATAGGCGAACAACAAATAGAAAACAACAACCTGACCAGTTTGGACGAAATTGTAAAAAAAGCTTCGGGTGTTCAAATTACAGATGGTCAAATCAGCATTCGGGGAGGAGCAGGATACGCCTATGGCGTGGGGAGCCGTGTGATTTTTTTGGTAGATGGCCAACCTTTGTTATCGGCCGAATTGAGTGATGTTAAGTGGAATTTTATGCCTATTGAGAATGCCCAACAAATCGAAATTATCAAGGGTTCTGCTTCGGTGTTGTATGGCTCGGGCGCACTCAATGGGGTGATAAATCTCCGAACAGCTTACCCCAAAGGAGACCGTGCCTACACGGCCTTTTCGATGTATGCGGGTATTTTTGACCAACCAAGAGTGGATTCTATGGGTTGGTATAATCCCCAAGTGGATGGGCGTTCCAAACAACCGGGTTTTGCAGGCTTGTATTTTGCCCACCGTGAGAAAATTCACCCCAATGTAGACTTGGTTTTGGGGGGCAATTTTCACTTGCAAAATAGCTATTTCAAAGGAGCCGACGAGCGACGTTTTCGTTTTAATTTTAGTACTCGTATTCGTCCGCCCAAGGCCGACGGGCGTGTTTCTTTTGGTCTAAACGGTAACTTGATGTACCATGAGAATGGGGTGTTTTTTATGGCCAAAGATATGGCGGATAATGCCTATGAGAATTTGAGTGAGATTTTTAGAGATCGCTATTACTCGATCACACTCGATCCTTATGTTACTATTTTTGATAAAAAAGAAAACAAGCACGATCTACGAGGCCGTTGGTTTAGAATTTCCAAATTGCAAGAACAAGCCGATTCAGAGGCAGATATTGTGAGTTTAGAATATCAATTTCAACGCACGTTTAAGGGCGATTGGATTGTGACAGCAGGAACTATGGGGCAGTATTTGAATGTCAATAGTATTTTGTTTGCGGATGCGGATGCCGAATTTTGGGAGCGTGAATTGTTTACGGCAGGTTCGGGGGCCTTGTATGCACAGGTGGATAAGAAATTTTGGAACAAGCTGAGTGCTACGGTTGGGGTGCGTTGGGAAGGATTTGTGTTTGATACCAGTGTGGTGAGTTCCCTGCCTATTTTGCGTGCTGGGCTTAACTTTGAGGCCAGTTCCAATGATTTTATTCGGGCTTCTTTTGGGCAAGGCTTTCGATTGCCCTCTATGGGCGAACGCTATTTTAACGAGCGCATTCCCAATACTTTTGTGGGCATTTATCCCAATCCAGATTTGCAAGCCGAAACAGGCTGGACAGCAGAGTTGGCTTATCGCCGTTTGTTGGGCGGCAAACGCTTTAAGTTGTATGTAGATTTGGCCTTTTTCCTGATGGAGTACGATAATATGGTGGAGTTTACACTCGGAAGCTTTCCACAAGGGCCAGGGTTTAGTTTTGTCAATGTGAGCAAGGCCAGAATTGGGGGGTGGGAAATTTCGACACAGGGCGAAATTCGCATCGGCAAAGTGCCTTTGCGTTTGTGGGGCGGTTATACCTACAGTTTCCCTGGGGATTTGAGTTCAGATACCAGCCGCTTACGCAATTATGGTACCTTTGCACAAGAAATGTTTTCTACCTTTACCAAGCGGGTGGAGCGGGACCAATATCCCGATATTCTCAAATATCGTCGCTTGCACACCCTGCGATTTGATGTGGAAACCGAATGGAAGGGTTTTACGGTAGGTACGGCCATCAATTACAACAGCTATATGCACCGCATTGATTTGTTGTTTGAGTTTGATTTGATTAGCAAAGGGGTGGGAGAGTTTAGAAGCATTCACAATCAGGGCTATTGGCTCTGGGATTGGCGTTTGGGCTATGCTTTTAATCAAAAACAGCGCATTAATTTGGTGATACAAAACATCTTGAATGAAGAATATGCCACACGCCCTGCCCAAATGGGTGCGCCTCGAAGCTTCTCCTTGAAGTATAGTCATGTTTTTTAGAGCATTAGAACAATTGTTTTAACTTTAAAAAGTTGTAAAATTAGACAACTTTTTGTATAATGTATCTAATAGATTAAAATGCCCTGTATCAAGATAATTGACTCTGTCAAAATTTATATGTACTCAAGAGATCATAATCCACCACATTTTCATGTAATGTATGCAGAATTTGAAGAGTTGATAGAGATAAAATCTTTAGAGACGTATACAGGCTCTATTCCCAAGAAACAACGAAAAAAAGTTATTGATTGGGCTTCTGCCAAACAAGATTATCTAATGAAAAAGTGGCTAGAGTTTAATCCCAATCGTTAATGTAGTATTATGAGAACAGTTAAGCGAATTATAAAAATTCATGAAATAAAAGGATGCAAAATTACCGCATTATTCAATAATGGAGAGTCAAGGGTTATTGATTTTAAGGCTTTGTTAAAACGTTGGAATGTCAAAGAAGGAGACGTTGAATTTGCTTTAACTTCTGAGGAAGCGTTTAAACAAGTCCAATTAATTGATGGTACGCTTGTATGGGAGAATATTGTTATTAATTCAACAGATGAAGATGGAGAAGTTGTTTCTTATCCATTTGATATTGACCCAATTACATTGTACGAAAACAGTGTAATGGACGAGACTAGAAAAATAGATATAGGTTTGATGATTAAACAGTCTAGAAAAGAACAGGGATTAACACAAGAAGAATTGGCTGCTAGAAGTGGCACCTCAAAACATTATATTTCACGTATTGAAAATAACAAAACAGGGATTGAATTATTAACACTCGTAAGAATTGTTGAAGGAGGTTTAGGTAAACGTGTTCAAATATCTATTTTATAAGTGGACTCTATGATATTGTGTGTAATACACCATAATTCTCAACATCCAACCAATGCTCAAAAAAGTAGAGGCCATTATTGTCAAGGCCATTAAGTATTCAGAAACCAGCATTATTTGTGATGCTTATACCAATGAATTGGGCTTGCGAACCTATATTATCAATGGGGTAAGAAAAAAAAACAGTCGCATTAGTCCGGCCTTGTTGCAGCCCATGGCGTTGGTAGATTTGGTGGTGTACCACCATGAGGACAAGGATGTGAATCGAATCAAAGAAATTAAGCCCAGCTATATTTATCAGCGCATTCCTTTTGAGGTGGCGCATGGAGCCATTGGGCTGTTTATGACCGAGGTAGTACAAAAAACCTTACGGGAGCCAGAACCACAGCCTGTAGTATTTGAATTCCTGAAACAGTGCTATGTGCAATTGGATCAGGCTACAGCCCAAATTGCCAACTATCCTATATGGTTTTTGGCACATTTTACTACTTATTTGGGCTTGAGTCCTAGCATAGAGCAGCTGACAGACGAGAGTGTATTTGATTATTCTATAGGCAGAATATTGGCCGAGGCTCCTAGTGGGCATCATTATTATTTTTCGACACACAATACCCACTTACTGGCCGCTTTTTTGGAATTGGATGTGCTTACTAGTGCCCAATTGGAATTATCGAATGAAGATAGAAGAAGTTTGCAGCGCGATTTGTTGTATTATTACCAGTATCATCTGGATAATTTTGGCACGCTTAATTCCATTGCTATTTTGCAAAGTGTTTTTGCTTAAATCATCTTCATAAAAGTCTTCATCAACCAATTGGCATCCGATTCGATCATCTTATCCAAGGTTTTATCGGCTTTGGTGGCAAAGAGTTGAATGTCCTTGATGACCTCTAGGAAGGCTTCTTTTTCTTCAGAACTTCCCTCTACATCGCTCACATTATCCAGAATCTTAATGACAGGTTCTAGTTCTTTTTTCTTTCTGTGAATGATAATTTGGCGCACCACCTTCCACATATCCCGTTCGCTGACAAAATACTCTCTACGTTCCCCCGGTTTGAGTTGTTTGAACACCAATCCCCAATCAATCAAGGCTCGAATATTCATGTTGGCATTGCCTCTGGAGATTTTGAGTTTCTCCATGATGTCGTCTGCACATAGGGCTTCAGAGGAAATTAAGAGCAAGGCATGTACTTGTGCCATGGTACGATTAATTCCCCAATTAGAACCCAAGGTCCCCCATGCTTGGATAAATTCCTGTTTTGCTTCATCTATTTTCATACTTCAAAGATACGCTTATTGCATCTGTTTTCAAAAAATTTTGAAAGTATAATAAGTAGAAATACTTTTGACAGTTGGAAGACAATGAGTTTCACCGATCAAGCCCTATCTAACTGTAATCTAAGCTTTTTGAAACAATATGTCATACACTCAAAAACAAGGAAAGTATTTAAGTTGTATCTACTATTCCATCAAACTAAACCAACAGCCCCCGCTAGATAAAGTAGGCTTGCCCCTACTGTAGAAGCGTACCAAAGGTACAAACCACAACACTAGGGGCAGACCTTATTTTTAAGGGTATACAACTAAGCCACTACATAAGAGAACGCCAACCAATTTAGTAGAGCAACAACCAACCAAAAGGGAGTGAATACAATACCTACATTTCTGCCATGTTTGGAAACTCTTGGGTGCTTACCAAAGAATGGCAAAAATCCAGCTTGATTGGCATTGGCTAACATCATCAAAACGGCCACCACCAAAAAAAGAAGGTGTAGAGGTTGGCGGGCGGCAAGCTCAATCCCCATTCCATAAACGGCAGCTACAGCCACTGCTATAAATCCTACTGCTCCTTGACGCTGTTCAAAAAGCAACAGAAAAATATAATCTTTTGCATTGGTCAATTTTTCTTTTGGGGAAGCCGCTAGAGCGGCATCAAGCATGGTGAGTTGGTCTTCCTTAGTCAAAGCGGTTGCGCTACTTGGGGTTTTGAGTCCAAAAAAAGGCAAGACCCAATTGACAATTAGTCGGGCATACATCGGAAAAATTACTTCGATTCCATGAAGTGTAACGGGAATAATGGACAAGGCCAATCCTAGTGTTGAAATTTGTATTTCGCTCATAATGTCATTTGTAAAAGATTTATTACTTTTGTTTACGAAGTAAAAATACATAATTACTTTGGATTTGCAAGTAATAATCTTCAAAATATTTTACTTTTTTGAACTGGGTGCAGCACAAAAAGGTTTTAGCAGAGATGTTAGAGACTTGGAATGGGGCTAAACACTGCATTAAAAAGTGCTACTGCTTTGTTTGTTTGCAGATACTCACGTACTCGGCAGTACTATAGCTACCAAGTTGAATTTAAAATAATATTATAGTTATGAATCAAAAATTTAGATGCGATTGCCCTATTACTTCGGCTCTTGATGTGCTGGGGGACAAATGGATGCTGATAATCATTAAGCAAATGCTTATTCAGGGAATGGAAACATTCAAAGATTTTATGGAGGGTGATGAAGCTATCTCTACTAGTATTCTTACACTGAAACTTAAATGCTTAGAACAATATGGGCTTATTGAGAGAAAGAATCATCCAACCAATAAAAAGACTAAACTTTATCATCTCACTGAAAAAGGGTTAGCGCTAACCCCTGTGGTGGTAGAATTGGCTATATGGAGCGACCAAAATTTGCGGGAATACAATCCTATTATGAGAGAGAGCAAGGAGCTTGAGCTTATGAAAGCCAACAAAGCAGCATTTATGGAGCGGTTGCAACAAAATTATAAAACTACTATGTATTCCAAAACCTAGCCCAGTAATTAATCAATGGAAAAAGGTTTTATTTCCCGAACAAAAACACTTTGTATTTTAATTTTTTTTATAAAAAAGGTATTCTACAATTAAAACCACTTGACAAGTTTGCTTATATTGGCCTCTCGATATATGTATGGTTTTATTTTTAATTCAAATGTAGAGGTATTATGAAATTTAAATCAATATTTATATTTATTTTTTTAATAGAAATATGCAGAATAGATGCTCAAAATTGTATTCAGGTAAACCAGACTAATATTGCAGGCATTAACAATATAATTTCTAATTTATCGAATAGTGGTGGTGGGTGCATACAGATTGATAATGATGATTACTACAATGTTCCTTTTATAAGCTTAAAAAGTAATATAGTATTAAGGATTCATGGAAGGTTGCACCGAAATTATGGGATACTTGGAGTGACTAACTGTGACAATGTCCGTATTATAGGTGATAATATTGGAGCTTTGATTTACAATGGCTCTAATGTAGATTCAACAGCAAAGGGAATTCAAATAAAAAATTCAAGAAATGTAGATGTTAGCGGATTAAAAATTACTGGTTTTAGAAATAAAGGTATTTTGCTGCGAGGACCAAATACTAATAATATCAACATTCAAAATAATTATGTCGAGGGGGCTAACAGCTCAACAGGCACTGGTATTGCAATTACTGATGATGAAGGAGGGGTTTCATTTTGCAATATAGAACTTAATCATACTACAGATAATAGAATTGGTATTTCGGTCAATAAATCTAAATTTATCAGTATCGTTGGCAATCATAGCTACTCCAATTATTTTCATGGAATAGGATTGGATGGTATTGTATCGTTGGCAGGAGATGGCCCACAAAATTGTATTATTTCTAATAATCAAGTTTATAATAACGGTGGCGATACTTGTGTACCAGGCAAGACCAAGTCTGGCATTTTTTTAGGAAATGGTGCTCAAAAAAACATTGTCTCTAATAATATTATAAGAAATAATAAATGCCATGGAATTTTTTACTATGAAGACTCTAATAATCAGAATAGTTCCTACAACAATTCTTTTATTAGCAACCAAATAATTGATAATGAAGAATGGGGAATAAGATTAAGAAATTCAAAACGAGCAATTATTGCTAATAATCAAATAATTCAAAATGGTTCTGGTGGAATTCAGTTGGATGAAAGCAATTCAAACCTTATTTCCTCTAATAATATTATCTTGAATGGAGAGATAGGGATTAATTTTAAAAATAGCTCCAATAATAAAGTACCTGAAGAAACGAATATCATTGAGAATCAAACTCATAAATATAAACATGAATAAGGGAGGATACGCAGCAGTCAAACGAATACATTCATCTTATTTTGTAATTCTACTCAGCAATTATTAAATAAACATCTATGGGTAGAGCAAAACAGATTTGTAATATTCTATAATACTTCGTGGATTAGTGCGCTTTGTTACTCACGTTGTTCGTGAGCTCGCAGGCTCGGTTCGCTTATGAGCTCACCTACGGTTCGGTTAGCTCGCGTTGCTCGTGAGCCAGCAAGCTGGGTTAGTGCGGCTGATTATTTGATATACTATATCAAATATATCAGATCGTTTCACGAGTGCTTATGAGCTCACAAGTTCGGTTTAGCTCGCTACGCTCGTGAGCTTGGCGTTGCCTCGGTTTTTACTTTTTTTACACTCGCAAAGCGATCTGACTTAGTTTGTACAGTGTACAGACTAATCAGTAAGCTAAAAAAGCATTTTGTATCTAATTGATTATCATTCTTTTACAACCTTGGTTTGTTTTCTGTAATAAACTGATAATCAATTAGATACGATTTTCAACACTCGCAAAGCGATCTGAATTAGTTTGTATAGTATACAGACTAATGAAGTAATGATTCTAGCAATCAAAAAAATAAACAACGATGAATCAACGAAGAGTAGCAATAATTACAAGCATTTCACTGCTTTTAATGACCGTTCTGGCAGGATTTTCAATTGGTTATGCTTACACACAATTTGACAATCCTGAGCAATTTGACTTCCTAAAAGACACTATTATTCAGAATAGAGGATTGTATCAAAGTATGCTGGTTGGAATCCTAATAATTATTATTTTGGATTTTATCGTCTCTTATACCTTGTACAAATATTTTGAAGAAGATCACCCAACTATGTCTCTTGTTTCGGGCATAATTAGAGGGGTTTATACGGTTATTTTTGCAATGGCAACTTATTACCTAACAAAAAACTTAAACAGCAGTGAACTGACCAATCAATTGGCGAGTACTAATTTTCAAATGTTTCAGACCATTTGGAATGGTGGGTTGGTTGTATTTGGTTTTCATATATTACTGATTGGTTTTTTGATGAAGCTTCATCAAAAAATTCCCCAAATTTTGTGGTATATAACCCTACTAGCAGGAGTATCTTATGTTGTAGTGTCTGCATTAAAATTGGTAAGCCCAGATGCCCAATTGGTAGATACCTTAGTAATGGTTTTGGCCTTGCCGATGACAATTGGAGAGTTGGGGCTTGCTGTTTGGCTCTTGATCAAAGGGGGAAAAGAAGCAAAAGTAGAAGCGCATAATTGAAAAAGGTTCTAAGATTGAAGAAAAGCGCAACCGTATCGCACCAAAAAAGCTGTCGAGAATACAAGTTCTCGACAGCCCCTTTAAGCAACAACACGATAGAAGTCTTGTATGTTTACAGCCCCAATTGATTTTCAATTTTTTCCTTCACCCATTGAGCTGTTTTGAGGGCAGCCGCTACCCGAGCTTGGCGAATGCGAGGACTCATAATAAATTGAGCATCGGTTTTGGAGGTATGAAAGCCCCATTCCTCCAAGATAGCACCAAACCAATAGAATTCGCGCAAGTCTGTTTCTCTCAAAATCTGGAAATTGGCTTCAAAATCCACATCGCCATCCTCTCTGGTTTGGGTTCGATACACCCAGTCACTTCCTACGGCCTCTTTGGCATTATTAAAATGCTCAGTAGCAATATCGTCCGAAAAGTTATTTCCTCGGGTATTAAATACCATAAACCCTCTGGTAGCATCTAGTTTGGCAGGGCTATTACTGCTCGAAATGGCATTGGAATGAAAAGAATGCAAATAACCCACATAACCACGTCGGAGCCAACTGCGAATTTCATTCGTTCGTTGTGATAAGGGCGTGTCTATGTAAGGGTGATAGGTTCTGACACACTGAATACCGGCTTCTGTACAGGCTTCAATAAAGGATTCGGCAATGATTCTATTCTCGTACCCTTCGTAATAATGCCCCCTTTCGTGCAATTCTAACTCGGGGTGATAGGCCCGTTTGCCAGACGTTGTATAACGCCCACTATCATCAATCCCCCCATGCCCTGCATCTACAAACACCACAAATCTGCGTTTGGTAAAATGGAGCAAGCCCGAATTTTGCAAAAACATGGCGGCATAAACATCCTTGAGTTTGCTTTGGGTTTTGGGCCCTGCAATGCCATCTACAGTTAGCGCATACAAGGATTGGAACAATTTGACCGCACGCTCTGTAGCTGGGCCAAAATCGCCATCTACTATAATGTTTCGGTTGAGTACTCGTCTGAGTCTATATTGCAAATTTTTGACATCACTGCCTTTTTCTCCTCTTCTCATAATTAGGGTTTTATTATTTTATTAATCTACTACAGAAATTTTGAGCATATTGGTTTTTTTGCGAGCATGAAGGGGCATAGAGCCTGTATTAATAACCACATCTCCAGCCTTTAAGTGCCCTCTTTTAATCAAAAATTCCTGTACATCGTGAATCGTATCATCGGTACTAGTGAATTTATCATAATAAAAACAACGCACGCCCCAAACCAAACTCAAAGTCTTGAGCATATTAATATCCGAAGAAAAAATAAAGATGTGTTGGCGTGGGCGATAACTAGAAACCATAAAAGCCGTGTAACCTGATTTGGTCATTCCAATAATACAATGGGCATCCACTTGTCGAGCTATTCTACAGGCATTATAACAAATAGCATCCGAGTGAAAAGAGTCGGACTCTTCGGAAGGAGTGAGCGAACGATAATACACACTATCCATTTTTTCGGCCTCTGCAATAATATCATTCATAGCCTGTACGACCTTGATGGGATGAATACCCATAGCCGTTTCGCCACTTAGCATCACCACATCTGCACCATCTAGGACAGCATTGGCTACATCAATAATTTCTGCACGGGTAGGTGTAGGATTTTTAATCATACTATCCATCATCTGGGTAGCCACAATCACAGGCTTGGCCTTTTGGATACATTTATCTACAATCATTTTTTGAAGCATTGGCAAACGTTGCATAGGGACTTCTACCCCCAAATCACCACGTGCTACCATGACACCATCAGTTGCTTCTATAATACTATCAATATTAGAAATAGCCTCTGGTTTTTCGACCTTGGCAATAATCTTGGCACGAGAACCTTTGGCTGTTATCTTTTTACGCAATTCGTGAATATCATCTGCTGTACGTACAAAAGATAAGGCGATCCAGTTAAAATCATACTGCAAGATAAAATCCAAATCTCGCAAGTCCTTCTCTGTCATAGAAGGCAAACTAATCTGTGTTTGGGGCAAATTGACCCCTTTGCGAGAGGCCAAATACTCCCCATACAACACCTCTAGTTTCACCTCATTAACCCCATTGGTAGATTTGACCAATAACTGCACATTACCATCATCTACCAATACCTTTTCGCCTACTTTTACATCTTGGGCAAATTGCTCATAGCTCATGTAGACTTTTTCGGCGGTTCCCACACAAGGCTCATTAACAAAAGTAAGAATGTCTCCTTTTTGGAGTGGAATTTTACCATTCTCCATCTCTCCCACCCTCAATTTGGGGCCTTGCAAATCTGCCAAGATGGCAATATTGGTTCTGTATTTTTTATTAATATGCTGAATGTATTCATAAACTTGTAGATGATCTTCGTGTGTACCATGCGAAAAATTGAGCCTAAACGCATCTACTCCTGCTCTAATTAAGCCCAACAAAGTGCTGTAATTGTTGGAGGCAGGGCCCACGGTTGCTAAAATCTTAGTTTTCTGAAAGTTGCTGATTTCCATAATTAATTTGGAGTCTGTTTGATAGTGTTCTTAGGAATCTTGTTGTATCCCAATAATCCTGTAAAATTATTGGGATACCATTTATCTCCTGTAAAGTGATTACCGTATTGCTTCATTTAGAATTCATTAGAAGGTTTTTATAGTATATTTATTCTTCCAATTTTAGTATTCTATACAGCAATGCTTACCTTGAACTTCTTATATAATACTTGTGTTTTGATAAAATAAGATTCTTTAAGCAAAGTGCTTAACTTTTGCTATTATTTTTTTGTAGTACTTTTGGGTACATCCCTTTATTTTTAATAATAAATAAGCATGAACAACAAAAGAGTGTTGGTAACAGGTGGAACAGGCTTCGTAGGCGCTTATCTTTTGCGCTATTTATTGCGAGCTGGTTATGCCGTGCGAGCAACCAAACGCCCTACCAGCCCCATGGATTTGGTGGCTGATATTCAAGATCAATTAGAGTGGGTAGAAGGTGATATTTTGGATCCTACTTTTGTGGAAGCTGCCATGCAAGATATGCAGCAAGTTTATCACTCGGCTGCTATGATTTCCTTTGACCCCAAGCAAGTAGCCACTATGATGAAGGTCAATGTAGAGGGCACTGCCAATATTGTTAATGCGGCTTTGTATGAAGGGGTCGAAAAATTGGTGCATGTCAGTTCTATAGCAGCCTTGGGGCGCAGAGAATTTCAGCCACACATTGATGAGCGCATTCAGTGGGAAAATTCTAAGCAAAATTCCAATTATGCCATTAGCAAGTTTAGGGCAGAATGTGAAGTGTGGCGTGCTCGCGAGGAGGGATTAACCGTTGCTATTATCAACCCCTCTACAGTTATTGGGGCAGGCTACTGGCAAGAAAGCTCTTGCCGAATTGTAAAAGAAGCCGCCTGTGGTTTGCGTTATTATCCAGCAGGAAGTACAGGTTTTGTAGATGTGCGTGATGTGGCTCGTGCCGCCATTGCCCTCATGGAAAGTGATATTGATGGCGAACGTTATATTGTTAATGGCGACAATCGTTCTTACAAAAACCTGCTCCATACCTTGAGCAAGGAACTAGGCCAAACGCCCCCCCAATGGGCTGCCCCCAATTGGCTCCTCAAAACCTTCTCAGGCTTGGATTGGCTGCGCTCCAAACTCTCTAATAATGCGCCCATGCTCACCCGAGAAATTCTCAACAATCTACAGTCTACTTATTATTATAACAATGAAAAAATTATTGCTGACCTGCAATTTGAATTCACGCCATTAGATAGTTGCCTACAAGAAACCGCCAAAATCTACCAAGAAAGTCAGGCCAACCACCCTAGTTATGGGGTGTTGGAATTGGTGTAGATTTTTGGTAAGTAGGCGGTCAAAATAAATTTTGTGAGTGAGTGGATTATCATCTTCAAGATGATAATTTACTCACTCAATCAACCAAAAAGTAGAAAAAATGCCCAAATAAAGTAGCTTTTACCAAGTTTTTACCCTTGACAAACAAAATAACATTCTTTTGACCGATTGAGATTTGCATTTTTATTTGTTTTGCCGTATATTTGTTAATACAAAAGGGAAGAGAAAAGTCTTTTATTCCCAACGAAGAAAGAGGTTGTGCTATCAAACGCGCAGTCTCTTTCTTTGCGTTTAAGAACAAGCGCTAAACTAAAAAGCGGCATTTAGTTTACCTTTGAAATAAAAAATAACCTTGTCGGTAAGACAAGCAAGTAATGAAAAAATAACAAGCAGATTAATTTTACTAAAACACGTACTTGGTAGAAAAGACCTTAGCCGCTAAAGGAGGATTCTCACAGGTATACAATAATTATACAACATGGCAGATGTAGTTGATAAGGCCACCGAAGAGGTGCTAAAAGGAAGTGAGTTTATTATTAAGGATTCTCGTCCAGAGGACACCTTTACTCCAGAAGATACGGACTCTGAGCAGGATATGATCCGTGATATGGTAAAGGATTTTGTGAAAACGCAAATTGATCCTGCGTTCAAGGCTATTGAAAAGCAAGAAGAAGGCGTGGCCAAATCTAAATTGATGGCAGCCGGCGAATTGGGTTTATTAGGGCCACACATTCCTGAGGAATATGGTGGAATGCCTATGGACACCAACACCAACACCATTATTGCAGAAGAAATTGGGTATGCAGGTTCTTTCTCTGTAGCCGTTTCTGCTCACACAGGAATTGGTATGTTGCCCATCTTATATTATGGTACAGAAGAGCAAAAGAAAAAGTATTTACCGGGTTTGTGTTCGGGTGAATTGGCGGCTTCTTACTGTTTGACAGAGCCAAGTTCTGGTTCTGATGCTTTGGCGGCCAAAACCAAAGCCATGCCTACAGAAGATGGCGAGCATTATTTGATTACTGGTCAGAAAATGTGGATTACCAACTCTGGTTTTGCAGATGTATTTATTGTATTTGCTCAAGTAGATGGCGACAAATTTACCGGGTTCTTGGTAGAAGCTGGTGTAGAAGGATTGAGCTTAGGTGCAGAGGAGGACAAATTGGGTATCAAAGGTTCTTCTACGCGTCAGGTATTCTTTGAGAATGTAAAAGTTTCTAAAGATGCGGTCTTGGGCGAAATCGGAAAAGGACACTTGATTGCTTTTAATGTATTGAACATTGGACGTTTTAAATTGGGGGTAATGGCTCTTGGAGCTGCCAAACGCAACTATGGCATTGCTATTAAGTATGCCAATGAGCGTCACCAATTTAAGCAGCCTATTTCTAACTTTGGTGCGATTCAGTACAAATTGGCCGAGCAAGCCATTCAAATTTATGCGGTAGAATCTGCTTTGTATCGTACTTCTATGTTGTTACAACAAAAAGCAAAAGCATTGTTGGACTCTGGTATGACGTACGCCGAAGCTAAATTGGAAGCGGCTGAAGAGTATGCGGTAGAATGTGCGATGCTAAAAGTATTAGGTTCTGAAATGTTGGATTATGTAGTAGACGAAACCGTACAAATCCACGGTGGAAATGGATTCTCTGAGGAGTACGAAGCGGCTCGCCACTACCGTGATGCTCGTATCAATCGTATCTTTGAAGGAACCAACGAAATCAACCGTTTATTGTCGTTGGCAATGACCTTGAAACGTGCTATGAAAGGACACATTGACTTGGTTGGACCAGCTTGGGAAGTACAAAAAGAATTGACTTCTATGCCTAGCTTGAACAAGTCAGAAGGTACTTATGGCGTTGAGGTTGATACGGTTAAGAACATGAAAAAGATTTTGTTGATCGTAGCTGGTGGTGCTGCCAAAGCACAAATGGACGGCAACTTGAATCTAAAGCATGAGCAACAAATCACGATGAACATTGCCGATGTAATGATGGATGTATTCACTAGTGAATCGCTATTGTTGCGTGTTCAGAAATTGGAAGCAAGCGGAAAAGACGCTACTCAACAAACACACATCTTGGAGGTATTCCTTTGTGATGCGATGGATCGTATTGCTAAGAATGCTAAAGATGCCCTTTGCTCGTTTGCAGAAGGTGATCCATTGCGTATGATGTTGATGGGGGTTAAGCGTTATGCTAAATACAAAAACGTAAACGTAAAAGAAGCACGTAAAGCAATTGCCAAGCCTGTTATTGAGGCCAACAAATTGGTTTACTAGAAATATTTATGATTGAATACAATTATTAGCTTTTAGTTTTTGCTCACACCTTCTGTTGGAGGGTGTGAGTTTTTTTGTTGTCATTAGCTGGTGAATTTGTCCTATCTTAGCACTATGCAAGCAGATTTTAGCCGAAAAATTATTCACATTGATATGGATGCTTTTTATGCTTCCATAGAGCAACGCGATAACCCGAGCTTGCGAGGCAAGCCCATTGCTGTAGGGGGGGGAGGTGCTCGTGGAGTGGTGGCAACAGCCAGTTATGAAGCCCGAAAATTTGGCGTGCATTCGGCTATGTCGGGTTTTAGGGCAAGGCAATTGTGTCCGCAGCTTATTTTTGTGCCGACTCGGTTTGGGGTCTATCGGCAAGTTTCGCAGCAGGTGCGGGCTATTTTTGAGCGATATACGGAATTGATAGAGCCGCTTTCGCTGGATGAAGCTTATTTGGATGTAACACATAATCATATTGGCGAACCATTTGCAACAGCGGTAGCACAACAAATTATGGAGGCGGTATATTCCGAAACGCAATTGACTTGTTCGGCAGGGGTGTCCTATTGCAAATTCTTAGCAAAAATAGCATCCGACCTCAAGAAACCCAATGGCATGACCACTATTACCCCCAGAAAGGCGGCAGCTTTTTTGGAACAATTGCCCGTGGAGCGTTTTCACGGGGTGGGGAAGGTGACGGCCGCCCGTATGCAGCGTATGGGCTGGAAAACAGGGGGCGACCTCAAAAAATGCAGCCAACTGGAATTGGCCGAGCATTTTGGCAAGGCAGGGCGTTTTTATTATTATATGGTTCGGGGTATTGATAATCGGCCTGTTAATAATAATAGAATCCGAAAATCGTTGGGGGTGGAGCGCACTTTGAGAAATGATTTGAGCAGCTATGACCAAATCACGCCTGTATTGGATAAGATTCTGGATACTTTTTGGCAGCGTTTGACCAAGGCCAATAATTTTGGGCGCACCCTGACTTTAAAACTAAAAACAAGCGACTTTCAAGTTCTCACCCGAAGCCTTTCCAAAGATTATTACCTCACTCAACAAGCAGAAATCCGAACCTTGGCCCATCAATTATTAGAAGAAAACATAGGCGAATTTGAAAAAATCCGCCTAATTGGTTTATCCGCTTCCAATCTGCAAAAACAAGCCTTGGAATCGGGCTTGGGGACTCAGTTGGAGTTTGATTTTGATATAGATGCCTAATACTTAACCACTTGTTTGGTGATTTGTCCATTTTCTGTAGTGAGGCGCAATAGGTAGAGTCCTTGAGGAATATTAGGTTTCCATGATAATTGTTGGGTACCTACGTTCAAGTTTTCCCACGTTTGTGCAGCGACCAATTGGCCCGTAACATTAAACAATTCTCCAGTCACTTGGCTAGGTATTTTTATTTTTAGGGAAATTTGAAAGGCTTGGCCAAAGGGATTGGGAGCAATCAACACCTCGTCCAAATCTGACGGAAGACGCTGTATGAATGTTTGCGGCTCTACTTCTACACAATAATCCTCCACTTCTCCATAAGCAATATTGCCACAATTATCTGGAGCCGTGCGCCAGCTTGTTGCCACACGCATACGGGTAATGCCCAATTGTGCCGAGCTAGGCACTTGAAAACTATCTCGAACACTATTGCCCCCTGTAGGAATAGCCCCCTCCCAAAGTCGTTCATTGGGGTCATCAAAATCCCCATCTTGATTGAGGTCGAGCCAAATACGCAAAACTTGTGGATAGGTTCTGCCTTGGCGAATATAAACTTGGTGGAAGTTGCCTCTTTGCAGAAAAATTGGAACCATGCTAAAAATAGCATAGCCGCCATCATTACCAGAAGGATTTACAAAATTATCGAGCTGAAAGGTATCAATCCAGTCATCGGTAGAGTTGTTGCCTTGGGCGGCACAGTAGCCAGCCAGAGCGCAATTGTTACAGCCTTTTGTATTGAAAATAATTGTATCTGTGGAGGTGGTTGTATCGCCATTACTACAAATGCCTTGCACAAACACTTGATAAAAGGTACAACTATCCAGTCCAGATAACAGCAATGTCGTGTCAGGGGTAGTGGTGGTTTGCCACCTTGCAGAGTCTCGGTCTTTGTAAAATACCAAGTAGTTATTAACAGCCAAAACCTCATCCCAGCTGACACGGGCATCTGAAAAGCTAACCGTACGTCGGGTCAAAAAAGAGGGTGGCTCACAACAGCCATCTGTACGAAAGGTAAAGGTGGTCGTATCGCTGTTGGCACTGCTACAATTCCCTGCCAGTTCTATTTCATAGGTCGTACAAGGCAGCAAACCTGTTAGCAATACACTATCCTGTCCTACAGGTAGTGTCATGTAAAAAGACAACCAAGGACGACCCGGCCTGCGGTATCGGTACGATACCTGATTGACGGCCGATACTGTTGTCCAATTAATTTGGGCTTGCTGATCGGTAACATTGGTGGCCTGGACTTGGTAAGGCTCAAAACAAGTAGTGGTAGGGCAATCATTGATGCATTCGAGCAGGCTGCCATGTAGATTGAGATAGCCTGCTGTAACAGCAAGAGCAGCCAAAGAAGGAACAACCTTGACCCCGTCCAGAATATAGCGGCGCATGGCTAGTGCGGCTTGGTCGGGGCGCACCTTGGCATATTGTATAAAATTATCACAAGCCCCCGAATAGAGCAAGGCCACTGCCCCTGCTACATGAGGGGTCGCACCAGATGTACCTCCAAAAGCACCATAGCTGGTTCGGGTGAGGGTGTAAGCACTGGTGCCAAAAGCCCCCAAATCAATGCTTCGAGTGCCATAACCAGCGGCTGTTTCTTTGTTGCCTGCTCGGTTGACATTCGTAACGCCTATGATGTAATCACTAGGGCAGGTAGTAGGCAAATCTCCTGCTACCTCTACATTAATATTGAGATTGGCAGTAGCTCCAATATTCAGAATACCATGTTTGCCCAAGGTATCATAAAAAGAACACCAAAGCGGCGCATCGGCTGCCTTGCCATAATCAAGCCCCCAAGAGGCATTGGTAACGACTACAAAGGCTCCTTCTGCACCATTGGTTTGGTTGTAGCGAATGCGTTGGGCAAGTGGATAGCCGTAGGCAATTAGTACATTGGCTTCGGTGGTATTGAAATTATTATTAATAATCATCAACTTCACCTTCCAATTTACACCAGCTACACCTGTGCCATTGTTGCCCTCTGCTCCAATAATACCCGCCACAGGCGTTCCGTGATTGCCGCCCGCAATGTTATCATTATTGGTATTAGAATTCCAACCTCGGTAATCGTCTACATAGCCATTGTTGTCATCGTCAATTCCATTGTTGGGGATTTCGGCACGATTGACCCAAATATTATTGATCAAATCGGGATGGGCTGTATTGCAACCATCATCAATAACCGCTACTACAATGGTGTCATTTTGAGTGGTAACGCCTCCTGTAGTAATATCCCAAGCCAAGTCGGCATCTATATCGGCATTCACCGTTCCCCCATTAGCACCATTGTTAATATACTGCCACTGATTGGCAAATAAATTATCATTGGGCGTGGTCGATTGTGGGCTTCTAAGCTCCAATCTGTGATTGTGCTGGGCGATTTCTACTTCTTTGGCTTGTCGCAATAGATAGAGCAATTCTCTATCATCGCCTGCCCCTTGATAGTGCAAGTGCCAAATATTGCGCCCCGGAATGAGCTGCTTGGGCGTTTGCCAATGGAGCTGAGGGCTTTGCGCTCGGAGTTGGTGCATGAGGGTTTTGATAGAGCTTTTGGCATGGAGTTGTACCAAAAATTGTTGTGGTTCGGCACCAATATTTTGGGCTTGACCCCAATAATTACAAATAATAAAAAGAACGATAAAAAAAATGCGTACAATAGGCTGCATAAACTAAAAAGTGTAAGAAGGCTAACAAAAATAGCACTAGGTGGGGGTTGCTCGTCATTATTACAACCCACAATTAATAAACCAAATTAGAAGTTTAAATTACTATAAGACATTTAAAACTACAAAAACTAGAAGTAGTTCTCTAAATAATGAAGGGTTGATGCTGATGTAGTGGCAAATAAAAACACCATTCTATCTATAAAAAAGAAGAATGGTGTGCTTGAAACTTGATTTTGATTAATTGAAGTTGTTTAAATTTATTTGCATGAGCTCGCGTTGCTCGGTTAGCCTAATGTCGCTAATGAAGGCCAATTTTGCCCTACTAGTGCGCTTCGCTTATGAGCTCGGCAAAGCCTCGGTTCATCGTTGAAAATTGACCCCATAGCGCTGCTATGAGCTAAATTTTCGCCTTGATTACTTGCGTGAGCTCGCCTTTGGCTCGGTTAGAACCAAATTTGCTCTCATTATACTTGCGTGAGCTCGGCTATGGCCTCGGTTCAACACAATTCCATTTTTAAACAACTTCATCCTATTATTGGGTGGGGGCTTCAACCCCATAACTGATATTTAGGTCTTGTAAGATGGATTCTAACAATTCATCATCCTTGGGATTGTAGCCATCTTTGAGGTTGTAGCCATACCAGCGCCCCAAGGTTTGCCACTGCATGGCTTTCCAGCCGCCTTCCAATTGAACCACCACATCATAAAAAGGTCTGTCCAGTTCACGTTCTATCATTTTGATAAGAATATAACCTTGCGATTTGGTCAGTTTTTTCAGTTCATCCATGTACTGCGGCTTCAATTCCTTTTCCATTTTGCGGCTGTACTTGCGTTTTTTGCGTTTTTTCATGCCCTTGGTGTCTTCCTCTACTTGGCGGTACAGGCGAATGGCCTCGGCAGCATAGGGGTACACCTTGGCGGCATAACGTCGCCATTGTTTGTAGCGTCTGCGCTCGCCTCGGGTAGCAAAATTGCGCTGCTGGGTGATTTGGATGCTGCCCAAATCGGCCACAGGAATAGTGTCGCCATCTATGATGAGAATGCGGACAATGTTGCCGTCAATGGTGGTGGTGCTGTACACTTCACCAGGGGCGATGACTACGGCTTCGTCTAGGTATTTGGGCGCACTGGAATCATTGGGGGCTTGTTGGGCCTGTGCCAGATAAGGCATTAGTAAGCCAATGGCTAATAGTATGCTATAATTTGTTGCGTTCATGCGGTGTTGTTTTTGCTGTGGTTGTATAGCTGTTGGTAGGTGTAATTCAAGAACTGTGCTAGAAAATTTGGGGGTGGGCGGTTAATTCGGAAGGAAGGAGTGCCTCCTTTCCTTGGTTATGCCGTTCTTTTAGGCAGGGCTGTTAAGTTCTGAATTTTCTAGTTTTTACACAGTGGTTTTATAAATCCCGAAGGGATGAAATGATTGTAGCTTTGTTTACAAAGCGTATTTTTAAATC